>CAZSXX010000427.1:0-3802 GCA_964611245.1 uncultured Verrucomicrobiota bacterium | reverse complement strand
GTCCTGCCCGCCACCGCCACCGCCGCCGAGGCCCTCAAACACAAGCCCGCCGGCATTTTTCTTTCCAATGGCCCGGGCGACCCCTCCGCCCTCGGCTACGCCGTCAACACCGTCCGCGAGCTTGCCAACAGCGGCATCCCCATGTTCGGCATTTGCCTCGGCCACCAGATCCTCGCCCAAGCCTTCGGCGGCAAGACCTTCAAGCTCAAGTTCGGTCATCGCGGGGCCAATCAGCCCGTCAAAGATTTGGAGACCGGCAAAGTCGAAATCACCTCCCAAAACCACGGGTTCGCCGTCGACCCCGCCTCCCTCCCCAGCGACGTCGAAGTCAACCGCGTCAACCTCAACGACCAGACCGTTGAAGGCATGCGCCACAAGACCAAGCCCATCTTTTGCGTCCAGTACCATCCCGAAGCCTCCCCCGGCCCGCACGACTCCACCGTCCTCTTCCAGGAGTTCCGCGAGCTCATCGAAAAACATTAGTTTCGCCCCGCAAATCGCTCGCACCGCGATTATTCGAGGGAAAACCGGTTGACTTGACGCCGCCTCTGCCGATAATGCCCCTCACCGTAACCGACTATGTCGAAACTTGTCCTGTTGAGCGAAGGATTTGCCGGTCGAATATACGAACTGAACGTGGAGAATACGACGGTCGGTCGCGTCGAGGACAACGCTTTTCAGATCGCAGAACCGTCCGTCTCAAGCCATCACGCCGAAATCATCCTTCGTGGCAACGACGTTGTCATCAAGGATCTCAACTCCACCAACGGCACCTTCATCAACGGGGATAAAGTCACGGAATCCGTCCTGAAGCCGGGCCAAATCCTCAAGCTTGGCACCGTCGAAATGCGCCTCGAGGGCAAGGACGGACAGGGGGCTCCTCCTCCCGGTTCCAAAACGGCGGGTTCCTCAGCCGCCCCGGCCAAGAAAGTTGAAGCCTCCGGCCAAACCCGCGTCGTCCAGCGCGGCGGCGTCAAGCTCAACGAATTGCAGGAGGGAAGCACCCAGGCCCCCACCTTCCAAGGCACCGCGTTCGCCAAGAAGTCCAACAAGATCACCATCATTTTCATCGGCGTCGCCGTCGTCCTGGTCCTCGCCATCATCATCCTGATCATCGTCGCCCTCAAAGGCGTCGGCGCTCCGGCCCAATAGCGCGCGGCCCGGCGCCCGCCCTCATTTTGAAACTCCAACAAGGCCAGACCTGGCAGGCCGGCGGGGAATTTATCCGCATCGTCCGCCTCGAGCGCCTCGCCGTCGAATACAAATCCCTCCTCGACCCCGCGGGCAAGGACGGCACCCACCATCACGCCACCAAAAAAGAGTTCTGCCGCCTCATCAAGGGCGCGGTCCTTCTCCCCTCCAAAATCGGTCCTGAACCCACGCGCCCGTGAAAAAAGCGGGCCAGATCGTCCGGCGGGCGGGCGTCCCATTCCTGGCTCTTTTCGCTTTGGCCGCGTTCCTTTGCCTGGACGGCGTTGATCACCGACCGTATTTCCGCGAGCCGTACTATCAGCAAACCGCCGCCCGCCTCGCGTCCTCCATCACCACCAATAAAATCGAGCGCGGCCAGCTCTTCGCCGGCTTCGGCCAGGCCCGCCTCACCCCCACGCTCAACGCCGCGGCCGACAATCCTGCCGAAGGCCAGTTCCAGTCCATTCCCCTCGCAGGCTACGGCAACCGCCAAGGCCGCCCCGCCACCGGCGTCCACGACGATCTCTTCGTCAAGGCCGCCGCCCTCCGCGTCAACGGCCTGCTCGGCGTGATGTTCGGAATCGATGCCCTCATCGTCCCCCGTGAAGTCTCCGACGAAGCCGCCGCGCGCCTGCAAAAGGAGCTCGGCCTTTCGCGCGCCCAGCTTTATTTCAGCGCCAGCCACACCCACTGCAGCCTCGGCGGCTGGGGCGAGGGCCTGGTCGGCGAAGCCTTCGCGGGCGGCTTCAATCCCGGCTCCCGCGCGTGGTTCGTCGAATGTGTCGTCCGCGCCGCCCACACCGCCGTCGCCGATCTCCAGCCCGCCCAGCTTGGCCATGGACGTTTCGAGGCCCGCCCTTTCATCCGCAACCGCCTCGTCGGCGATCTCGGCCGCGTCGATCCCGAGTTCAGCTACGCCCTCATCAAGCAAACTTCCGGCCGCACCGGCATCCTCGGCAGCTTCTCCGCCCACGCCACCGTCCTGTCCGCCGACATGATGCAATTCAGCGCCGACTACCCCGGCTGCTGGCAGCGCGCCATCGAACAAGCCACCGGCGGCGTCGCCATCTTCCTCGCGGGCGGCGTTGGCAGCCATTCCCCGGTCGCCCCGGAGCGCGGCTTTCCCGGCGCCCTCCAAATGGGCCAATCCCTCGCCTCCAACCTCCTCAGCAACCTCGACCGCGTCGCCCTTTCCAACGCCCCTCCCCGCCTCCCCTCCGTCCACCGTCCGGCCACCAACCAAATCGCCTTCGGCATTCTCGCCCTCGACGTCTCCCTTCCCGAATTCAACACCCGCCTCACCGACGGCATCCGCCTCCGCCCATGGCTCACTCAGCAACTCCTACCGCCCCACCGCGATTCCTTCCTCCAAGGCTTCCGCCTCGGCGACACCATCTGGCTTTCCACCCCGTGCGATTTCAGCGGCGAGCTCGCCCTCGATCTCAAGGATTTCGCCCGCGCTCGCGGCGGCGACGCCGTCGTCACCAGCTTCAACGGCGATTACATCGGCTACGTCATCCCCTCCCGCTATTACCACCTCGACGGCTACGAGCCCCGCACCATGTCCTTCTACGGCCCCGCCATCCCCGATTACCTCGACGAACTTCTCCGCTCCATCACCCGGGCCCTCCTCGACTGATCCCCGCCGTCAGAACAGCCGCGACAGCGCAAACGCCAGCGGAAAAATGATCCCGAACCCCAGGCACCAGAATGCCGCCCGTCGGCTCCGCCCAAACTTGAACGCCATCATGATCCCCAGGACCGTCGTCACAATGAAGCTAAACGACATGGCGAGCACGAACACGGACATCATCGGGCTGCCCAGGAACACCCCTCCCTGTTTCAGCCTTTGCTGGTTGTGGATCGACGACAAGGCCCGCAAAGTTTCCGATCCATGATGGAGCCCAAAAATCTGCCACACCCCCGACACGGCGAAGAACAGCAGCATCGGCGCAAAAATGCATCCCAAATACAAGTGGACCGAACGTAGTTTCTGCATGGCGCGCCCTTTTTGCGGATTGGTGAATCTTCCTCAATGGGACCGGCCAAAGCCGCTTCTGTCACGTTCAATTCCGTCCCTCGCCGGCAAAACCTTTGCTGGACTGCCTTTCCCGCCCGCGCTAGTGTCGCCCCTCGTTTTAATTGATGACCAATCGATATGGCTGACGCGTTTCCCGATATCCCCAAAATCAAGTTCGAGGGCCCGAAATCCAAAAACCCCCTCGCCTTCAAGCATTACAACCCTGACGAAATCGTCGAAGGCAAAACGATGCGCGAGCAGCTCCGTTTCTCCGTCACCTACTGGCACACCTTCCGTGGCGTCGGCGCGGACATGTTCGGCGCCGGCACCGCCGTGCGTCCTTGGGATGACGGCTCCCAATCCGTCGAGAACGCCGTCAAGCGCGTCCGCGTCGCCTTCGAGTTCATGGAGAAGCTCGGCGCCCCGTACTACGCCTTCCACGACCGCGACGTCGCCCCCGAAGGCGCCACCCTCGCCGAGTCCAACAAAAATCTCGACGCCGTCGTCAAGGCCCTCAAGGAGGAGCAGAAGCGCACCGGCATCAAGCTCCTCTGGGGCACCGCCTGCCTTTTCGTCCATCCCCGCTACATG
>CAZSXX010000426.1:0-3806 GCA_964611245.1 uncultured Verrucomicrobiota bacterium | reverse complement strand
TTATGCCGAGAGCGCCGAATCCCAATCCTTCCACACCGGCTCATATCCCAGCCGCTGCACCGCCGCCGCCACCTCCGCCGGCGACCGGACATCCGCGATGTCGAACTGGGCCGTCGCGCCCCGGGTTGGTGGCTCCGCCAGCGCTACGATCCGCCCTCGCTCCGTCGTGTGCAGGTTGCTCCGCCCCGCCCCCGTGTAGCCCCCGGGCTCCGTGTGGCTGCCCGCGCTCATGTGCGTGACGCCCAGCGCCAGCAGGCCGTCCCGCAGGCGCGCCGGCTCCCGCGTCGAGAGCACAATCCCAACGTCCGGAAAACAGATCCGGAACGCGCAAATCAACTGCGCAAGCTCCCGGTCCGGCAATTCCGTCAGCGGCGCGAAATCCCCCGCGTTCGGCCGCAGCCGCGGGAACGACACCGTCACCTGCGCCTTCCAGCAATGCCGCAGCAAATATTCCGTGTGCGCCGCCAGGCAGATCGCCTCCCGCCTCCAGTCTCCCAGTCCGAACAGCGCGCCGATCCCCAGCCGGCGGAATCCCGCCGCATAGGCCCGCTCCGCCGTCTCCAGCCTCCAGTCAAAATTCCGCTTCGGGCCCGCCGTGTGCATCGCCTCATACACCGCCCGGTCGTACGTCTCCTGGTACACCACCAACCCCTCCGCCCCCGCCGCGCGCAGCGGAACGTAATCCGCCGTTTCCATCGGCCCAATTTCCAACGAAACCCCCGGCGTCTCGGCGTGCAGCGCCGCCACGCACCGCTGGAGGTAATCCGTTGAGATGAACTTCGGGTGCTCCCCCGCCACCAGCAGGATGTTCCGGAATCCCTGCGCCGCCAGCGAGCGCGCCTCGCTCACCACTTCGTCCACCGCCAGCGTCACCCGCAGGATTGGGTTGTCCCGCGAAAAACCGCAATACTTGCAGTTGTTGATGCATTCGTTGGAAAGGTAAAGCGGCGCGAAAAAACGGATCACCTTCCCGAAGCGCCGCCGGGTCACCCCCTGCGCCTCCCGTCCCAGCTCCTCCAGCCGCCCGGCCGCGCCGGGGCTGATCAACGCCGCGAACCGCCGCAGCCCGCCGCCGCGCCCGGGCCCGGCCGCGCCGCGGGCGGTCGCCATCAATTCTCCGACCGGGATCTGGTTGAAAACGGATACAAAACTCATCGTCGCCCCCGCACACTAGGGCGCCTCCGCCTCAATGCAAATCGGTTTCCATTTTCCCGATTCAATGTAATTTGATCCCATGTTGTCGCGCGCGCTTTTCATCCTCCTGGCCGGCTGCCTCGCGCTGTCCGGGCGCGCCGCGCCGGAGCGCTCGCCCCTGGAGTCCGGCGCCGCCTTCGTCGTCCTCATTTTCGTCAGCTCCGAGTGCCCCATCTCCAACAAGCTCGCGCCGGAAATGGAGCGCCTTCACCGCAAATTCTCCACCAACGGCGTCCTCGTCGCCACCGTTTATCCCAACCCCTCCGACACCGCCGAAAAGGTCGCCGTCCACCGCCGCGAATTCCTCCTCACCGCGCCCTTCATCCGCGACGCCGGCCACAAGCTCGTCAAAGCCGCCCGCGTCACGGTCACTCCGGAGGCGGCGATCTTCGACGCCAAACGCTCCTTGGTTTACCGCGGTCGCGTCACCGACCAGTTCCTCGCCCTGGGCAAGGGCCGCCCCCAGCCCTCCCGGCATGATCTCGATGAGGCCATCGCCGCTTTGCTCGCCGGACGCCAACCCGCCAGCGCCCACCTCGAAGCCGTCGGCTGCGTCATTCAGGATCCATGACCGCGCGCTGCTTCCTCGCCCTGCTCACCGGCGCCATCACCACCGCCGCCGCCCCGACCTTCACCCGGGACATCGCCCCCATTCTTTTTCAAAACTGCTCCGGTTGCCATCGCCCGGGGCAGGGCGCCCCCTTCAGCCTCCTCACCTTCCAGGACGCCGCCCGCCGCGCGAAACAACTCGCCGACGTCACCCGCCAACGCCTCATGCCGCCCTGGCTGCCCGACCCCGCCTACGCGCATTTTGAAGGCGAACGCGTCCTGTCGCCGCCGCAAATCCAGCTCCTGGCCGATTGGGCCGCCGCCGGGGCGCCCGAGGGCAACCCCGCCGACCTTCCGCCTCTCCCCTCATGGCGCGATGGCTGGACCCTTGGCGAGCCAGACCTCGTCATCCAAACGCCCGTTTTCAACCTCCCCGCCGAAGGCCGCGACGTTTACCGCAACTTCGTCGTCCCCGTGCCCATCACCGCCACCCAATACGTCGCCGCCGTCGAATTCCAGCCCGGCAACCGCACCGTGGCGCACCATGCCTTCCTGCGCCTGGACCGCACGCGCGCCTCCCGCGACCTCGACGCCCGCGATCCCGAGCCCGGCTTCGACGGCATGGACTCCCCGCCCACCGCCATGAGCCCCGACGGCCATTTCCTCAGTTGGCAGCCGGGCAAACGGCCCGCCCGCAACCCCGACGGGCTGAGTTGGCGCCTCTATCCTAACTCAGACCTCGTCCTGCAAATGCACATGCAGACCACAGGCAAGCCCGAGACCATCCAAAGCTCCATCGCCTTCTATTTCACCCCCCAGCCGCCGACCCGCTTCCCCCTCAAGATCGGCCTCAATTCCTACAAGATCGACCTCCCGCCGGGCGCATCCAACACCATCGTCACCGATTCCTTCACCCTCCCCGTCGATGTCGACGTCATGGGCGTTCTGCCGCACGCGCATTACCTGGGCAAAGACCTGCAAGGCTTCGTCCGCTTCCCCACCGGCCAAACCAACTGGCTCATCCGCATCCCCGATTGGAATTTCAATTGGCAGGGCGACTACCGCCTCAAGACGCCCGTCTTCGCCCCGCGCGGCAGCGTCCTGACCATGCGTTACAGCTACGACAACTCCACCAATAATCCCCGCAACCCCAACCACCCCCCGCAACGCGTCCGCTACGGCGTGCAAACGGTGGATGAAATGGCCGAACTGTGGTTGCAGGTCCTGCCCCGTTCCGCGGGGGATCTCGAGACCCTCCGCCGGGCCGCCGAGAAAGCGGTGGTCGAAAGCGGCATTGCCTTCGCGGAATACCGCCTGAGCCTGAACCCAAACGACGCCCGGGCCCACGTCAAATATGGAATGTCCCTCATGGCGATGGGCCGCGAGCAGGAGGCGCGTTCCCATTTTGAAAAGGCCGCCGTGGCCGATCCCGCCGACGACCAGCCCCATTATTACATGGGCGTCATGGCCCGCGCGCGCGGGCTGAACCAGATCGCCACCGCCAAATTCCAGGAGGCCATCCGCCTGAATCCAAAACACGCCAAGGCTTTCGGCAACCTCGGCCTCGTCCATTTTGAGGAGGGCCGCGCCGCCGACGCCGAAAAGTGTTTTCTCCGCGCCCTCGAATTGGAGGCCAACGACGCCATCGCCCACGACACCCTCGGCGTCATTTACCTGCGCCAGCGCCTGCTCGACAAAGCGGAGCGGCATTTTCGGGAGGCCGCCCGCCTCGACCCCGCCGACGCCCAGGTCAAGGCCCACCTCAAGATCCTTGAGGGCGCCCGCAGGTAGCCCCTAAAAATGCGCGGCCAGTGAGAACTTGAACACCACATCGCTCGAGTTCCGGTTCTCGATCACGCCCACGTTCTCCAGCACGCCCGCCTCGAACACCACCCGCCGCCCCAGCCAAAACCGCCCCGTCACCCCATAGTAATGCGCCATGTCGTCCAGCGGCGAATTCGATGTCGCGAACGGCGTGTAGATTTGATAGGTCAGGATTAGCGCCCCCCAAGAAAACGGCTTGATCTCAAATCCCCCGTACGCCATCCCGCGCCAGGAATTGA
>CAZSXX010000425.1:0-3809 GCA_964611245.1 uncultured Verrucomicrobiota bacterium | reverse complement strand
GGAACCTTCGTAGGCAGCGGCGGCGCCGGCATCCTGCAGCCAGCTGTCGGTGGCGGACGGCTCGGGTTTGGCGGCGACCTCCGCCTCGAGCGTGCCCGCCTCGGCGGCGAGAACGGCCTCCTCGAACCACGGGACATCGGAAATTGAGCGGGCGGCGCAATCCTGCACCAAGGTGGAGAGCTGGCGGACGACCGGGTTGGGGCTCGCTTTGAGGCGGGCGAAGGCTTTGGAGTTTTGGGGGTTTTTGAAATCGCCCGAGGTGAGGATCAAATTGTCGACCGTGTAGAAATCCTTCCAGAGCGCGGGCTCCTCCGCCAGGGCGAGGAGGCTCAGGTAAATGACAAGGGCGGAGAAATTGTCGAGCGTGTCGTCGTAATGTTCGGCCAGGCGGCGGGGATGCTGGAAGTTGGCGTGGCCAAGCTCCGGGCTGCGGCCCTTGCCGAAGGCGGGGCAATACATGCCGTCATAATCGACGAGGCGGAGCTCATCCTGGGTGGTGACCATGATGTTGCCGTGCTGATAATCGCCGTGGGCCAGGCTGTGCTTGCGCATGTCGTTGGCGAGAACGCGCCATTGGGCGGCGATGGCGCGGAGCTTTTCCGGCTTGGCGATGTTCTCATCGATCCATGAGTTGATCGGAAGCCCCTCGACCCATTCCATTTTGACGATGGGGTACCATTCCCCCCGGACCATGATGCCCTTGAGGTAATAGTCGAAATTCACGAGCCATGGGAGGGAGATGCCGGAGAGGTGCTGGCAGAGGCGGGCGTAGCGGCCCTGTTGGCCGGCGACCTGGCGGACAAAACAACGGACGGCCCAGCGTTTGCCGTCGGTGGCGAGTTCATAAACGCTGGCGAAATTGCCGGACATGACGCGGGGGAGCCCAAGCATGTCGCAGGCGGCAGCGCCCGCCTTGATGTCGGGCTCGCTGAAGCAAATCTGGGGGTTCTGAATGGCGTCCTGATAGTCGGTGTGAGTGGGCCAGTTCATACAGAAGAGTGTTGTTTACGGAAGAAAAGAGTGCGGCCCGGCTTGGCCGGGGCCTTCAACTGGCATAGCAAAACGGTGGCGTCGTCGTTGCGCATCGATTTGTCGGCGCGAAGGCGGGCGACGAGGTCCTGAAACTCAGCGTTGGAGCCGAGGGCCATCAGAACCTCCCAAGGTTTGCCGCCCAACTGGCGCTGTTCCAGGAACCACTTTGCCACGGCATCGGTGGCAAGTATAAACAAATCATCGGGCTTGCAATCACCCTGAAGATATCGGACTTCGGGCCAAACGCCTGAGTTGTGGGAGGGATTGCTGCAAAGGAGCATGGGGCGGCTGCTGAATTGGTCCGCCCGGGAGAGGGGGAAACTGGAGCCCAATTTGTCCCCGCGAATGTGGAAGGCGCAACTGTCGCCCACGGCCAAGGCTTTCCAGCGCCATTGCTGGGGGGCATCGTGCTTGCGGAACAACGCGGTGGTGCGCTCGATGAGGGAGCTTTTATGGGCGCCGTCCGGGTCAAAAACAGTGAGGCCGAGGAAGGTGGCGAAGGCGCCGCTTTTGGCTTTCTCCTCGGCGAACCAAGGCAAATTCTCCCAATCGATGCCCTCGCGCCACTGCTGCTGAAGGGGGGCGAGCCACTCGGGAAAAGGGGTTTGGGCCAAAGCGACGGCGGGCGGATTGGCGACGTACTGGTTGACGAGGGACTTGGCCCATCGATCCGCGAAGGAGGACTCAGTGGCGCCGTCGGCGATGGCGAAATGACGGTTGGGAAGGGAGAAGGCGAAGGCGTCCTCGTATTCCTCGACTGAGTTGCCCAGCTTAGGAACCCAGAACGCTTGGACAACGGCCTCCATGGCGACAGGCGCTACCGCAGGTTGCTCGAGCGTGTGCCGATGTCGAGGAAGCGGATCAATTCCACGAGGTCAGCGTTGAAGGCGAAGCCCCTGGCATGCTCGCCAAGGCTGACGTTCTCGTTGCGGGCCATTTCGCGCAGCGATTGCGGCAAGGCGCTGGAAACCTGGAAGAGCGTGCGGGCCAGGTCATCGGCGAGGTCGCCATCGGAATCCGGAAAGATGACGGGGGGAACGGGGCGGTTGGAAATATGGCAATTGAAGAGGAGGACGTTGCCATCAAAGGTGGCGAGATTCCGGAGCGCCTCCGCCTGGGGGACGGGACCGGTGTCGGTGGCCTCGCCATCGGTGATGTTGATGACGATGGGGGGGTAGGAGTTTTGGTGCTGGTTGACCCATTCGGAGAGGATTTTATGGGCGAGGTTGAGGGCCTGGCCCATGGGGGTGAATCCCTTGGCCTGGGGCTCGAACCAAATGGGGAACTTGATCTTGCGGGTGATGATTCCGCCGGCGCCGTCGTCCACTTCCTTGACGCGCTCCTCGACGCGGGCCGGAGAATTGGCGACCTCGGAGATGGGGACCAATTCCCGGCCGGCGAGCTTGCCGCTGAACGCGGGAGCGACGGTGGCGCCGTAGCCGATGACGCAGACTTCGTAGAAATTGCGGACGCCCTCGCCGCGGGCGCATTTGATGATGAGGTTGTGAAGGAGGCGGTTGATGGCGTCGGCGACCGAATCACATTTGCGCTTGTTGTCGCTGCCGGAGATCGGCTCGACCATGGAACCAGATTGATCGATCAGAAAGATGAAACAACTGGGGTTGACGCGGCTGATTTCGGCGGAGTACGGCATCGGCGGATTTGTTTTAAGCCTGCGCTGCGTTTTTGCTGGGCGTACGGATCTTCATCGACGTTGACTGCCACCGGCGACTGCTGTGTTGGGGATACCGGAATTAACAGCGCAAGGCAACCGCAAAAACGTCAAAGGGTCTTACCGCCGAGACGTTTGGCGCGGGCGAGGATGAAATTGAGCGGCCGGAAGGGGCGTTTGTGGGAGGGGGAAAGGAGCCTTTCGGCGAACAATGGGCGGCTTTTTTTGACTTGCCTTCCGAACGGGAACGGCCTATTTTTAACGTGTTAATAAGCCGGATGACACGAAATCAAGCACCGATACATGGTTAAACTTCAACTGAAGGGGGCTCTTTGAGCCGCCCTTTCCCCTCAAGGCACGCTCCTCCGTCCAATTCGTTCGTTAGGGTCAATGGGAAAATCCGCGCCCGCGAAGTCCGGGTGATCGGCGACCAAGGCGCGCAATTAGGCGTCATGCCGCTCACCGAGGCCATCAATCTAGCCCGCCAGAAGGGGGTTGATTTGGTCGAAATCGCGCCGAACGCCATGCCGCCGGTTTGCCGGATTGTGGACTTCGGCAAGTATCGCTATGAACAGGCGAAAAAGGAGAAGGAGAGCAAGAAACACCAACACGCCAACCGCGTGAAGGAGATACAGCTCAGCCCGAACATCGACCCGCACGATTTTGCCACCAAGCTCACGCATGCGATCGACTTCCTGTGCGACGACATGAAGGTGAAGGTGACGCTCCGGTTCCGAGGCCGGGAGATGGCGCACCAGGAGTTTGGCTTCAAGAAAGTGCAGGATTTCATCCGCGAGGTGACGCCATGGGGCCACCCGGACGCCCCGGCCAAGTTGATTGGCAAGAGCGTGAACGTGATGCTGAGCCCGCTGCCCCGGGCCAAGCGGGCCAAGAACCCGAGCGGCAAAGAGAGCACCGACACGGACGTTGACGAAGGATCTGAGGACGGGGATCCGGCGGCCAATGGGGAAGGGGCCAAGCATGGCAAAGGGGCGGCGGCCGCCCGCGCGCCGAAGGCGGAGAAACAATCCCCAAGTCAAAACAGCGAGATCGGGGCGGCGGCGGGCCCGGCGGATTAGGCCGACAGACGGCCCCGCACCAAAAC
>CAZSXX010000424.1:0-3814 GCA_964611245.1 uncultured Verrucomicrobiota bacterium | reverse complement strand
TATTTCAGCGACCCCCAATACTTCCCTTGCCCTGGGACCGGACGGCGCGATTTTTTTTGGGACGACGGGTCGCCGTTTGCGGGCGGTTTCCGGCCAGGGCATTGGGCTGTGGTCATTTTCCCTCGGCGGTGAGTTGACCGCCCCACCGGTGATCGGGCCTGATTCCACAATCTACGTTGGGGCCTCGGATTCCAAAGTGTATGCGATTACTTATGGCGGCCAAAAGAAATGGGAATTCCCAGCGGGCGGCGCGATCCGCGGTTCGCCCACCATTGGCCAGGATGGATCGATCTTCTTCGGCTCCGCTGATCGCAAGGTGTATGCCTTGAACGCGCTGGGCGCGAAGATCTGGGAGTCGAATCCGCGCGCGCCGTTGAACGGCTCGCCCATCGACGGATTCCAAATGCTTACGGCCGAAAAGACGCTGCTCGCCGGAACGCAGGATGGGACGCTGCATGGGATTCACGCAGGGATGAACCTCGCCGACGCGTTTTGGCCGGTGTTTGGCCAGGATGCGCGGCACAGTGGTCGCCGGCCAGATTATCTTGGCTTGGCGGAGATTGGCCCCGTGCGACGTTTCGCAGGCGAGGCCGCGGAGTTTCAGCCGCGGCTTTCCATCAATCGAACGTTTGCCAAGGTCGAGCTGTTCGAGGGCACGATGCGGGTCGCCGTCGCGGAGACTGCTCCTTTCACGTTGGTGTGGACCAATATTTCCCTCGGCGCGCATGTCCTGACTCTGCGGGCCACGGACACAAACAATTGCCAATATGTTTCGGCGCCATTTGTGGTCGAGGCGGTGGAGGCGGTTGAAACAATCACCGTCCAAGTGACCGTGGATGGATTCAATCGGCCCGTGCTGGCCTTCAACGCCCGGAGCGGCGGCCGTTATCAGGTTCAATATACCTCCGACTTTCAAGAGTGGAACGTGGACCCGACGCTGTTGGAAAGCGCCGACGGAACCATCCGGTGGGTGGATGATGGCCCTCCCAGAACAGCGAGTCACCCTGGCGAAACGCCGCTGCGTTTTTACCGGGTTTCACGCGCGGGCGGCCAACCGCTCCCCGGTCAATAAAGCCGGCCGGCGCCATGGGAGCAAGAGGGGTCAGGTCGTCGCAATCGACATTTGGTTTTTGAAGGAAAGGCCGAGGGGCATGCCTCGATCATTGCGATTGGTGCGATTGGGCATTTCGTGTCACTGGGGCGCATGGTTATGAACTTTGTCGAAGGAATGATAAGAAATAGCGTTAAATTTCTAATAATAATAGTATTTGTGTTTCTTTTTATCCCCATCACGCCAAACTGGTTTCACCCACCCCGCGGGTGCTGGCGCTTTGGGTCGACTCCCCAAAAACACGTTTCCGCCGCACAAATAACCCCGCCATTCACGCTATTTTCACGTTTTCCTCGCTACCAAACGGGTGGGGACGGGACCTTGGTTCAATGGGCCCTGACCGCCAACCCCAACTTCCCATGGCCATGCTTGTCAGGCGGATCTCCGGATTCCATTGCCTGGACGGCCGGCGGGACCGCGAATCCTCCCGTCGCGGTCGTGAAATTGGCCCCCCAGGGTGGCGATGTCCGTGGCGGCCCCCCCGCCGGCCTCGCCTCAAAAAACACCCGCAACCTCACGCAACAACCCCAAATCCCAGGCTTCCGCTGCTTCGGCTTGTATATTCAAACCCCGTCAATACCATGGTCAATCATGACCCGCCCAACCCTTACTCGCGTCCCGGTGCCTCTCCTCGTGGCCATCGTGGCGGCCTCGCTCCTGCCCGGCGCCCGCACTGCCGACGCCCCGGCGGGCGCCTCCACCAACTGGACCACCGCCCAAGACCACAAAAACATGATGGACCAGCTCGGCATCCGCCGCCTGAGGCCCGGCCCCAGCGGCCGTTCCGGCGCCACCAACGAAGCCAATTACGACCCCGCCAAAGCCAACCCGTACACAGACCTCCCCGACCCCCTCCTCCTCAAGAACGGCCAAAAAGTCGCCACCGCCGAATCTTGGTGGACGCACCGCCGCCCCGAAATCGTCGAAGATTTCGAGCGCGAAATCGTCGGTCGCATCCCCAAAAACACCCCCAAAGTCACCTGGACCGTCACCTCCAACGTCGTCGCCGGCCTCGTCGGGACCAACCTCGCCAACGGCAGGCAACTCATTGGCCACGTCGACAATGCGGCGTTCCCCGAAATCACCGTGGACATCCGCATGACCCTCGTCACCCCCGCCTCCGCCAAAGGCCCCGTCCCCCTCCTCATGATGTTTGGCGGCTTCGGCGGAACCGGCATGCCCCGCCCCGCCAACATCCCCGCCCCCACCAACCGCCCTCCCGAATTCGGCGGCCCCTACAACGATCCCCCCTCCACCGAACAACTCCTCGCCGCCGGTTGGGGCTACGCCACCGTCACGCCCAACAGCATCCAACCCGACAACGGCGCCGGCCTCACCAAAGGCATCATCGGCCTCGTCAACAAAGGCCAACCACGCAAACCAGACGACTGGGGCGCCCTCCGCGCCTGGGCCTGGGGCGCCTCCCGCGCCCTCGACCACCTCGAAACCGACCCCACCGTCAACACCAAGAAAGTCGGCATCGAAGGCGTCTCCCGCTACGGCAAAGCCGCCCTCGTCACCATGGCCTTCGACCAACGCTTCGCCGTTGTCCTCGTCGGCTCCTCTGGGGAGGGCGGCGCCAAGCTTCACCGCCGGAACTTCGGCGAGGCCGTCGAAAACCTCACCGGCTCAGGCGGATACCATTGGATGGCCGGCAACTTCCTCAAATACGGCGCTGCCGAAGCCACCTTCGGCTCCAAGAACGCCGGCGACCTTCCCGTCGACGCCCACCAACTCATCGCCCTCTGCGCACCCCGCCCCACCTTCATCAGCTACGGCATCCCCGCCCGTGGCGACGCCCACTGGCTCGACCAGCAGGGCAGCTACATGGCCACCGTCGCCGCCGGCCCCGTCTTCCGCCTGCTCGGCGCCCGCGACCTCGGCGTCACCGAAAACTACCGCACCGCCCAAATGCCCCCCGTCAACACCGGCCTTCTCGACGGCGAACTCGCATGGCGCCAACACGATGGCGGCCACGAAGACCGCTCCAACATGAAACACTTCATCGCCTGGGCCAACCGAATGCTCGCTCCCCGCCAATAACCCCACTCCATCGCGGCGGGGACAAATCGCTTGATGCCCCCCGCCCTTCTGACACCCTTCATGGCCATGCGAACTCCGGCCTGTCTCCTGCTTGCCCTCTGGGCCTTCGCGTCATCGGAAGCCGCCGAATTTCCAAAGCCGTACAACACACAGCCCGAGGAGCTTCCCTTCACCAAACCGGCGGACGCCCTCGCCGGAATCCACATTCCCCAAGGCTTTCGCGCCACCCTCTTCGCCGCCGAGCCCGACGTCCAGCAACCCATGGGCATGGCCATGGACGCCCGCGGCCGCCTCTGGATCGCCGAGAACTACACCTATTCCGAGCGCGCCCTCAACTTTGACCGCAACCTCCGCGACCGCGTCGTAATCCTCGAGGACTCCAACAATGACGGCGTGTCCGACAAACGCACCATCTTCTGGGATCAAGCCATCCAACTCACCAGCGTCCTCCCCGGCTTTGGCGGAGCCTTCGCCCTCTGCCCCCCAAACCTCGTTTTCATCCCCGACGCCAACGGCGATGACATCCCCGACGGCGAACCCAAAATCCTCCTCGACGGCTTTGACGTCGGCGCCGTCCGCCACAACATCGCCAACGGCATGAAGTTCGGCCCCGACGGCTGGATTTACGGCCGCCACGGCATCCTCGCCACCAGCAAAGTC
>CAZSXX010000423.1:0-3815 GCA_964611245.1 uncultured Verrucomicrobiota bacterium | reverse complement strand
ATCGGCTCCCAGATTGCTGGGGCCGGTGTTTCAGCCACCATGGTGGGCAACTGATCAGCAAGTCCGGCCGGCGATCGGTTGGGCCAAGCTATTCATTCCATTCACGCGCATCGAGCCGGAAAGGCGACGGCGGACGGCCTGCGCACGCACCCATATTCTCAGGGCCCTTCACGGGCGCGAATTGCGCCCCACTTCAAGGGTCGCCGGAATTTCCGGGCAATTCCCTGGTTTGCGCGCAGTTGCCGGGCGGGGGAGGACTGTGTATGTTCCCGGCTTCGGACAGTTTACCAGAAAAAACATGAGTGATTCGACACAAAACGAGAGGGGGCCGCTGCAATCCCCGTCGGCGGGGCCGGTGGAGGAATCGGGCGGTTCGTTCGAGGCGGAGGCGTCGCTGGAGGTTTCGCCGGAGGAATTGGTGGAGCTGCGGGGGCAGGCGGAGAAGGCGGCGGAGAATTGGGACAAGTACGTGCGGCTCAACGCTGACTTCGACAATTTCAAGAAGCGGGCCGCGCGCGAGCGGCAGGAGTCGATCCGGTACGCCAACGAGGCGCTGCTGGAAAAATTGATCCCGGTGCTGGACAATTTTGAGATGGCGATGCAGGCGGCGAGCGGGCCGCAAGGGGGCGCGCCGGACGCGTTGAAACAAGGGGTGAGCATGATCGCCACACAGTTGAAGTCGGCCTTGGCCGAGGCGGGTTTGGAGGAAATCAACGCGGCGGGGCAGGCGTTCAACCCGAATTTGCATGAGGCGGTGAGCCAGCAGGAGAGCGCGGAGGTTCCGGAGGGGCAAGTGCTGCAGCAGTTGCGCAAGGGATACAAGCTGCGGGACCGGTTGATCCGCCCCGCCACGGTGGTTGTCGCCCGGAAAGCCTCCTGACATGCCGACCAAGCGAGATTATTACGAGGTGCTCGGGATTGAGCGCTCCGTCAGCGCCGAGGAAATCAAGAAAGCCTACCGCAAAATGGCGGTGAAGTACCATCCGGACAAAAATCCAGGGGACAAAGGGGCGGAGGAGAAATTCAAGGAAGTGGGCGAGGCGTATGAGGCGCTGGCGGACCCGCAAAAAAGGGCGGCCTACGACCAGTATGGGCACGCGGCGTTTGACCGGTCGCGCGGGGGCGGGTTCAGCCGGGGCGGTGGCGGAGGGTTCCACGATCCATTCGAGATTTTCCGCGAGGTGTTCAGCGGCGGGGGCGGCGGCGGGAGCGGGAGCATTTTTGAGGATTTGTTTGGGGGCGGCGGGCGGAGCGACCCGACGGGCCCGCAGCGGGGGTCGGACCTCCGCTACGACATGGAAATCACGTTCGAGGAGGCAGTGCGGGGGGCGGACAAGGAGATTTCGCTGACTAAGCTGGAGGTTTGCGAGCCGTGCCGGGGGTCGGGCGGCGAGGCGGGGAGCGGGCGGAAGGCGTGCCCGACGTGCCATGGGCGGGGGCAGGTGGTGACGGCGCGCGGGATTTTCTCGATTGCGCAAACCTGCCCGCGCTGCAAAGGGGCGGGCCAGACGATAGAGAAACCGTGCAAGGCGTGCAATGGCGAGGGGCGGCGCGAAAAGGCGTCCAAGGTGAAGCTGAGGATTCCTGCGGGCGTGGACTCGGGGGCCCGGCTGCGCTCGACCGGCAACGGCGAGGGAGGGATGCGCGGTGGGCCGCCGGGGGACCTGTATGTGGTGCTGCACGTGAAGGAGCACGAGATTTTCCAGCGCGAGGGGGACGACATCGTCTGCGAGGTGCCGATCCATTTCGCCGACGCGGCCCTTGGGGCGGAAATCGAGGTGCCGACCTTGACGGAGCCGGCGCAGATCCGGATTCCGCCGGGGACGCAGAACGGGTCGGTGTTCCGCCTGAAGGGGCGGGGCGTCAAGAATGTGCAGGGGTACGGGCACGGCGACCTGCATGTGCGGGTGACGATCGAGGTTCCAACCAAGCTGAACAGCGCGCAAAAGGCGAAGCTGAAGGAGTTCGCGGAATTGTGCGACCCAAGCGTGAGCCCGATGCGGGAGAGCTTTTTCGAGAAGGCCAAGAACATCTTCCGTTGAAACAATGCGGCGCCTTTTCGCAGAACCGGCCCGCTGCAAAGGCGACCAGATCGAGCTGGACGAGGCGGAGTCCCGGCACGCGGCGCAGGTGTTGCGCGCGCGGGTGGGGGAGCGCTTTGAGGTGATGGATGGGGCCGGAGGGATTTATGACTGCGCGGTCCAGCGCGTCGAGAAGAAGGCGGTGCATCTCCAAGTCGCGCAGGTGAGGCGCGTGCCGCGGCCGGAGCAGTCGGTGGAGCTGTTCCAGGCGGTGGCCAAGGGCAAGGTGATGGATTGGATCGTGCAGAAGGCGACGGAGCTGGGAGTGGCCAGGGTGGCGCCGGTGTTGACGGAGCGGACGGTGGTCGAGATTGGCGCGGATTCGGCGAAAGTGGCCAAGTGGCGGGCCATCGCCATCGAATCGATCAAGCAATGCGGGGCGCCCTTTTTGCCGGAGATCGAGAATCCGGTTCCATTCGCCAAGGCGGTGCGGCGGGTGAGGGGGCTGGCGCTGGTCGCGGCGCTGCATCCGGACGCGGGGGAGATCGACGAGTTTTTGGCGGGCGCGTCGCCGCGCGTGCAGATTTGGGTGGGGCCGGAGGGGGATTTCACGCCGGGCGAGCTGGCGGAATTGATGGTCGCGGGAGCGAGGCCGATCACACTGGGGCCGCTGGCGCTGCGGTGCGACACGGCGGCCGTGTGCGCGCTCTCCCTGGCGCAGCATCACCTCCGCGTGGCGATGCGGGCCGGCAAGGGGCTTGCGTGAGAGCGCGCTTCGCCCAAGTTTTTGCCGTGCTGATTTTGGGGGCGCTTTTGGGGGGCTGCCGCACCTCGAAGCGGCCGGTCCCGGAGAAAGCGGCGGCGCAGGTGACACAGCCCCCGGAGAAAGCGGTCGAAACCCTGGAGGCGGCGTGGGAAATCATCCGGGACACGCATTTCGACACGAATTTCAATGGGCTGGACTGGAATCGGGTGCGCGCCGATTTCCTGCCCCGGGTGAAGGCGGCCGGTTCGCAGGAGGAGGTGCGCGCGGCGCTGCGGGAGATGCTCAAATTGCTGGGGCATTCACACTTGATGATCATCCCGGGGGAGGGCTCGACCGCGCGAGAGAAGGGGAGCGGGGATCGCGCCGGAGACGCAGGGATCGGGGTGGAGGTCCGGGTGGTGGGCGACCGGATTGTGGTTTTTCGTGTGGAGGCGGGCAGCCCGGCGGCGGCGTTGGGGGTGCAGCCGGGTTGGGTGATGGAGCGGATTGACGGCGAACCGGCGATTGATCCGGCGGTCCAAGGCCCGGAGGTGACTCCCCGCCAGCGGGAGTTCCTGCTGTGGCGGCACGCGTCGAGCCTGTTGAAGGGGCCGGATGGAGAGCCTTGCAACGTGGAGGGGGAGAATGAATTGGGGAAGCGGGTGGCGCTTTCGATTCCGCGCGTGGGCGAAACGGGAGTGGCGGCGCAGTTGGGGAACCTGCCGCCGATGTTCACGCGGACGCAAACAAACCAATTGACGACGAAGGGCGGGCAGGACGTCGGCTACTTGAGCTTCAACCTCTGGATGATTCCCGCCATCGCCACCATTGACCGGTTCATTGATGCGCACCGCAATTCGCCCGGGATTGTCGTGGACCTGCGGGGAAACCTGGGCGGCATCGGGGGGATGGTGATGGGTGTGGCCGGGCATTTCGTCAACGCCCGCGCGCCGCTGGGGAAGATGAAAATGCGCGACAACGAATTGAACTTCATCGGGTTTCCGCGCCGGGTTGATCTGCAGAACCGCGCCACCAACACGTTCCAGGGG
>CAZSXX010000422.1:0-3816 GCA_964611245.1 uncultured Verrucomicrobiota bacterium | reverse complement strand
GCCCCCGCAAGGCCGGAGCCGACGACGATCACCTCGAATTTGCGCTTGTTGGCCGGGTTGACCAGCTTCAATTCGAGCCGCGCCTTGTCCCACTTCTGGTCGAGCGGGCCGGAGGGTATTTTCGCGTCCAAATTCATATCACTTCAGCACCCCCAGAAGGACCGCGATGGGAATCGAGGCGTAACCGACCAGGAGCGCGAGGGCGATGGTTTTCGCAAAGCCGTCGACCGCGGGCTTCCAGCGGCGGTTTTTGAGCCCGAGCGACTGGAACAGGCTGGACACGCCGTGGCTCAGGTGAAGGCAAAGCAGGGCCATGGCGACGAGGTAGAAAATCGAGACGAGCGGCTGCTGGAAGCCCAGGACCATCATCCGGTAAACATCGTGCCGCCCCTTGGCATCGCGGAGGGCCTCGAAGTTCACGCCGGTGAAATTGACCTCCTTCACCACGGCGGTGAAGTGGAGCAAATGGTAGACGATGAACGCGGCGATGATGAGGCCGCTCATCATCATGGTGCGAGAGGCGTAGCTGGAGCCGACCGGCTTGAATTCGCCATAGGCGATGGGCCGCGCGGCCCGGTTTTCGGCGGTGAGCTTGATGGCGGCCCAGACATGGAGGGCGACCATGACGATCAGGCTGACGCGGGCCACCCAGAGGAGCTCGCCCAGCGATTTGAGGAATGAGCCATAGCGGTTGATCGCCTCCGGGCCGAGGAAAATTTGGAGGTTGCCCACCATGTGGCCGACGACGAAGCCGAAGAGGCCGAAGCCGGTGAGGGCCATGATGTATTTTTTGCCCAGGGACGACGCGAAGAATCCGGCAATGACGTTCAAACCGCCCTCTCCCGGCCGGGCCAAGGCCGAATCATTAGATTATCGAATGGTTGCATGCGTCGCAGCATCAATCAAGGGAATCTAATGACACTGGTCGGGCACCGTCAATCTTTTTGGGAAAGTATTAGGGGCCTCGAACCCCGAATGAGCGCGCCTCATCCCACCCCCCCCGCGCGCGCGCCCGCGGATCTATTTCGCGAACTCCACGCAGCGCGTTTCGCGGACGACAGTGACGCGGATTTGCCCCGGATATTGGAGGTCATTTTCGACGCGCCGGACGATGTTGCGGGCCAGTTGGGATGCCTCCTCGTCGGTCAACTCCATGGGCTGGACAAAGACGCGGAGCTCGCGCCCGGCGTGGACGGCGAAGCATTTTTCGACGCCGGGGAAAGAGGCGCCGATCTGTTCGAGGTCCTCCACCCGCTTGATGTAGGTGGTCATGGTCTCGGAGCGGGCGCCGGGGCGGGAGGCGCTGATGGCGTCGGCGGCGCTGACCAAAATGCCGAGGACGGTGGTGTGCGGAACTTCGTCGTGGTGGGAGGCGACGGCGTTGACGATGTCCTCGGCCTCACCGTGGCGCTTGATGAGGTCGGCGCCGATCAAGGCATGGGATCCCTCGACCTCGTGGTTCAGGGCTTTGCCGATGTCGTGCAAGAGGCCCGATTTTTTGGCGGCCGCCGGGTCCACCCCGAGTTCCGCGGCCATGATGCCGGTCAATTGGGCGACCTCGATGGAATGGTCGAGGAGGTTCTGCGAGAAGCTGCGGCGGAAACGGAGGCTGCCGAGGCGCTTGACGACCTCCGGGTGCATGGGCGGCAAGCCGAGCTTGTAGATGGCCTCCTCGCCGGTGCGGACGATGTTTTCGTCCATTTCCTCGGTGACCTTGGCGACGACCTCCTCGATGCGGGTGGGATGGATGCGGCCGTCGAGGATGAGGCGATGCATTGATTCGCGGGCGATCTCGCGGCGGACGGGATCGAAGCCGGAAAGGACCACGGCGTTGGGCGTGTCGTCGATGAGGACCGTGATGCCGGTGGCGGCCTCGAAGGCGCGGATGTTGCGGCCCTCGCGGCCGATGATGCGGCCCTTGATTTCATCCCCCTGAATCGCGACGGTGGCGGTGGTGGTCTCGAAAGTGTGGTTGCCGGCGTGGCGCTGGATGGCGAGGGAGATGATGCGGCGGGCCATCTCCTCCGAACGCGATTTCGCGTTCTCGAGGATGTGGCGTGAGAGGTCCGCCGCGTCCTTCAGGCTTTGCCGCTCGACTTCCCGGAGGAAGAGGGCGCGGGCTTCGGCCTCGGACAGATGGGCCAGGCCGGCGAGCCGTTCCCGGCATTGATCGGAGAGGCGGGCGAGCTCGAGGCGTTCGTTCTCAAGCGCGACGCGGTCCTTTTGGAGGGATTTCTGCTGGTCCAGAACCGATTTCTCGTGGTGGCCCAAGCTTTCGAGCTGGGCGTTGATGAGAGACTCGCGCTGGTTCAGGCGATGCTCGGCGACGCAGAGCTCCTCCCGGCGGGCGGCGAAGGAGGATTCCGTTTCCTTGCGGATGCGGACGGCCTCCTCGTTGGCCAAGAGCCGGGCTTCGCGGATGATGGAGTCGGATTCTTTTTTGGCGGCGTCGAGCGTGTTGGCCTCCTTTTGCGCGAGCGCGGCGCGGAATTGCCGCTCCTTGTGGCGAAGGATGGCGTAGCCAATGAAGGCGCCCGCGATGAAAATTCCAGCGCCCTCCAAAAATTGCATTTCCGTCATTTCAATTCCGGGATTGCGCCCCGGCAGTCCTGCCAGCGGGATGGGGTGGCCAGGTATTGCACGCCCACGTCATGGGGCTCCACCGGGATGCCGGCCACGATTTGCTCATCAAAACAAATCCCGCATTTCACGCCGGCCGCCTCGGAAAGCAACCGGTCGTAAAACCCTTTGCCGCGCCCCAATCTCGCCCCCCGCCAGTCAAACCCTAAGCCCGGAACCACAAGCAAGTCCAGCCGGTTTAGGGGCACGGGGAAATCCGGAGGGGGCTCGAGGACCTGAAATGGCCCGGCCCGCAATGGCTTGTCGCCGATGAAAAAAGCGGCGTAGGCGCCGGTTTCCGGCACGAAGCGGGGGAGGGCGACCGCTTTGGCGGCAGCGCGGGCCCCCTCGAACATGGGAGCCACATCCACTTCGTCCGGGAGCGGCATGTAGAGGAGAATGGAGTGCGCGGCCTGGAAAATGGGGGAGGCAAGGAGGGCTTGGCAGGCGCGCGAGGATTGCTCCGCTTTGGCCGCGGGGCCAAGCGAGGCGACGCGGGCGCGGACTTCGGCGCGCAGGGTTTGTTTCCGCTGGGGGGCGTCGATCATGGGGCCTGTCCCGAGTTTTTTGCGGCGTGGATCTTGCCGAATTCGGCCCTCCATTTTTCCACCCGCTCGCGGATTTTTTTCTCCACGCCCTGGTCGGTGGGCTGGTAGTACCTGCGGGCGGCGCCGAGGTAATCCTGGGCGACGAAATGCCCGGAATGGTCGTGGGCGTAGGCGTAACCTTCGCCGTGGCCGAGCTTTTTGGCGGCTTGGTAATGGGCGTCGCGAAGGTGGTCCGGGACGGGCAGCGTGCGGCCCGAGCGGACATCCTCGAGGGCGGCGTCGATCGCGACGATGGCCGAATTGCTTTTGTGGGCGGTGGCCAAATAGATGGCGGCCTCGGCCAAGGGAATCCGCGCCTCGGGCCAGCCGACAAACTCGGCCGCCTCGTTGGCGGCGGCGGCCAGGACGAGCGCCATGGGATCCGCCAACCCAATGTCCTCGGCCGCGCAAATGACAATGCGCCGGGCGATGAACCGGGGGTCCTCGCCGGCGTGGATCATTTTCGCGAGCCAGTAGAGCGCCGCGTCGGGATCGCTGCCGCGCATGGATTTGATGAACGCCGAGATCGTGTCGTAGTGCGCGTCGCCGTCGCCGTCGTACACGACCGCTTTCTTTTGAATGCTCTGCTCGGCAGCGGCGAGATCAATGT
>CAZSXX010000421.1:0-3853 GCA_964611245.1 uncultured Verrucomicrobiota bacterium | reverse complement strand
CGGATCACGGTGATCGACCCGTTGACGGCGGACCGGATTGAGGAGTTGCAGGCGACGACGATCTATCCGAGCAAACAGTTTTCGACGCCGTTGGACAAGATGAAGCGGGCGACGTTGAGCATCCGGGAGGAATTGACGGAGCGGATCGCGTGGTTTGAGGGGCAGGGGAAGCTGCTGGAGGCGCAGCGGATCAAGATGCGGACGGAGTATGATTTGGAGATGATGCTGGAGATGGGGTTTTGCTCCGGCATCGAGAATTACACGCGGCACATCAGCGGGCGGGCGGCGGGGTCGCGGCCGAACACGCTGTTTGATTTTTTTCCGAAGGATTCGCTGTTGGTGATCGACGAGTCGCACGCGACGCTCCCGCAGATTGGGGGGATGCACGCCGGGGACCGGGCGCGTAAAACGGTGCTGGTGGAGCATGGGTTCCGGCTGCCGAGCGCGATGGACAACCGGCCGCTGGCGTTCGAGGAATTCAAGGGCTCGCAGGGCCAGACGATTTACCTGAGCGCGACGCCGGGGCCGATGGAGCTGGAATGGTCGAAGGACCGGGTGGTGGAGCAGATCGTGCGGCCGACGGGGCTGGTCGATCCGCGGATCACGATCCGGCCGCTCAAAGGGCAGATTGATGACTTGATCAATGAGGCGCGGAAACGGGTGGAGCTGAAGGAGCGAATTTTGGTGACGACCCTGACCAAGAGGACGGCGGAGGAGTTGGCGGATTACCTGCGGGACATCGGGATCAATGTGCGGTATTTGCACAGCGAGATTGACGCGATCGAGCGGGTGGAAATCCTGCGGTCCCTGCGGAAGGGGGAGTTCGACGTGCTGGTGGGAATCAACCTGCTGCGCGAAGGGTTGGACCTGCCGGAGGTGTCGTTGGTGGCGATTCTGGACGCGGACAAGGAGGGGTATTTGAGGTCGGCGACGAGTTTGATCCAGACGGCGGGACGGGCGGCGCGGCATTTGAACGGAGAGGTGATCCTGTACGCCGATGTGATGACGGCCAGCATCCAGAAATTCCTGGCGGTGTCGGAGTACCGGCGCAAGAGGCAGCTCGCACACAACGAGGAGCATGGGATCACGCCGCGGAGCGTGACGCGCGCGATTGAGGAGAGTTTGGCGATCCAGCGCAAAGACGGCAAGGCGGAGGCGGTGATCAACGACGCCGGGGGGAATTTTGACGTGACGGAAACGCTGAGGGAGTTGGAGGAGGAGATGTTGGCGGCGGCGAACAACCTGGAGTTTGAGAAGGCGGCGCTATTGCGGGACCAGATCCGGGAACTGAAACGCGGCACGGCCGGGGAGGAGAAAGGGGATGTGCGGTATCCGGCGCGGCCGGGGCGGGGGCGCAAGGCGCCAAAGCGGAATGTCAGCGCGAAGATGCGGGGACGCTGAGGGCGATGGTGGGCGGCGGATCGGCCCGGGGGACGGGAAGGGTGTCGCACAACGATATCGCGCGGATCGAGTCCATTGGATAGGTTTCGGGGCATGAGACTTCGCTGGGTGGTTTTGTTGCCGTTGTTGGCGGTCCTCGTGGGGGGAGTCGCCGCGCAGGAGGCCCGCTTCCGCGCGGGCGCGGCGCAGGTGGACATTTCGCCGACGCAATTCCCGGTGCGGGTCAACGCGATGTTCACGGAACGGGAGGCGGACAAGACGGTGGATCCGTTGAAGGCGAAAGCATTGGTCCTTGACGATGGGTCGAGGCGGATCGCCCTGGCCGTGGTGGACACGTGCATGATGCCGCGCGACCTGATCGACCGGGCCAAGGCGTTGGCCCAGGAGAAGACGGGAATTCCGATGGAACGGATCATGGTCTCGGCGACGCACACCCATTCGGCTCCGGCCGCGATGGGATGCCTGGGGAGCCGAGTGGACCCAAACTACGCCGCATGGCTGCCGCCGAAGATCGCGGAGGTCATCGCGCAGGCCAATGCGCGACTGGTTCCCGCGCGGGTTGGATCGACCGTGGTGGAGGCGTGGAACCACACCTTCAACCGCCGGTGGATCCGGCGGCCGGACCGGATGTTGACGGACCCGTTCGGGCAGCAAAACATCCGCGCCCACATGCACCCGGGACATCAGAGCCCGGACGCGGTTGGGCCGTCGGGACCGGTGGATCCGGGCTTGTCGATCGTGTCGGTGCAGACGGCGGACGGAAAGCCGTTGGCGATCCTGGCGAATTATTCCCAGCATTATTATGGATCCCCGCTGCTGTCGTCGGATTACTTCGGGAAGTTCGCGGACGAGATGGCGGCGCGGCTGAACGCCAATCCCGCGGACGGGGCGTTTGTGGCGATGATGTCCCAGGGCACGAGCGGTGACCTGATGTGGATGGATTACGGGGCGCCGCGGCGGGAGATCGGCCACGAGGCATACGCGAAAGAGATTGCGGAGATCGTGGAGAAGGCGCACCGAACCATCCAGTTTGAGTCGGCGCCCCGGCTGCGCATGGCGGAGCGGAAACTGAAGTTAAACTACCGGACCCCGAACGCGGAACGGCTGGAATGGGCGCGGAAGATGGCGGCCACGCTGGGAGGGAGGCTGCCGCAATCGCTTCCCGAGATCTATGCATTGGAGGCGATTTACCTGCACGAGAAACCGACGACTGAGCTGGTGTTGCAGGCGATTGAAATCGGGGGGATCGGGATTGCGGCGATCCCGAATGAGGTTTATGCGCTGACGGGACTCAAGATCAAGGCCCAGAGCCCGATCCAGCCGGTGTTCAATGTCGAGTTGGCCAACGGGGCGGAGGGGTACATCCCGCCGCCGGAGCAGCACCATTTTGGAGGATACACGACTTGGCCGGCACGGACGGCGGGGTTGGAGGAGCAGGCGGAGCCGAAGATTGTCGAGGCGCTGTTGAGTTTGCTGGAAGAGGTGTCCGGGAAGCCACGTTTTGCGGCGGTTGCCGGGCTGGGGCCGCACACGAAGAAGATTTTGGACGCCAAGCCGGTTGCGTATTGGCGGCTTGAAGAAATGGCGAGGGGGGTGGCGGAGGACGCGAGCGGAAATGGGAACGCGGCGAAGCTTGAGGCTGGGATCGCCCTATACCTACCCGGGGCCGGAAGTGGGGAGGGCGTTTCGCCGGACGCAACGCTGACGCCGTCGAAGTTTTCGGGAGCCGGAGAGATCAACCGGGCGATTCATTTCGCGGGCGGGCGGTTGCGGTCCACCTCGAGGGTGGGCCGCGCCCATTCGGTGGAGTTTTGGTTTTGGAACGGACTTCCGAACGAGGTGCGCCCGGTCACGGGGTATCTTTATTCGCGCGGGATTCCTGGGGATGCGGAGGCGAATGGGGACCACGTGGGGGTTGGCGGAACGCATCGTCCGGGCATGGCGGGGAGGCTGTTTTTCTTCAATGGAAACAAGGAGGACGCGCTGCTTGTGGGGAAAAGGACGCTGGCGACGCGGACGTGGCACCATGTGGTGATCGCGCGTGACGGGGACAAGGTGGCGGTTTTCCTGAATGGCAACGCCGAGCCGGAGATTTCGGGAATGATCCGGTCGACCGTACCCGCGGAGGGCGGGGAGTTTTTCTTTGGGGGACGGAATGATGGGTTCGCGGGCCTGGAGGGGAAAATGGACGAGATCGCAATTTACGACCGGGCGTTGGCGGGGAAGGAGGCGAGGGAACATTTCGCGAGTTCGGGCCAGCCGATCGCTTCGGCGCCGACGGCTCCGGTTTCGCGCCCGCTTTCGCCGGAGCAATCGCTCGCGAAAATCCATGTCACGCCGGGCTACCGCGTGGAATTGGCGGCGGCGGAACCGCTCGTGCTCGACCCGGTGGCGGTTGATTGGGATGTGTCCGGCCGGATGTGGGTGGTAGAACTGGCGGACTATCCGATGG
>CAZSXX010000420.1:0-3853 GCA_964611245.1 uncultured Verrucomicrobiota bacterium | reverse complement strand
CCCTCAGGTCGTCCGCCTTTACAACCAGATGCCCGAGCCTAAATACGTGATCGCCATGGGCGCCTGCGCCATCTCGGGCGGTCCATTCAAGCAAGGCTACAATGTCCTCAAGGGCATCGACCGTTATATCCCAGTCGATGTCCACATCCCCGGCTGCCCCCCCCGGCCCGAGGCCCTGCTCCATGCCTTCATGACGCTGCAGCAGAAAATCGATTCGCAAAAACTCACCGGCCCGGACAAAGCCCGCCATTTGCGGGAGGACGAACCAAGCGAATTTCCCGTTCCCGAACTGGGCGCCCGCGATTTGGTTCCATCCGCCAACCGCCGCATTTGGCAGCCGCCCGCCCTCCAGCGTTCGGAATAGCGCATTTCGTTTGCGCCCCGCGCGGGCGCGGCGCTTAATTCCTCCCGATGCCGAACGCATACGATGAACTCCTCTCCGCCACCATCCAGCATCTCGAAGATTTGAAACGCCAGGGAACCCGCTTTGTGAAGGTCGACTCCGCCAACGTCGCGGCGCTCACCTCCGGCGCCGCCAAAAGGCCTGTGCCCGCCCAACCAACCGCGCCCGCTCCCCGTGACGGCGGAAGGCCGCCGGGCCGGAGCTTCGCCACCGTTCCCTCCCCGGTCGTCGCCACGGCGCCAACTCCCCTCCCGGCCTCCGAACCGATCATTCTGGCCCCGTCCGGCAGCAAAGAGGCCGACCTCGAGAACCTGCGGAGCCGGGCGATGGTTTGCGTCAAGTGCCCAAACCTCGCCGCCTCCCGCAAGAATGTCGTTTGGGGCGTGGGCGACATCAACTCGCCGATCATGTTCGTCGGCGAGGCGCCGGGCGCGGACGAAGACGAGCAAGGCGAACCGTTTGTCGGCCGGGCTGGGGGGCTGCTGACGAAGATCATCGAGGCGATGGGCTTTGACCGCGGAACCGTTTACATCGCCAATATCCTGAAATGCAGGCCCGACACCCCCGGCCAATCCGCCGGCAACCGCCCCCCCACCCCGGATGAAATTCAGCGTTGCCTTCCCTACCTCAACGCCCAGATCGACCTGATTCAGCCTAAAGCCATCGTGGCCCTCGGGGCCACCGCCGTGACCGGGCTCTTCGGCAAAAGCGCCCCGATCAGCAAAATCCGCGGCGCCTTCATGTCGTTCCGCAACATTCCGGTCATGCCCACGTTCCATCCCTCGTACCTTCTCCGCCCCAACGGATTCGCGGCCAAACCTCTGGTTTGGCAGGACATGCTCCTCGTCCTCGAGAAAATAGGGCGGCCCATCTCCGACAAACAGCGCAGTTTCTTCAAGGCGGGCTCCTAAGGCCATGAGCCTGCTTCGACGCGTCGCCCGCTTCTACTCGCCGGACGCCCCGCGAATCGCCGCAACGCTGGGGCTGATGGTCCTGAGCGTCGGCGCCAGCCTGCTCAAACCATGGCCGCTCGCCTGGATTGTCGATTCCGTCCTCGGTTCCCAATCCCTTCCACCTTGGATCGAATCCCCATTGCGGAACTTGGACAATGCCGCGCGGATCGGAGTGTTTGCCGCCCTCATCCTGGTCCTGCACGCCGGGCAAGGCGCCCTCCAGGCGCTCCAAAACTTCGCCTCCATCAAAGCCGGCCTGAATGCCCTGGCCCGCGTTCGCGGCCTCCTCTTCGCCAAGCTTCAATCCCTCTCCCTTCGTTTTTACCACCGCACCGACCATGGCGATCTGGTCTATCGGTCCACTTGGGACACCTACGCCTTCCAGACGCTGTTTCAGCAGGGGCTGATCACCTTCCTGAACGCGTTCCTCTCCCTGACCGTGATGGTCGTGATCATGTTCCAATTGAACGGCCGCCTGACCCTCGCCGCGTTGGTCACCTTCCCGTTCCTCCTGGGCGCCATGGCCTTTTTCGGCGGGAAAATGAAGGCCCGCAGCGTCGCGGCCCACCAGGCCGACAGCAAAGTTTCCTCGCTCACCCAGCAGAGCATCGTCGCGATCGCCCTCACGCAGAGCTCCGTCCGCGAGCCCGAGGAGCAGGCGCGCTTCACGGCCCAAGCCGAGTCCGCCCGCCAAAGCCGGGTTTCCCAACACAGCGTCGAGCTTTTCTATTGGCTCCTCATCACCACGATCTTCGCGGTCGGCACGGCCGCGTTGGTTTGGCTGGGCGCCCGCGAGGTGGAGGCCGGACGCCTGAGTCTCGGCCACCTCCTGATCTTCCTGGCCTACCTCGCCCAATTGTACGAGCCGCTCAACCACCTCTCCCACGTCGGCGCCACCGTCTCGGACGCCTCCGCCAGCGCGGGCCGGGTCCTCGAGTTGCTCGACACCCCTCCCGAAGTGGTGGACCGGCCCGGCGCCAAACAAATCACCGCCCCGCTCTCCGGCCGAATCGACCTGGAGAAGGTCACCTTTGGCTATGACCCAAAATCGCCCGTCCTCCACGAAATTTCCGTCTCGATCGAGCCCGGCGCCGCAGTCGCCCTGATTGGCCCCAGCGGCGCGGGAAAAACCACTCTCCTCCAGTTGTTGCCCCGCTTTTACGATCCCGACTCCGGCCGCGTGTTGATCGATCAATGCGACCTCCGCGATTTCCGACTCGCCGACCTTCGCCGCCAAGTCTCCTTCGTCCAACAAGAGCCCATCCTCCTCCCCGCTTCAATCGCGGAGAACATCGGCTATGGCCGCAAGTCCGCGTCCCGCTCCGAAATCGAGGCCGCCGCCGAGGCCGCCAGTGCCCACTCGTTCATCACCCGCCTTCCGCGGGGCTACGAGACCGTGGTCGGCGATGGCGCCGCCCGCCTTTCCGTTGGCGAACGCCAGCGCCTCAATCTCGCCCGCGCCTTCCTGAAAAATGCCCCCATCCTTCTCCTGGACGAGCCCACCAGCTCCCTTGACATTGAAAATGAAGAGATGGTCCTCAAAAGCCTGCGCCAGTTGATGCGCGGACGCACCACGCTCATCGTGGCCCACCGGCTCTCCACCATTCAGGCGGTCGACCGAATCTTGGTCCTTGACCGGGGCCGTTTGGTGGAGAAGGGAACACCGGCCGAACTCCTTGCCAAGCCAGGCTACTATTCCCGCATGAATTCAAAATAGTGTGCCAATCGGACGCACGCTTTGTCCCTCCATTTCATTTTCAAATGGGTCACTGTGTCCCTTTATAAGAAGACGGTTCTCCTGACTGGTTTTTCGTAAGTGGCTTAAACAAGGTGGTTTGTGTCCTGGCTGGCAGTGGGGGTTTTGTCTGGCACGCCCGAAGCTTTTTATTGGGGATAGACAATGAACCAATTTGGAAAGGAATTGAATATGAGACTCATGCGAATTAACCCTGCGGAGACTTGGAATTGGTCACCTTTGGATCAACTCAGCACCCTCCGCAACGAGATCAACCGTATATTCGAGTCCCCGCTGGCCGAGTTTGGGGCTGGATCGGAGGACTTCAACACGTGGGCCCCCGCGCTGGACCTTTACGAGGATAAAGACAACTTGGTCGCCACCGCGGAACTGCCGGGCTTGAAGAAGGAGGACATCGACATTTCCCTCCATGATGGAAGTTTGACCATCGCGGGGGAACGCAAGGTGGAGAAGAACTACGGTGAAAAGGAACCTTCCCGCGCCGAACGCTTCTACGGGCGTTTTCAGCGCACCGTGATCCTCCCCAAACAGGTCGATGCCTCCAACGTGAAAGCGACTTACAAGGATGGAATCCTGACTGTGACATTGCCCAAGGCTCCCGAAGCGAAGCCCCGGCAAATCGAAGTGAATGTCTAACCCGAAAGAAGAACCTTAACCCATTTTACATTATGAGCTTGATGACAAAAACAGAGAATCGCCCGGTCCGCGAGGCCAACGGCGCGAACAAACCACAGCCCCAGC
>CAZSXX010000419.1:0-3859 GCA_964611245.1 uncultured Verrucomicrobiota bacterium | reverse complement strand
CGATGCCGATGCTGACGCCCTTGGCGCCGCAGAGGAAGGAATCCTTTTGGGCGATGAGCTCGCCGCCCAAGTCGCTCAATTTGACGGGCACGATTTTGCCGGGGTAGGGGGCGCCAAAGGCGACTTTCTTTTTGCCCATGGCCTTGTTCATGAAGGCGGTCATGAAGAGCGACTCGCCGGTAATGAGGCGTTTGCCCGCGCCCATGAGGGCTCCCATGAAGCCGCTGTTCTTTTGGGAGCCGTCGCCGAAGATAGTCTCCATCTCGATGCCGTCCTCCATGTACATCATGCCGCCGGCCTCGGCGACGACGGCCTCCTCGGGATCGAGCTCGATTTCGACAAACTGCATGTCGTCCCCAAAAATTTTGTAATCCACTTCGTGCATTGCTGGCATAGGCGTATATTCGATAAATATTTAAGGCAAAGAGTGAACGAACCTCGCGCGGGATTCAAGCATTCCGCTGGGAAAGAACCCGGGAGCGGGCGAAAGGTTGCAGGCGGGTCACTTGGGGCGGCGCCATTCTTTTTTCTCGGGCTCGGGTAGGCCCTGGGCGCGGAGGGAGGTGCGGAAGTGCATTTTGGCGATTTTGGCGAGTCCTGATACGCCGTGTTTTTCGAAGAATTCCTTGGCCACGGCGTCGACCTCCTTGCCGGCGCCTTTGGGGAGCGAGAGGTTGAAGTCGCGGCCGAGGCGTTGGAGGCGGGTGACAAATTCGTGGCGGGCAAGGATGGAGGCGGCGGCGACGGCGAGGTCGGACTCGGCCTTGTGGCGCTGGACGAGCTCGATTTCGCGGCCGAGGGCCATGAGGGCTTTGGCGACGGTGGCTTTGTCGGCGGCGAACTGGTCGGAGATGGCGCGCTCGGGGAGGGGCTTCATGAGGTGGCGGCTGGCCATGAGGTTTTCGATGGCGCGCGCGTGGCCCCAGGCGAGGAGGCGGTTGACGCTTTTGAATTTAGCCATGAGTCGGTTGTAGGATTCGTTGCCGATGGGGATGACGGTGGAGACGCAGCCCGGGGTGTTGCGGATGATTTCGGCGAGGGAGGCGATTTTTTTGTCGCTGCCGATGGCCTTGGAATCGCGGACGCCGGCGTCCTTCCAGGCTTTGATGACGGAGGCGTTGACGTAAACGCCCGCGACGCAGAGGGGGCCGAAGAAGTCGCCCTTGCCGCTTTCGTCCACGCCGATGCGGGGGGCGAGAAGTTCGGGATTGAGGACTTCCTCGTAGCCAATTTTGGCCTCTTGCAGGATGAGCGGCTCGAGGACGAACTCGACGAACTCCTGGGTTCCCTTGCCTTGGATGACGAGCTTGCCGCTGGTGTAAAAGACGACATTGACCTGCCCTTTGGCGCCGGCGAAATCGGCGTAGGGGACGTCGCGGAAAATGAAATCGTGGTCCCGGAGGTAAACACGGAGCGTGGCGGCTTGTTCCGGGGTCAACTTGGTGGTGTGGGAAGTGATGGGGACGGACATGGGAGTTAAAGGGCGCCTTGGAGAATCTCGGCCAGGTCGGCATCGTCGAGGGGGACGGGGTTGCCGCGCATGCTGGAGGCGTTGGCGGATTTGCGATCAAATCGGGGAAATGTTCGTGGCGCAGGCCGTGGTGGGAGAGCGAGGGAATGTTGAGGTCGCGGGCAAGGGCGGCGACGGCGTCGATGGCGTCGGGGGCGGACGCGGCGGGCCGCCCGGTGAGGCGGCGGGCGATCTCTTCGAAGCGGGCGTGGGTCGGCGCGGTCTCCGGGGAGTGGGCGGTTTTGCGGATGTTCACGCGGAGGACGGACGGCAGGAGCGCTGCGCAGACGGCGCCGTGCGGGGCGTTGAACATGGCGCCGAATGGGGAGGCGAAGCCGTGTACGGCGCCGAGGCCGGCGTTGGCGAGGGCAAGGCCGCCGAAAAGGCTGGCCAAGGCCATGTCGCGGCGGGCGGCCGGGTCGGAGCCATGGCTGAAGGCCGCGCGGAGGGACCGCGCGACGAGGTCAAGTCCATCCCGGCAGAGGGCGTCGGTGAGCGGGTTGGCGCGGTTGGAGACGAAGGGTTCGATCAATTGGGAGAGGGCGTCGAGGCCGGTCGAGGCGGTCAGGGCCGGGGGCATGGAGTGGGTGAGGTTGGGGTCGACCAAGGCGAGGCGGGGAAGCATCCAGGGATGGCGGAGGCTGACCTTGATTTTGTGCTCGGCGGAGGTGAGGACCGAATTGCGGGTGACCTCGGCGCCGGAGCCGGCGGTGGTGGGGATGGCGATGACGGGGAGGGGCTCGGCTTGCAGGGGCTGGCCTTTGCCGATGACTTCGAGGTAATCGAGGATGGGCCGGCGGTTGGTGGCGAGGGCGGCGATGGCCTTGGCGGCGTCGATGACGCTGCCGCCGCCGATGGCGATGACGGAGTCGCAGGTTTTGTAACGCATCTGGGCGGCGCCTTCGCTGGCCAGTTCGAGGGTCGGCTCGTGGGCGACATGGAAGGGGGTGACGGAAATGCCGCGGGCGGCGAGAAGGCGGCGGATGGCTTCGGAGGGCTCGGGACGGTGGCCGATGACGACGAGGGCGCTGGCGCCGTGGCGGCGGGCGAGGTCCGGGAGGTCATCCAAGCGGCCCGGGCCGAAAAGGATGCGGTTGGCGGTGGCGAACTCGAAGGTCATGAAATCACCAGGCCGCGTCCGGGGGATCAATGGCCGAGCATTTCACGCTGACCCGGGGCTCGGCCATCATGGAGGCGACGGTGTCCCGCCAAGTTTTGTAATGGGCGGTTTCCTTGTGGGCGGCGGCGGCTTCGGGGGAGCGGTAGGCTTCGATCAAAACGAAACAGGCGGGATCGTCCATTTGCTGGACGAAGTCGAAGCGGGCGATCCCGGGTTCGGCGCGGCTGGCGGAGGCGTTGGCCGTGGTCGCGGCCTTGAAGGCATCGATCCATTCGGGGATGACCCGCACATGCACCAGCACGATCAGCATTGCGGGGGATGATGGGGAGGGCGCGGGAAAAAGCAATTCTGAAGGGGGGGGCGCGGCGAGGGCGTGGATGGGGGGAGGAGGACGAAGCGGATATCAGGGTGAGTTGAGTTGCCAGTGGGGGCAAATGGAATTAAGGTCTCGCCTGACGCGCGGGACACCCGGGCGAAGTGATGCATTATTTACAAATAGTCCTCGAGTTCCTGTATGTGGTGGCGGCCGTCGTGTTCCTGTTTGGGGCGGCGGTGTTTGTGCATGAATGGGGCCATTATTATGTGGCGCGCAAATGCGGCATGAAGGTGGAGGCGTTCGCGATTGGTTTTGGGCCGAAGATTTTCGGGTGGACGAAGAATGGGATCGAGTATTCGTGGCGATGGATCCCGGCGGGGGGGTTCGTTAAACTGCCGCAGATGATCACGTCCGAAGCGATCGAGGGCGGGAACAAGGATGAACAATTGCCCCCGGCGGAGCCTTGGAAACGGATCGCGGTGGCGGTGGCGGGGCCGGCGATGAACGTGGTGTTCGCGTCCGTGCTGGCGGTGATCATTTACTTTGTCGGCCTGCCGATGTTGGTGAATCCGTCGTTCATCGGGTATGTGGAGGCGGATTCGGCGGAAGCCAAGATGGGCATCCAGGCGGGGGACCGGATCGTGGAGGTGAATGGGCGGGCGACGCGGACGTGGCAGCAGGTGAACGAGAACACGGCGCTGGCGCGGACGAACATTTTGCCGGTGGTGATCGAGAGCGGCGGGGTGCGGAAGACTTTCCAACTGGAGGCGAAGGCGTCCGAGGTGATCGGCCTGAAATTCCTGAACTTGGAGCCGCAGGAGCATCCGACGGTGGCGGAGACGCAATCGGGCGGGGCGGCGGCGGAGGCGGGAGTGCTGCCGAATGACACGCTGAAGAGCTTTTCGGGGGTGCC
>CAZSXX010000418.1:2064-3860 GCA_964611245.1 uncultured Verrucomicrobiota bacterium | reverse complement strand
GCGCGGCGGAAACCGACGCGGCGCTCGAGCTGGACGGCGATGTTTTCTGCGACCAACTGCGCGTCGATCTCGGGGTTCTTGACCTCCTGGATGTCGACGTAAATCTCCTTGCCGGTCATCTTGCTCAACTCTTCCTTGAGCTTGTCGATCTCGGCGCCTTTGCGGCCGATGACGACACCGGGGCGGGCGGTGAAGATGGTGATGCGGCAGCGGGTGGCGGCGCGTTCGATCTGAATTTTGGGCACGGAGGCCGATTCCAGCTTTTTCTTGAGGATTTCGCGGATCATGCGGTCCTCGTTGAAGAGCTTGCCGAACTCTTTTTTCTCGGCATACCACTTGGAGCGCCAGTCTTTGGTGACCGCGATGCGAAAACCGATTGGGTTGGTCTTTTGTCCCATATTAGCTGTCAGATAAAACGATTTTGATATGGCAATTGCGCTTCACGATGGGGCCGGCGGAGCCGCGGGCCTTGGGGATCATGCGCTTGAAACTGGTCGCGGTGCCCGCGACGGCGAGCTTCACATGGAGCGTGGCGGGGTCGAGGTTGGCGTTGTTTTCGGCGTTGGCAATGGCGGAGCGCAGGGTTTTCTCGACCAACCGGGCGCCCTTGCGGGGCGTGACGGAGAGGACAGCGGCGGCGTGCAACGCAGGCATCCCCTGGATTTGGCGGACGACCTCGCGCATTTTCTGCGCGGACATCCGCACGTTCTTGGTGATTGATTGAACTTCCATACTACTTCGCTTCCGCCTTGGCGGTGTGAGCGCCGTGCTTCTTGAATGTCCGGGTGAGGGAGAATTCGCCCAACTTGTGCCCGACCATGTTTTCGGTCACGAACACGGGTTGAAAAACTTTGCCGTTATGGACGTTGAACGTGTGGCCAACGAACTCCGGGGTGATCGTCGAACGGCGCGACCACGTTTTGATTGGCTTCTTGGAACTAGCCGCGTTCAGCTTTCCAATCTTGTCGAGCAGATGTCCGTCGATAAACGGACCTTTCTTAATTGAGCGTCCCATATGCTACTTACTTAATTTTTGGCGGGCGGCCGTCGCGGCGCACCACAATGAAGCGGTTGCTGTCTTTAAAACGTTTGCGGGTCTTGAAACCCTTGGTGATGACACCCCAGGGAGTGACCGGATGGCCACCGCCGGAAGTCTTGCCGGCACCGCCACCCATTGGATGGTCGACCGGGTTCTTGGCGACACCGCGGCTGAGGGGCCGGATGCCACGATGGCGGGCGCGGCCGGCTTTGCCGAGCTTCACTTTTTCATGCTCGGTGTTGCCGACCTGACCAATCACGGCGCTGCAGTTCTCGTTGATCTTGCGGATTTCGCCCGAAGGCAAACGCACTTGGGCGTATCCTTCGTCGCGAGACATCAAGGTAGCCGAACCGCCAGCGGAACGCACCATCTGCGCGCCTTTGCCGATGGTCAACTCGAGATTGTGAATGGCTTGGCCCACAGGAATGTTCTTGAGCGGGAGGCAATTCCCCAAATCCGGAGGGGCGGTGGGGCCGCAATGAAGGGTGGTCCCGACCTGAAGACCAACGGGGGCGATAATATATCGTTTTTCGCCATCCGTGTATTCGAGGAGCGCCAAACGGGCGGTGCGCATCGGATCGTATTCGATCGCGACCACCTTGGCTGGAACGCCAACCTTGTTGCGCTTGAAGTCGATGAGGCGAATCTTCTGCTTGTGGCCCTGGCCAATGCCCCGGCTGGTCACGCGGCCGTAGTGGTTGCGCCCGCCAGTTTTCTTGCGGATGACAACGAGATTCTTCTCCGGCTTGGACTTCGT
>CAZSXX010000418.1:0-2054 GCA_964611245.1 uncultured Verrucomicrobiota bacterium | reverse complement strand
TGGTGATGTATCGCGTGGACGGGGTCAGCGGTCTAAAGTGTCGGACTGGCATAAAATTAGGTCAGGCTGATGCGATCGCCTTCTTTGAGGGTGACAAGGGCTTTTTTCCAGGCCGGGGTGGAGCCGGCTTGATGGGTGCGCTTCCGGCGGGCTTTGCCGCGGACGTTCAGGGTGTTGACGCGGACGACCTTGACCTTGAAAAGGTCCTGGACGGCGTTGCGGATCTGCACCTTGTTCGCGCGGCGGTCGGCCACGACGGTGTATTGGTTAAATTTCTCGCCCTGCGTGGTGCCCTTTTCGGTCAACCGCACGGTTTTGATGACTTCGTAGCTGTTCATGCCAAACGCTCCTCAACTTTTTCCAGCGCGCCGCGGGTGAAAACGAGCTTGTCGTATTTCAGGATTTGATAGGTGTTCAAATCGCTGCTGCTGACGACTTCCACGTAGGAAACGTTGCGCGCGGCAAGCAGCAAATTTTTGTCGGCCGGGGCGGCCACGATCAGGGTGGTCCCGTCGATTTCCAACGCGCTCAGGGCGGCGAGGAACGCCTTGGTCTTGCCGGATTCGAGCTTGAAATCGTCGACGACGACGACGTCGCCCGCTTTGAGGCGTTCGCTCAGCGACTTGCGAAGGGCGAGCTGCCGGGTGGTCTTGGAGACCTTCTTGGTGTAATCGCGGGGCTTGGGGCCGAAGGTGACACCGCCGCCACGCCAGAGGGGGGAGCGGAAAGAGCCAGCGCGGGCGCGGCCGGTGCCTTTTTGGCGCCACGGCTTTTTGTTCGTGCCGGCGACTTCGCCCATGGTCTTGGTGCAGGCGGTGCCGCTGCGCTGTGCGGCGCGGTAGGCGACGACGACATCGTGGACGGCCTGGGTGCCGCGGCCATTCTCGACCACTTCAAACGTGGTGTCGAATTCGCCCGCGGATTTCCCGGCAATATTTTTAATAGCAATCTTCATTGACCAGTCCTCTTACTTCTTTTTGGCGGCCGGCTTGGCGGCAGGCGCGGCTTTGGCGGCGCCCGGCTTCTTGACTTCGCCACGAGTCTGTTTCAAACCTTTTTTGGCGCCGCGAATCACGACATAATCACCCTTGGAGCCTGGGACGGCGCCTTTGATGAGGAGAATGTTCTCGGAGTCGCGCACCTGGATGACTTCCAGATTTTGCGTGGTGCGTTGGACCTGGCCCATGTGGCCGGGCATCTTCATCCCCCGCATGACGGTGCCGGGGAACAAGCGCTGGCCGATGGCGCCGGAGCGGCGATGCCACCCTTTCGCGCCGTGGGTCATGTCGCCGCCGCGGAATTTGTGGCGTTTGACGACGCCCTCGAAGCCGCGGCCCTTGGTCACGCCAATGGCGTCAACAAAGTCGCCGACGGAGAAAATCTTCGGGCCGACAATGTCGCCGGGCTTCACGTCGAGTTCGAAATCGCGGAACTCCTTGAGGCGCTTGGTGGGGAGCGCCTTGTGCTTGAGCACATGGCCGAGGGAGGCCTTGGTGAGGCGGGACTCCTTTTGGTCGTCGAAGCCGAGTTGGACGGCCTTGTAACCATCGGTTTCCACCGATTTCGTTTGGACCACGCGATTGGGTCCGGCGAGGATGACCGTGACGGGAATCAACGCGCCGGAGGCGTCGTAAACGCGGGTCTGTCCCAATTTTTTTCCAAGCAAGCCGATCATATGGGGGTCAAATCTTAATGGTGATGTCAACCCCGGCCGGGAGGTTCAACTTCTTCAATTCGTCCACCGTCTTGGCCGTGGGATCGATGATGTCCAGCAAACGCTTGTGCGTGCGCTGCTCAAAAGTTTCGTGGGATTTTTTGTCGCAATGGGGCGAGCGCTGCACAGTGAAACGCTCGATGCGGGTCGGCAGCGGGATGGGTCCCGCGACGCGAGCGCCGGTGCGCTTGACCGTCTCGACAATGTCGGTGGCGGATTGGTCGATGACGCGATGGTCATACGCTTTCAATCGGATTCTGATTCGTTGTCCAGCCATATCAAAGAACAGTTTGCAATTGGTTTAGAAATTAAGTGCGGGCCGCTTTGGGTTTCACGGTTT
>CAZSXX010000417.1:0-3866 GCA_964611245.1 uncultured Verrucomicrobiota bacterium | reverse complement strand
TGCTGGATGCGCTCAACAACTCCACGTATGAGTTCTACTCCCATGCGGTTAGAAAGGCAGCCAATGTCGAGGCGTGGATGACTTACTTCGCCGCCAATACGCTCTTCGCTAATGCGGAAACTTCCCTGAGCACGGGTTATGGCGACGACTATTCCATGTATCGCGGAGTCGCCGATCCGCGGTTCCTCCTGCTCTCCTACGACATGGATTCGGTGATGGGCCGGGGCCTGACAAGCGCCAGTCCGCAAAATGGACTGTTCCGGATGGTTTCAGAAGGCACGACGCATTTCATCCCCGCCCTTGACCGGTTCATGAAACATCCTGACTTTGCTCCCCTCTATTATAGGGAGCTCAAAAACCTCGCGGAAACCGTGTTCTCCCCAGCCCGCATGAACCCCTTGTTGAACCAACTTTTGATGACCTACGTGGACGCGAAAGTGGTGGATGCCATGAAGCAATTCAACTCCAACCACGTGGCCTATGTGTTATCACGGATTCCCCTCACACTCACGGTCTCGCACGATCTGCCGCTCGTCGATGGATACCCTCGAACCACTCTCCCGACGATCACCCTTTACGGCATGGGAAGCACGATCGAGACGCGCGCTGTCCAAGTCAACGGACAGGACGCGGTTTGGACACCCTGGCAGGGCGTTTGGACAAACACTGGGGTCAAACTCCAGCCAGGTTTAAATCATTTGCGAGTGAAAGCTCTGGGCGAAAACGGAAGGGAATCGGGTCTCGCCACGGTCGATGTCTGGCGGGATACCGGAGCGATGGCGCCTGCGGGAGCTGTCATTTCCTCGGACACCGCCTGGAGTGCGGAGGGTGGGCCCTATGAGGTGGCTTCCAGCCTTACTATCGGCACGGGGGCAACCCTTTCGATCGAGCCTGGAACTTGCATCTTTTTAGGCCCAAACGCGGATCTGATTGTCGCCAACGGAGGCCGTCTCTTGGCCGAAGGAACTCCCACCGCTCCCATTTACTTCACGCGGGCGCCCGGATCGCCCGATCACTGGGGCGGCATTGTCGTGCATGGTGGGATAGGGTCGCCCGAAACACGCTTGAGTCACGCGCACTTCGCGTTCAACGGCTCAACAGCCATTCATTCCTCAGGTGGCTCCGTATTCCTCGATCATCTCACTTTCGGAAACACCGCCGTGCAGTACGTGTCGCTCGACGACTCCTCGTTTGTCGTGCAGCACTGCGTCTTTCCCAACGCCACCGCCGAGTTCGAGTTGGTGCATGGCATGGGCGGGATCAAGAACGGAGGGCACGGTGTGATCCAGCGCTGCCTCTTTGGCCTGCCGATTGGCTACAACGACGTCGTGGACTTCACGGGAGGGAAGCGGCCCTCACCCATCAATCATTTTCTCAACAATGTGTTTCTCGGCGCGTCGGACGACGCGCTGGATCTTGACGGGACCGACGCGTGGATCGAGGGCAATATCTTTTTGCATGTTCATAAAAACGGTTCTCCCGATTCCGCCAGCGCCATCAGCGGAGGCAGTTACGGCGGCCGGACTTCTGAACTCACCATCATCGGCAATATTTTCTACGACTGCGATCAAGCCGCGACCGCGAAACAGGGCAATTTCTATGTTTTTCTAAACAACACCGTTGTTCGCCAGACCAAGGCGGGGGGTGTCGACACGGACGGCGCGGTGATGAACTTCGCCGATGAAGGCGACTCTGAGGGAGCCGGGATGCACATCGAAGGGAACGTGATCTATGATGTGGAGAAGCTGACACGGTCCCTCGACAAGGCTTTGGTGACGTTCACCAACAACCTCATGCCCGCTCCTTGGATTGGTTCCGGGGGAAACAACTCCACGGCCGATCCCCGCCTGAAATATGTCCCCAAGCTCTCAGAGACGTTTTTTGCAACGTGGGAAAGCGCTCAAATCCTGCGGGATTGGTTCAGCCTTTTACCAGGCTCCCCGGGCCGCGCGAGCGGCCCAAACGATCAGCACATGGGCGTCGCGCAACAGCTCGGGGCCTCCATTTCGGGCGAACCACGAACCCCGGCAAGTCCCAATCAGGCAACCCTTCGAATCGGCCTGGGCCGCGCCGGTGGCGCCATCCCAAGCATCAACTGGCCCAGTGGCGCGGGCATGACGCACTACATATACCGCGTCGATGCGGGCGCTTGGAGTACCGAGCAATCCATCGCCACACCCATCGAACTCGCCGCCCTGGCTGACGGCCCTCACCAAGTGGAAGTGGTGGGGAAACGAGATTCCGGGCTGTACCAGGATGATCCCCTGTTTGGCCTCGACGCCCAGATCACACGATCCTCGCCCTGGGTCGTGGATTCCAGCCTTGAGCCCGTGAAACGACCCCGCGTCCGGCTCAACGAGGTGATGGCTAAGAACACTTTATTTCCCGGTGCCAACGGAGCATTTCCTGATCTGATCGAAGTTTTTAATTTTGGAGACACCATCATTGATTTGTCGGGCATGGGAATAACTGAAAATGCCGTCCACCCCTATAAGTTTGTTTTCCCGGCAAATTCCTTGCTCCTCCCGAACGGATTTCTCGTAATCGGAGCCGAAGACGTTTCCAATCCCGCGGGACTCCAGACGGGATTTCAGCTCAAACAATCTGGCGACAAGGTTTACTTGTTCGACAACCCCGCCTCGGGAGGCCAGTTGCTGGACGCCGTCAGCTTCGGGCCTCAATTGCCGGATTTCTCCATCGGACGCGCTCCCGACGGAGTCTGGACGCTCTGCCGCCCCACTTTCGGCGCCGCGAATTATGTCGAAGCCTATGGTGACGGCCGCGCCCTGCGCATCAACGAATGGCTGGCTGAAGCTCGGTTCGCCGCGAAAGGCGATTTTGTTGAACTCTTCAACCCGAGTTCCCTGCCAGTGGATTTGGGAGGATGGTTCCTGTCCGATGCCTCAGGCTCTCCGAAACGCAATCCGATCGCGCCGCTAACCTTCATTGCCGGCCGCGGTTATCTTTCGTTCATCGCGGACGGCAATGCGGACCGGGGACCTGAGCACCTGAACTTCAAACTCTCATCGGAATCCGGTCTCATTCTCCTCACGAACCCGGAGGCGATGCGAATCGACGCCGTCAATTACTACTCCCAGCGCACCGACATCTCCGAGGGACGATCGCCAAATGGAAGCGACTCGCTGGAGCTTCTGCCCCAACCCACGGCGGGCGGGCCAAACCCGGGCGTCCTTGCCGCCGAATGCGCGGTTGAAACCTTGGATGTGCCCTTGCTCCCGCTTAATGCCACGTGGCGCTACAACCAAACCGCCAACCTCGATGGCCAGGCCTGGAAATCCGCCGCGTATCAGGATGGAGCATGGCCTGTCGGCCAGGGTCTCTTCGGAGTCGAAGACTGCGACTGCTTGCCCGCACCGGGAATCGCGACGCCGCTCGCGATTGGACGCTCGACTTACTATTTCAGAACCCACTTTGTCGTGGAAACCAACCTGGCTGGGTTCAGCTTGAAACTGACAGCCATCCTCGATGACGGCGCAGTGCTCTATCTCAACGGGACGCGGTTCGCCGCGCTTGGAGTGAACAACAACACACCGGACTACGCGACCCTCGCCTCCCGCAACGTCGGGAACGCAACTCTTGAGTCTGTTGAATTGCCAATCGACGGACTGATGCTGGGCACGAATGTGCTCGCGGTCGAGCTGCATCAAACGAGCGCAAACAGCAGCGACGTGGTAATGGGCATCGCCCTCTCCGCCACGCTCTCCGTCACGAATTGCGCCCCCAGTTCCGTGATTCCGGTGGCGATCATCGGAATCCTGGCACGAGGCGCTCCCGCCGCCGCGGGATTCGACCCCGGCCGAGTCTGGGTTGAAGTACACAACCATTGCGCCGTGGCGATTGACTTG
>CAZSXX010000416.1:0-3899 GCA_964611245.1 uncultured Verrucomicrobiota bacterium | reverse complement strand
ATACAGGAGCCGCCCATGAAATCCCAGCTCATCTGCGCCCTGTTGGCGGCCGCCCCCCTCCTCGCCGCCAATCCCCCGTCCCCATCCCGCCTCCTCGCCCAAGCCGCCCAATGCCGCGCCATCCTCAAATCCAGCCTCATCGACTTCTACCTTCCCCACTGCCTCGACCCGGCCAACGGCGGCTACATGGAAAACCTCGACGACGCCGGCCGCTTCAAGCTCACCGGCGAAAAGTTCCTCACCCTCCAGGCCCGCCACGTCTGGTTCTTCAGCGCCCTTGCCGTGGAAGGCATTGAGCGCGAACGCTCCCTCGCCGCCGCCCGCCACGGCTTCAAGTTCATCCACGAAAAAATGCGCGACCCCATCCTCGGCGGCTACGCCTCCAAAGTCACCGACACCGGCCAACCCCTCGACCCGCGCAAACACGCCTACCTCAACGCCTTCGCCCTCTATTCCTTCGCCATGTACCACCGCGCCAGCCACGACGAGGCCGCCCTCGCCGCCGCCAAGGACCTCTTCCACACCCTCGACCAGCGCGCCCACGATCCCCTCCACGGCGGCTACATTGAATTCTTCAACCCCGACTGGACCGAAGTCACCAACTCCACCGGCGGCGGCTACGTCGGCGCCATCGGCGTCAAAACCTACAACACCCACCTCCACCTGATGGAAGCCTTCGCCGAGCTCTACCGCGGTTGGCCCGACCCCAAACTCCTCCAGCGCCTCAACGAACTCATCCACATCAACACCACCACCGTCGTCTACCCCACCGCCAACAGCAATGTGGACGCCTGGCGCCGCGACTGGACCGTCGTCAATGAACCCAACAACCTCCGCGCCTCCTATGGCCACGACATCGAATGCGTCTGGCTGGTCCTCGACGCCGCGAAAACCATCGGCCTCTCCCCCAGCCTCCATCGCTCCTGGGCCGAAAAACTCGCCGCCCCCTCCCTGGAACACGGATATGACGCCGTCCACGGCGGCTTCTTCGAATCCGGCCCGCTCAACGCCCCCGCCTCCAACAGTCGCAAAACCTGGTGGGTCCAAACCGAAGCCCTCGTCGGCCTCCTCGAACTTTACCAACTCACCGGCAAAATCGAATACTACAACGCCTTCTCCAAAACCCTCGATTTCTGCGCCAACCACCAGGTCGCCCCCGAAGGCGGCTGGTGGGCCACCCGCGATCCGGATGGATCCCCCGCCCCCGACAAAACCCGCTCCAGCATGTGGCAAGGCGCCTACCACGCCGGCCGCGCCATGCTCGAATCCAGCCGCCGCCTTGAACAACTCGCCAAAAAAACCGCGCCGTGAAACAAGCGTTTGTTGAAATCCAAATCCGGACGGACGGCCGCGGCCTCATCGAATTCACGGCTCAAGCCCAGCGGGAACTCGCGGCCACCAAACTGCAGGACGGCCTCTGCACCCTGCAAATCCGCCACACCTCCGCCTCCCTCCTCATCCAGGAAAACGCGGACCCCGACGTCCGCCGCGACCTCGACGCCTTCATGGCCCGCCTCGTCCCCGACGGCGACCGCCTCTTCATCCACACCTGCGAAGGCCCGGACGACATGTTGCCGCTGGCGCATGGCCCGTTCCTTGTTGACGCGGGCATGGCTTTTGGCCAGCACGTAGCGTTCGCCCTGCTGGGCCAGGAGTTTGACTTCCACGCCGGGGCGCGCCTCCTGCCAGGGCAAGTCCAGCAGCTCTTTTCCCAACTGGCCCAAGCGGCCCTTGGGCGTGCCGACCAGGTAATGCGCGGGCGGATCGCTGGCCCGCATTTGGCTCAAGACTTCCTCGGTGGGAATGCCCCGGTCCATGACCCAAACGCGGCGGGCCTTGCCGTATTGGGTTTCAACCTTCTTGAGAAAGGATGGCAGCGTGGTCGTGTCGGCCGTGTCGCCGGGCAGAACTCCGTAAGCCAGCGGAAAACCTTCCGGCGTGACCACCAGGGGATGACCACCTGCGCGCAATCGGGCCGCTTGTCCCGGCTGTAACCACCCCGGCGTTTGTCCCCGGGATTTTCCGGCGCGTCGATTTCAAAATACGTGCTGGTCAAATCGTGGAGCAACACATCAAAGGCGATGCCGAAAAGACTTTGCCAGCGCTCCTTCAGAAAAACGAAAAACGCTTCCTTGTGCGCGAGAAGCTTGTCCTGCACGCGACACAAATTATCCTTGGCCGCCAGCGAAAAATCCTCCCCCAGCAAATCGGCCAGCGCGCTGCGCTCAAACCACTCGCGATGCAAACGCCATTCACTGCCCGGATCAATCAAACGATAGGCCGTGAGCGGGGCCAGCACGTGATACCAATCAGTCCCTTCGCGGCTGGCGGGCAAACGCTCCCGCCAGAACCCAGCAAGCTTGAGCTCGCGCCACAACTCCAGAATGCGCCAGCAGGCCTCCCATTGCCGCGGGCGCTGAAGGGGTGAACTCGGCGAGGCGCACCCGCACGCCGAAGTCCGCCGCGTGATCGGGCAGCGCGCGATCCGACGCAAACAAAGCCAGGCGCACTTGCGTTTTGTTTTCCGGATCGAAGGCGCCAATGCACTTGAGCCAGGCCTCCTTCTGGCTGTCATTGATCTCGCCCAAATAGAGGACATGCCGTTGCGTGACCCGACGGCCCGAACAACGGCGGCTCTCCACGATGGACCAATAACGATGCTCCTTGCCGTCCTAGAAACGCCAATGAACCTTCAGATGCATGACGGAGAGGGATCATACGCGCAAAAAAAACGTTGAGAAGGGAGCAGGTCTGCCCCACAGCCACTTTTGAAAAACGCTTCCTTGCCAGCCAAAGGCCTGCCTCGATCAACCCCTCAAAAATCGCCGGTTTCCGTCTCCAGTTGCGAAAGTCGGGTTAGTGATGACGCCGGGCTTTCTTCGTCAGTCCCGGTTTGTGGCCGTCGCCCAGGTGAGCCTTGCGACCTCCTCCAATGCCCACCCCACCGGGGTCGAAATGGTGACGATGCTGGAGGGGGATGCCTCGAAAGCCGCGGTCCCACCCAGCGAACGGGATTTTAAGAAGGCGAATTTGGATGGATTCGACGCTCGGCGCGCCAACCCCGGAAAACTCGGTCCCCAAAAAAGAAACCGGCCCTCGCACACGTTTGAGGGCCGAACTTCTTACACACTATTATCCAAATAGTGGTGTCAGTATGCGGGATTCCTCCGGTCCGTCATGTCATCTAAACTATCGACACGCCCGGAAGCCCCCAACTCAATAGGCGAAAATCTCGCCCTCTCCAAAGAACCGCTTCACCTCCTGCGCCGCCGCCTCCGGAGTGTCGGACGCGTGGCAAACATTGACCATGACATCCACGCCCAGATCGCCGCGCACCGTCCCCTTGGCCGCTTTCTTCGAATCCGTGGGCCCCAACAGCGCCCGCACCCGCGCGATCGCGTCCTCCCCTTCCAGCGCGAGGGCGATGACCGGCGTCCGCTGCATGAACGCCTGCACCTCCGGGAAAAACGGCTTCGCCGCGATGTGCGCGTAATGCTCCGCCAGCAGTTCATTCCCAAACCGCAGCATTTTGAGGCCGCGGATCTTCAATCCCGCCGCCTCGAAGCGCGACAGAACCTGGCCGACAAACCCGCCGCCAACCGCGTCGGGCTTAAAAAGTATCAGTGTGGTTTCCTTGGACACGCCGGGATGGGTACGCGAACTGGCCGCCGCCGTCAAATGTTTCGTGCCTTCCAAAAAACCCTCCGGGTACAAAAGAAATCGGCTCTCGCACACAGTTTTGAGAGCCGAACTTCTTACACACTATATCCAAATAGTGATTTCAGTATCGCCCCTTTTCCGAAAACGTCATGTCATCTAAACTAACGACACCCCGCGCCGCCCCCCGGCGGCCGGGGTGGGGGCGCGTGGGGGGGAATGGGAAGCGGCGCGCGGACTAC
>CAZSXX010000415.1:0-3902 GCA_964611245.1 uncultured Verrucomicrobiota bacterium | reverse complement strand
TCCATTGGCCAAAACCTCCGACGAAAAACAAGGCCTCTACATCCACCTCGCCCGCGTTGAAATGGCCGTCGGCCTCTTCGACCAGGCCCGCGAACACCTCAACCTGATCACCAATCCCGAGATGGACGACATCAAAAAACGGCTCGAAAAGAACTGGGTTGAAAAACGCGACAAAGCCCTCGGCCTCGCCAACTCCGCCGCCGTCTTCACCAACACCCTACCCGCGAAGGTCAACTAGATCCATCAGCCGCGCCGTCTCCCGGTAAGCCTCCTCCACCCACTCCACAATCCGCTCCGGCTCCGGCGAATACTCCAATTCAATCGACACCACCCCGTCGATCCCCAATTCCTTGATCGCCTGCAGGTACGGCGCAAACTTCACCACCCCCCGCCCCGGCGGCAAATCCCCGTGCACCTTCCCGTCGCAATCGCTGATGTGCACATGGATCGCCTTCCCCCGCAGCCGCGCCAACTCCCCCGGCCCCGTGTCCGATAACACCAGGTGGCTGATGTCAATGTTCGCCTTCACCCGGGGATGCGCGCACTCCTCCACAAAACGCGCCATTTCATCGACGTTGTTGAGCAGGCTTTGCCGGAAAGGCTCCAACTCCAGCGCGATGTCCACCTTCCGCTTCTCCGCGTGGTCCCCCAGCCGCCGGCACGTCTCAATCCCCCATTGCCACTGCGCCGCCGGCGGGATCACCTCCCGCTGCCAGATGTACTCCCCCAGCACCAGCAACACATTCCGCGCCCCCCATTCCCGGGCCAAATCAATGAACTTCCGGCACCGCTCCAAATGGAACTCCCGCACCGGCTCGTTGAAATCCACCAACCCCGTCGCCACCACCGGCAGCGACACAATCGGCAGCCTCAGCCGCCTCGACGCCCGCGCCACCGTCGCAACCTCCCGCTTCGTGATCCCCACCGCCTCCGTGAAAACATCCACGCAATCAAACCCAATCCGCCCCACATGCTCCAACCCCGCCACCGTCCCGATCCCCACCTGCTGAAACGCGCTGTTGATGATCCCCAACTTCATGGCGGAAAAAACTACCCGCCCGGCCCGCCTCCCTGTCAAGGCGCTTCGTCCAACTTTTTTCGGCGCCACCCCCCACGGATGACCCACCCCCTCCTTCAGGCTGGGGAAAAATGAGCGCGGAACCTGATCCTGAGCCGGGCCGAATTTGTGCGAATTTGGGCTCGCTCTTTTTGCCCAAAATCATGTTATGCTGCACCCCCCGCCCGGGGCGGGACGCCCAACCGCCACGCGGGAGCCGACCGTGAGCAATATCATCCAGATTCAAGAGCTGCTCGCCGGCAAATTCCCCGGCGTGCGCCTCGCCTCCGCCCCCGCCCCGGTCCGTGATGTCCCCGTCTGGCCCACCGGCCTGTTCGCGCTCGACCAAGCCCTCCCCGGTGGCCTCCCACGCGGATCGGTCACCGAACTGTGCGCGCCAGAAGGCTCTTTCGGCGGCGCCCTGGCCCTTCGCCAGATCATCCGCCAAGCCGCCGCCGCCCACCAATGGATCGCCCTCATCGACGGCTCCGATTCCTTCGACCCCGGCGCCTTCGACAACGCCACCCTCGAACATCTCCTCTGGCTCCGCTGCCAAAAGGCGGACCAAGCCATCCGCTGCGCGGACCTCGTCCTGCGCGACGGCAACCTCCCGGTCATCATCCTTGACCTCGCCTTGAACCCCGCCCGCGAACTGCGGGCAATCCCAGCTTCGACATGGTATCGTTTTCAGCGCCTCGTGGAAGGCGGGGCCGCTTCGTTCGTCGCCATCACCCCCACTCCCTTGGCCAGGAGCGCCAAACACCGCCTCTTTCTACGCGCCAGTCTGCCGGCGGAAGCGTTTGCGCTCAGTGAACCAGAACTGCTGCGACGCCTCGTCATCGAATGCGCCGAAGTTCAACACGAGCTTCCCTTGGAAGCCCGCCGCGCCTGAATGAATTGCGCCCGCTTACTTTCGTTTTCGCTGGGATCGCTTGCGCCACAATGCAACGGCTCCGCCCAGCCCAAGCAAGGCCACCGCGCTCGGTTCCGGAATGGCGATGAGGTAAGCCCCCTGGACCGGCAGGTCTCCGAAAGTGTAACCGACCTGCGAACCGTCGGAAAAATGGAATGTCGCCATGGCATTGGGAGCCTCCCCATTGTTGAAAAGCACTTGGCGCGCATCCGCCACAAAGTCATTGGAGGTTTTGTCAATGTCCCATTCCCCTTGGAACGTCATGCCCGGTTGGAAGCCGTCGAACTGATAGAGAAACGCGCTGACTCCGGCGTTGTCATCCACACGGTCCCCGGTTGCGAGCGTGGATGTTTCAGTCCCCACGCCGCCGATGAATTTCTCGATGGGTGGCCCGGCCAAATAATCGAACAAATACTGAGGATCGCCAATGGTGAGCCCGAAACTGGTCAGGGCCACCCCCGGCCCCGATGTGTTCGTGATCTTGAAAAGCGTCGTGTTGAAGGGAAAGCCGCCGCTCTCCGGGCCATCCTCAAGCTCCCACACCAGGCTGGCGGCCCCCGCCGGGGCTGCGCCCAAGCCGAGCAACCCACAAAGAAAAACCAATTCGAGTTGTTTCATGTCGCTTCTCCCCTTCGACTGAATGGCCCGCAGTTCACCAGATTCATGAACACTCATTCACAGAATGTAAAGCCCTTTTGAACGATGTACGCCGCCCTCCTCATCCCGAATTTCTCCCTCCAGGCCATCCTCCGCCTGCACGACGGTTTGCGCGCGTCCCCATTTGCGGTCCTCGATGAAGGGAACCGCGTCCTCCAAATGACCCCGCCCGCCCGCGCCGCGGCGGTCGAGCCCGGCATGACCCCCACCCAGGCCATGGCCCGCTGCCCAAAAATCGCCCTCCGCGCCCGCTCGCCCATCCAGGAGGACGCCGCGCAAAAAGCCGTGCTTCAATGCGCCGCCGCGTTCTCGCCTTTCCTCGAGTCCACCGCCCCCGGCCTCTGCGCCATCAACCTGCGCGGCCTTTCCGAATTCGCCCTCCCCGCCGGCCAAGCCGAGCTGCCCCTCGAACTCTCCGACCGCGCCCACGCCTGGGCCAACCGCGTCCTGTCGCGCGTCGGCGCCCTCGAGCTCAACGCCCAGATCGGCCTCGCCGCCGATCCCGACGTCGCCCGCCTCGCCGCCCACCAAGCCCAGCCCATCCTCTTTGTCCATAATCTCGCCTCCTTCCTGCATTCCGTCCCCCTCAACGCCGCCGGCTTGCCCGCGCCCCTGCTCGAGGTCATTTCCAAGTGGGGCCTTCGCTCCATCGGCGAATTGCGCGCCCTTGGCCGCGATGATCTGGCCAGCCGTTTCGGCCGCGAAATCCTCGATTTCCTGGACCGCGTCGCCCCTCCCCGCCCTCGACCGCTCACTTGGGTCACCCCGGCGGCCGACTTTGCCGAAACCATCGAGCTCGAAAAAGAAATCGAATCCCTCGAACCCCTGCTCTTCATCCTCCGCCGCTTTCTCGAACAACTCTCCCGGCGCCTGGAGGGCGTTTACATGGTCGCCCAGGAGCTTCGCCTGACCCTCGCCCTCAATTCCGGGGCCCATCACGAGCGCGCCCTTTCCGTCCCCGCCCCCACACGCGACATCAACACGCTCTTCCGCATGCTGCACACGCATCTGGAGAGCCTCCAGACCGATGCCCCGATCATCGCCGTCACCCTCCGCGCCGAGCCCGCCCGGGCCCAGTCCCACCAATTCGGCCTCTTCCAAGCCTCCCTCCGCGACCCCAATCAATTCCATGAAACCCTCGCCCGCCTCGAAGCCCTGCTCGGCCCCAACCGCTCCGGCTCCCCGGTGAACAATGCCTCCCACAAGCCCGATGATTTCCACCTCGATCCCCCGCGCTTCCACGGCCAGTCCACCGCCCAATCCGCCCCCGCCCTC
>CAZSXX010000414.1:0-3945 GCA_964611245.1 uncultured Verrucomicrobiota bacterium | reverse complement strand
CAGGCGAAGAAGTTGTTGGAGTAGGCATTGTCGCGGCCAAGGACGCCGTGGAAGCCCGGGACTTTGACGGAGGTCATGGGGCCGAGCTTGAGGTCGAACGTGGTGTTGGCGGGGTAGAATTCGTGGCGTTTCTTGAAGTCCGGGCCCTCCCACCACCAAGGCCCGGCGATGAGGTCGTTGACGCCGTCGTTGTTGAGGTCGCCGAAATTGGCGCCTTCGCTCCAGAATTGGTCGTGAAGCTGGGTTTTCTTGAAGGCGCGCAATTCCTCCGCGTGCGGGAGCGAGGAGCCGAAAGTGGCGAGGGCGAGGAGAGCGACCGCTTTATGCATAAACAAAATCCCGGTTGAGTTCTGGATCAGCGGAGAATAGCGGTTGGGACGGCGCCAGTAAACAAGAGTCGAGTGGAGGCTGGAATGCAGTTGCGGGCGGATATTTTGGATTTAGGCTGTGTCCAAGCCGTCCATTGTTCCCGGAGATTTTTTCCGGGACGTGGCGTGATCGCCGAACGAATGGTTGTTTTGAATATGACTGCGATTTTCATGGCGCGGCCGACGGCCGGGCGGGGGGAGAGGGGAGGATTCACGCTGATTGAGCTGCTGGTGGTGATCGCGATCATCGCGATCCTGGCGAGTTTGTTGCTGCCGGGGTTGGCGAGGGCGAAGGCCAAGGCGCATGATGTGCAATGCGTCAACAACCTGCGGCAGGTGACGGTGGCGGCGTTCATGTACCAGCAGGACACGGGAAAATCCCTGGATTACACGGTGACCGAGACGCTGTGGATGAAGACGCTGCTGGATTACGACATCCGCGTGAACAATGTGCGGCTTTGCCCGGTGGCGTCGCGGAGGCCCAAGGGGATGACGAGCACGGAGGGGAACGCGGCGGCGCCGTGGAACTGGTCGTCGGTGATGACGAATTTGCTGGGGAGCTACTCGATCAATGGGTGGCTTTATTATTTTGAGACGGGCAACCCGAACGGGGTGAGCCGGTGGATCACGGCGTCGGAGAAGCCGAAGTTCTTCCAGCGGGACAGCGCGATTCCCTTCCCGGCGACGACGCCGTTTTTCATGGACGCCATTTGGCCGGACACGTGGCCGGGGCGGGGCGACCTGCCGCCGACGGACCTGTTCACGGGGTCGACGGGGTCAAGCCTGGGGCGCATTTGCCTGGCGCGGCATCCGCTGATGCGGTCGGCCAAAGTGAAAACGGGGGAGGCGCTGCCGAGCGCGATCAACTCGAGCTACGCGGACGGGCACGCGGGGAAAATGCGGCTGCAGGACATCAAGCGGGCGACGTGGCATGTGGGTTACGAGCCGATCCGAAATCCGTGGAGCACGACGCCGTGAGGTGGCGCAACGCGGCAAACCAGACAAGGCCGGAGGTCAGTGGAAATCGTAGGAGGTGGAGCCTTGGAGGGGGCCGTGGTCGAGGCGCTCGATGTGGCGGGCCTGGATGACGTGGACGCCGTCGGTGTTCTGGAGGCGGCCTTCGATGAGGAGGAAGCGTTCCTGGGTGATGACGAGGCGGAGTTTCTCGAAGAGGGGCGGGGCGACGATGGCGTTGCTGACGCCGGTTTCGTCCTCGAGGCTGATGAAGACGAAGCCTTTGGCGGTGCCGGGCCGCTGGCGGCAAATGACGTTGCCGGCGACGCGGATGGTTTGGCCATGGCGGCCGCGCGGGAGGTCGGTGGCGCGCCAGACATCGCGTTCGTTGAGCTGCTGGCGCAGGAAAGACATGGGATGCGGGCCGATGGTGAGGGAGAGGCCGGAGTAGTCGGCGACGAGGCGCTCGATTTCGGACATGGCGGGCAGGGGCGCCGGGGCGGTGGCGGCTGGCGACGCGACGGTCGAAAAGAGGTCGTCGGCGTGCTGGGCTTTCTCGACTTCCCAGAGGGCGGCGCGGCGGTGGTCGGCGAAGGCGTTGAGGGCGCCGACTTCGGCGAGGGTGCGGAGCTCGTCCTTGTGGAGTTGGGCGCGGCGCTTGAAGTCCTCGAGGTCTTTGAATGGGCGCAGGGAGCGCTGTTCGAGGAGGCGCTGGGCGTGGGCATGTTGGAGGCCTTCAATGGCGCGCAGGCCGATGCGGAGCGTGTCGTCGGCCTCGATGGTGTAGTTCCAATCCGAAATGGTGACGTCCGCGGATTTGAAGTGGATTTGGTGGCGGCGGGCGTCCTTGACGATGGTGGCGGGGGAATAGAAGCCCATGGGCTGGTTGTTGAGGAGGCTGGCGTAGAATTCGGCGGGGCGGTGGACTTTCAGGTAGGCGCTGGCGTAGGCGAGGATGGCGAAGCTGATGGCGTGGCTTTCGGGGAAGCCGTAGAGGGCGAAGGAGCTGATGGCGGCGATGACCTGCTCGATGATGGCGGGGGAGACGCCACGGGCCCGCATGGCGCGCTCGAGTTTGGATTTCACCTTGTCCATGCGCTCCTCGCTGCGGTGGAAGCTGAGGGCGCGGCGCAGTTCCTCGGCCTCGCCGCCGGTGAAGCCGGCCATGACCATGGCGATCTTGAGCATCTGTTCCTGGAAGAGCGGAACGCCGAGGGTGCGCTCGAGGACGGGCTTCAGGGCGGGGTCGTAATAGGTGATTTCCTCCCGGCCCTGTCGGCGCGCGAGGTAGGGATGCATGAGGCGGCCCTGGATGGGGCCGGGGCGGATGATGGCGACCTCGATGACGACGTCGTAGAAACAGGTGGGTTTCATGCGCGGGAGCGTGGCCATCTGGGCGCGGCTTTCGATTTGGAAAACGCCGATGGTGTCGGCCTTTTGCATCATGTCGTAGGTGGCGGGATCGTCGGTGGGGATCTGGGCGATGTCGACGGGGCGGCCGCGCTGGCCGCAAAGGGTGACGGTGTCCTGGAGGACGGACATCATGCCGAGGCCGAGGAGGTCGACCTTGATGATGCCGAGGTCCTCGCAGTCGTCCTTGTCCCATTGGGCGACGACGCGGCCGGGCATGGAGGCGTTCTCGAGGGGGACGATGGAGTCGAGCTTGCCCTGGCAGATGATCATGCCGCCGCTGTGCTGGCCGAGATGGCGGGGCAGGGCGTAGATGGATTGGTAGAGGGCGGCGAAAGCGGGGGCGCGGGCGTGCCCCTGGGGAAGGCCGGATTTTTCCATCTGCGCGGCGAAGTCGAGGGTGTGGGGAAAATCGCCGTTGGCGAAAAGGTTGGAGAAGCGCTCGATGACGTCGAGGGGGAGGTTGAGGGCCTTGCCGATTTCGCGGGCGGCGCTGCGGCCTTTGAAGGTGATGACGTTGGCGGTCATGGCGGCGCCATGCTTGCCGTAGCGCTGGTAGACCTCCTGGATGACGCGCTCGCGGCGGTCGCCGCTGGGGAGGTCAATGTCGATGTCCGGCCAGCTTTTGCGGGATTCGCTGAGGAAACGCTCGAACAGGAGCCGGGCGCCGACGGGATCGACGGCGGTGATGCCGAGGCAATAGCAGACGGCGCTGTTGGCGGCGCTGCCGCGGCCCTGGCACATGATGTCGCCGGAGCGGCAGAAATTGACGAGGTCGCCCACGATGAGGAAGTAGCCCGCGAACCCGAGGTGGGCGATGAGGGTGAGCTCGCGTTCGAGCTGGGCGCGGACTTCGGGGGAGAGGCGGGGGCCGTAGCGGTGGGCGGCGCCGGCGTAAACCTGACGGCGGAGGACGCCGTCCATGGTTTCGCCGGCGGGGACCGGGAAAACCGGGAATTCATAGCCGAGGTTTTCGAGGGAGAACTGGAGTCGATCGGCCAAGCGGATGGTGTTGAGGATGGCCTCCGGGAGATCCTGGAAAAGGGCGGACATTTGGGCCGGTGATTTGAGGTGGCGCTCGCTGTTTTGGGCGAGAAGGAGGCCGGCGGCGTCGAGGTGGGTGTGGTTGCGGACGCAGGTGAAGACGTCGAGAACCTGGCGGCCATCGGGGCGTGAATAACAGACGCCGTTGGTGGCGAGCAGCGGCAGCCCG
>CAZSXX010000413.1:0-3948 GCA_964611245.1 uncultured Verrucomicrobiota bacterium | reverse complement strand
CAAACCGGGCCGCCATCCCCACGCTCCGGAACACCTGCGTCAACAACCACGCGCTGTCGCGGCAGGATCCCGAGGCCAGCTCCAGCGTCTTCTCCGCCGCCTGCACCCCCGGCTCAAGCCGGATCAAATACCGCACCGCTTTGGACACCCGCTGGTTGAGGTCCACGATGAAATCGATCGTCCGCGGCGCCATGCCTTTCGGGATGTCCCCCACAAACCGCGCGAACAGCGGCCCCGTCTCCGCCTCTTTCTCGAGGAACGGCGCCAATTGCTTCCGCAACGACTCGTCATAAACGAACGGGTGCTTCTCGCATCCAGGCTCCAGGAAAAAATCGAACGGATTGAAGACCGCTATCTCCGCCACCAAGCTCACTTCCACCAGCAACTCGTCCACTTTCTCGGGGAAAACGACGCGCGCCAGATAGTTTCCAAACGGGTCCTGCTGCCAGTTCAGGAAATGTTTCTTCGGCGATATTTTCAGCGAGTAACTCAGGATCGGCGTCCGGCAATGCGGCGCCGGCCGCAGCCGGATCACATGCGGCGCGTGGCCGACAAATCGGTCGTACTTGTAATGGGACCGGTGCAGCAGGGAGACGTGGATGGGCATGGTGCTATTGAACCTGCGATTGGGACATCCCCGGCTTGGAGGCTGGACCGGGCGTTTTGACCGCGAAAAAAGTCTCGTGGATCCCGGCCCCGATCTGGTTCATCCGGTCCTGGAGGTCGTCCAGGTATTCGTGCAGGCCGGCCGCGATGATCTCATCCACCGACGCGAAGGACAGGTCGGAACAAAGCTGCCCGAGCAGCTTCTCCGGCGAGTTCCGATATCGGTCGAGCGGCGTCCCCGAGATCGCGTGCAGCGATTCGTTCGCCTCAATCAGGCATGCGTGGATCGCCCTGGGGAACAGCCGGTCCAGCAACAGGTAATCCACAACTCCCTTCGGCGTGATCCGCCCCCGGTCCCGCCGGTACATCTGGAACGCGCTCGTCGAACGCAGGACCGCCGCCCACTGGATCTCGTCCAGCGTCGTCCCGACATCCTCCACCGAACGCAGCAGTATGAAATACTTTACATCCACCATCCGCGAGGTCTTGTCCGCCCGCTCCAACTCCCTTCCCAACTGGCAAAAACGCCACGCCTCTCCATGCGTCATCGTCGAATCCGTCACTCCTTGGAAAAGATGGCTGTTCATCTTCACCTCGGTGAAGAACGCGTCCAGCGAGGGCACCCCCGCGGGGTCCGCCGCCGCCGAGTTCACCATCAAGTAAAATTTGTTGAGCTGCAGCCACATGTCCGAGGAGATGATCTCGCGCACACCCCGCGCGTTCCACCGCGCCGCCCGCAGGCACGAAATGATCGAGTTCGGGTTCTCTGTGTCGAACGTGAGGAACTTCAGCACCTGCTCGGGGGTCGCCGCCCCAAACCGTTTCTTGTACGCCTCCTCGTCCCCCGAAATGCTCACCAGCGGCTCCCATTGCTGGCTCGCCGCGTCCGGGTTGTCCAGCATCAGCTTCAAGTTCACGTCGATGAAGCGCGCCACATTCTCCGCGCGCTCCACATAGCGGCTCATCCAATATATTGAATCGGCGACGCGGCTTAACATGGCGAGGTTGGGACGGATTCGGATTGCTTCGCGGAATCTTTCTCTTCGGTCTCATTGCCGGCCAGGACCCACGAGTCCTTCGTTCCTCCACCCTGCGAGGAGTTGACCACGAGCGACCCCTTCTTCAACGCGACCCGCGTCAATCCGCCGGGCAGCACGAAGATCTCCCTCCCGTAAAGGATGTATGGCCGCAGGTCCACATGCCGCCCCTCCAACCGCCCGTCCACCACCGTCGGAACCCGCGACAACGAAAGCGTCGGCTGCGCGATGTAGTTGCGGGGATTCGCCTTCACCCGCTCGGCGAACTCCGCGCATTCCGCCGCGCTCGCGTGCGGCCCCACCAGCATCCCGTAACCCCCGGATTCATTGGCGGCCTTCACCACCAGGCTCGATATGTTCTCGATGACATGCTGGAGGTCCTTCTCCTCCGAACAGATATACGTCGGCACATTCGGCAGGATCGCCTCCTCCCCAAGGTAATACTTGATGATCCGCGGCACATACGCGTACACCACCTTGTCATCCGCCACTCCCGTCCCCGGGGCGTTGGCCAGCGCAACGTTCCCCGCATTGTAGACTTCCATCAACCCGGGAACCCCCAGCATCGAATCCTTCCGGAACGCCTGCGGATCGATGAAATCGTCGTCAATCCGCCGATAAATCACATCCACCCGTTCAAACCCCTGCGTCGTCCGCATCCACACGCACCGGTCGGACACCACCAAATCCCGGCCCTCCACCAACTCGATCCCCATCTGCTGCGCCAGGAACGAATGCTCAAAATACGCCGAGTTGTAAATCCCGGGCGTCAACAGCACCATGCGCGGCGATCCGCTGTCCGGCGCCATGAACTCCAGCATGTCCCGCAGCTTGTGCGGGTAATTCGCCACCGGACGGATCCGCGACGCCGCGAACACCTGCGGGAACAGGCTCTTCATCAACTGCCGGTTCTGCAGGACGTAGGACACCCCCGACGGGCACCGCAAATTGTCCTCCAGGACATAAATGTTCCCGTCCCGGTGCCGCACCAAATCCGTCCCGGTGATGTGGCACCAAATCCCGCGCGGCGGGCGGATTCCCCTGCACTGCGGCCGATACCCCTTCGACGACTCAATCAACTCCGTCGGGACGACCTTGTCCTTGAGTATCTTTTGGTCGTGGTAAATGTCGTCGATGAACTGGTTCAGCGCCTGGATTCGTTGCTTGAGCCCCCGCTCCAGCCGGACCCATTCCGAGCCGGAAATGATCCGGGGCACAAGGTCAAACGGCAGCGTTTTCTCCACCCCCGCGCTCTCCCCATACACATTGAACGTGATCCCCATTTGGATCAGCGCCCGGTCCGCGGCGGTCTGCCTCGTCGTCAACTCCCCATCCGGCAGCGCCTCGAGGTTGCGCGCCAAATGCCGGGCCGCGGACCTCGGCCGTCCATCCTCGCCGAACATCTCGTCGAAACAGCCGTCCAGCTCGTATCGTTGCAGTTTCATTGCCCGCGCATCCGCTTGTTCCCGCTCACGCTTCCAACCCTCCCAGCAACGGCAGCGCCAACGGAGCCCAAATCCCTATCATTGCTGAAAAAGGCTCATGCTTTGCATGAACTCGCCGCTTTCCGCATTCAGTTCCGCCCAAATCCCAGCCTCCCGCTGGCGATTTTTGTTGCCTCCGGCAAAAAAACGACACGGATCAATGGGCGCTTCGCCGGTCATTCTTCCCCAGGCCTCTCCACTTGGCGAGCCCGCAAATACGCGATCAAATCCGCCATCTCCTGCGGCTCCATCCCCGCCTCCAGCCCCTCCGGCATCAACGACAGGTTCGACGAACGCAGCGCCTTGATCTCGGCCCGGCTGACCGTCCTCTCCGCCCCATCCGCAAACTTGAAGATCACGCTCGTCGCCGTCTCCGCGCGGATCAACCCATAAAGGTCCTCCCCGTTGGCGAGTTGGCAATGGTACGCATGGAAACCCGGCTGCACATCCAGGCTCGGATCCAGGATGTTCACCAAAAGCTTCTCCGGCGGATGGTCAACGACGGACCGAAGGTCCGGTCCAATTTCATTCCCCCGCCCCTCCCGCTGGTGGCAACTGGCGCAAATTCTCGCGTAATTTTCCCTCCCCTTCGCCGGGTCGCCTTTCATTTTCAACGCGGGCCGGAACCGGTCGATGGCTTCGGATCGGCTCGAGGCCGCGGCTGAGTCCAGGACTTTTGCCGCATGTTCCCGGACTTTCTTCGACTCATGCTTGCTGAACCGGTTCCTCCGCGTCGCGTCCAGGTCCGACGCCGACACCACTCCCGCCTCCACTTGTGTCAGGAGTCCCAGCGCCCATCCCTCGCGGCGCAAAAGCGTTTC
>CAZSXX010000412.1:0-3949 GCA_964611245.1 uncultured Verrucomicrobiota bacterium | reverse complement strand
CGACGTTTCCGGCAATGTCATCCGCGAAATCCTCGCCTGATGAACTCCGGGCGGGCGGCGGCGTCACGAAGGCAAGGGAACAAAGGACACCGACTGCGCTCTAGTTTCCTAAAAATCTTGGACGCCCCTGCCCCAAGCCACTCCGCCCGGCTCTGGGACCTCGCCGCCGGCCCGCGCCCCACCGGCGGCCCCGCGCCTCCGTTTCACTCCTTCTTGTAAACCGTCAAATTCGCCTTCTCGTTGTCCCGCTCCCGGTCAAAATTCCCCGCCAACGTCATCGTCCGGTCGCCCGTCACAAAAACATACGTCCGCGTGTCATCAACCGGCTGCAGCTCATCCTCCGTTTGACCCCACGAGATGTCGAGCAGGGCCAGCGTCCGGAACGTCCCCAACTTCTCCACTTTCACCTTCCCCTTCGCCACAAACCGCGTCTCTCCATCCAACCCCTTGATCGCGAACTTGAACTTGTCGTCCTTGATTTCCATGTGGAACGTCACTTTCTGGTCGCCCATCTCTTGGTCGGCTTTCCACTTCCCCTGCACCGCGTCAATTTCCGCCGCCATGGTGGTTGCGCAAAAAATCGCCGCCATGAACAGCGCGCTCAATAGTTTCGGAAGGATTCTCATCATAATGTTGTTTTCCCAATCTCTCGCCCCGCCCCCGCCGCCGAATTCCGGCGGCGTTCAAAGTCGATGACGATTCGCGCGGGCAATTCCTGGCTAGCCCGCCCGCGCAAAATAGCCGTTCCCCGGCCAAATACTCAAGCCCGCTGTCGCCTCACCGCGAGGCCACCGCCTTCTTTCCCCGCAAAAACTCCACACACCCCGGTACCTGCGCCTCGCTCAAGCTGTGCAACAGCATCGGCCCCTCGTACCGATATTCCCTCAACAGCGCGAAATACCGGCCATAATCCAGCTTCCCCTGCCCCGCCGCCAAATGCCCCGCGTCCCCGTCCCGGTCCAAATCCTTCGCGTGCGCCAGCACAATGTCCCTCCCCACCAGCGCGAACGCCTCCTCCAAAACCTCCCTCATCCTCCCCAAATCCCCCGTGTGGAACAAATTCGCCGCGTCCATCGTCACCTTCAAATGCGGCGACCCCACCTCGTCCATCAGCCGCCGCGCCTTCCTCGCCGAATCCACCACGTTGTTCACCTCCGGCTCAAACGCCAGCGTCACCTTCGCCTCCCGCGCCATCTCCGCCGCCTCCCGCATGCACTCCACCATGTCCCTCCACGCCTCCCCCGTCCCATTGTCCGGATGCCGCAGCCACATGCTGTTCCGGTTCCGCGTCCCCGAGCACACATGGATCTTGTCCACCCCCAGCCCCGCGCAACTCCCCGCCAACACCCGCAGCCGCCCCAGCCCCCACTTGCGGTGCTCCGGATCCGGGTGGCTCATGTTGAAGGTCCCCTGCACAGAGACAAGCCCCACCCCAACCGCCTCCGCCTCCCGCCGCATCCTCGCCGGCGTCTCCGCGTCTATCCGCTCCGGCATCGATCCCAAACCCGCGTCGTCATAGCTCACCTGCGCGCACTCCACCCCCGCCTCCTTCGCCGCCCTCAACCGCTCCCCAAATGTTTTCCTCCGGAACGTCCCCAACAATACCCCAATCTGGATCGGCGACTTGGAAGGCGGGGCCGCCAATAGCGGCTCTCCACCCCCGGACGCCCCCGCCGCCATGGCTCCACCCATCGCCGCCAGAAACCCCCGCCGGCTCCACCCTCCCTGTCCGCTCTCATTATGCGTGTTCATGTTTGTTTGGCTCGGAACGCCTGGCTTTCAATCCTGCCGTTGTCGTCATGCAAGACGGTTCGCCAGGCGTCGCCCCGGCCAACCTCACTCATACCTCAACGCCTGGATCGGGTGCAGCCGCGCCGCCTTCAACCCAGGAAAAATCCCCGCCAATATCCCCACGCAAACACTGAAACTGAACGCCAGCAGCATCGCCTCCACCGTGATCACCGGCGTGTTCGCCCCCGGCGACAGCAACGACAGCATGTTCACCAAGACCTTCGACGCCGCCAACCCCGCCAGCCCTCCAATCACCGCGATCACGATGCTCTCCACCAATATCTGGATGAAGATGTCAAAAAACGTCGCCCCCACCGCCTTCCTCACCCCAATCTCCCGCACCCGCTCCGTGATGCTCGCCAGCATGATGTTCATGATCCCCACCCCCCCCACCAGCAGGCTGATCGCCGCGATGATCCCCCCGCTCAGCCGCGCGTTCTTGATCGCCGTCGTGATGTTCTCCGACCAATTCTCCTGCGTGTTGAACGCGAAATCCTCAATCCCCTTGTGCGTGTGCATCAGCACGTTCTTCACCTGCTGCAGCGCGTCGTTCATCTGGTCAATGTCCTTCACCTTGAAATACACGCTCGACAGCCGCGGGTCGCCCCCGCTGTTCGTCCCCCCGCCCGCCCGGAATTGCAGCCACATCGTGTTCAGCGGGATGTAAACCGTGTTGTTCTTCCATTCAAACGCGATCCCTGCCCCGCTCTTGCTCTTCCCGCTCCCCTGCCCCCGTTTCCGCGATGGCCCAAGCTCCGCCTGCTCCGGCCCCTTCGCCGCCGCCTGCTCCCGCGCCTTCCGGTCCAGCTCGCTCTCGTAATGCTCAAACATCCCAATCACCCGGAAGCGCTGATGATTGATGTTGACGAACTCCCCCACCGGGATCACCTCCCGCCCAATCTCCTCCGGCGACCCAAACAGCGCGTCCCGCGTCCCCGTCCCAATCACGCACACATTCCGCGCCAACTCCTCGTCCACATCATTGAACATCCGCCCATGCGCCACCGTGTGCTGGTTCAGCTCCAGCGCCCCCGGCCACGTCCCCACAAAATGCCACGGGTTGAACGCCTTCCCCTGCCGCGTCACCGTCACAATAGGCGTCCTCATCTCCGGCGTCACCAACCGCACCAGCGGCGCGCTCCGCTCCAGCGCGTGGATGTCGTTCATCGTGTTCCCCACCGACTGGTCCGCCCGGTGCCGCTGCCACACCGGGATCGCCTGCTCTGTGATGTACACCTTCTCCAGCCCCCCAATCGCGATCAACGCCTCCTTCATCCCATTCTCCAACCCCTTCACCAGCGCCGACTGCGCCACCAGGCTCCCCACGCCCAAGATGATCCCGAACATCGTCAGCACCGACCGGAACTTGTTCGCCCAAATCTCCTTGAACCCAACGCTGATCGTGCTCAGGAAATTCATGCCCTCGCGTCCCCCGCGTCCGCCCCCGGCGCCGAAAACCGCGGCGCCTGCCCAGCCAATTTCGCGTCCACATTCGCCGCCACCTTCCCGTCCCGGATCTCAATCCGCCTCGGCGTGAACGCCGCGATCTCCGGGTCATGCGTCACCAGCGCGATCGTCCTCCCCTCCTGGCTCAACTGCTGGAACAGCTGCAAAATCACTTCGCCCGTGTGCGAGTCCAAATTCCCCGTCGGCTCGTCCGCGAACACGATCTTCGGGTTGTTCACCAGCGCCCGCGCGATCGCCACCCGCTGCTGCTGCCCCCCGGAAAGCTGCATCGGCCGGTGCTTCGCCCGGTTCTCCATGTCCACCATCTTCAGCGCCGCCATCCCCCGCTCCCGCCGCTCCCGTCCCGACACACCCCCATAAATCATCGGCAGCTCCACATTCTGCAGCACGCTCAGCTTCGGCAGCAGGTTGAAAAACTGGAACACAAACCCGATCTTCTGGTTCCGGATCCGCGCCAACTCCCGCGCCGTCGCCTTCTCAATCATCGTCCCATCCAGCCGGATCGTCCCCTTCGACGGCGAATCAAGGCACCCCAGCACATGCATCAACGTCGATTTCCCGCTCCCCGACGGCCCGATGATCGAGATGAACTCCCCCCCCTCGATGTCCAGCGACACATCGTCCAGCGCCCGGATCTCCTCGCCCCCCAGGTGGTATATCGTGCTGACGTTCCTCAATTCCATCAGGGCCA
>CAZSXX010000411.1:0-3949 GCA_964611245.1 uncultured Verrucomicrobiota bacterium | reverse complement strand
CGCGGGGGGGCCGTTGGCGACGCGCTCGGCGGTGGTGGGAAACGAGAGCCTGCGTATGGGGGAGGTGGCGGTGGTGACTCTGGCGGCCGGGGTGGGAAGCCGGTGGACGCAGGGGGCGGGGGTGGTGAAGGCGCTGCATCCGTTCGCGAAGCTGGGGGGGAAACACCGGACGTTCATCGAAACGCACCTGGCCAAAACGCGGCGGACGGGGCGGCATATCCACATGGATGTCCCGCATGTGTTCAGCGTGAGCTACCTGACCCGGGGGCCGATCGAGGAGTATTTGCGGCGGGAGAAAAATTGCGGACACACCGGGCCGGTGTTGCTGTCGGAGGGGAAGGCGATTGGGCTGCGGATGGTGCCGATGGTGCGGGACCTGCGGTTCGCGTGGGAGGAGGTCGCGCAGCAGGTGCTGGATGAGCAAAAGCAGAAGATGCGGGCGAGCGTGCACGCGGCGTTGATCGGCTGGGCGCGGGGCCGGGGGGAAGGGTCGGACTACACGGACAACACGCCGCTGCAATGCCTGCACCCGGTGGGGCATTGGTTCGAGATTCCGAACCTGCTGCGCAATGGCGTGCTGCTGCGGCTGCTGGAGGAGCGTCCGAAGCTGAAGTATTTGCTGCTGCACAACATTGACACGCTGGGGGCGAGCCTTGACCCGGCGATTTTGGGGGTGCACATCGAGTCGGGGGCGGGGCTGAGTTTCGAGGTGATCACGCGGCGGATTGATGACCGGGGGGGCGGGCTGGCGCGGGTGGATGGGAAGGTGCGCTTGGTGGAGGGGTTGGCGATGCCTCGGGAGGAGGATGAGTTCGCGCTGTCCTACTACAACTCGATGACGACATGGATCACGATTGACCCGCTGCTGGCGGCGTTCGGATTAACACGGGGGGACTTGGGCAAGCCGGAGGTGGTGGCGGCCGCGATCCGGACGTTGAGCCACCGGATGCCGACCTATGTGACGCTGAAGGAGGTCAAGAAACGGTGGGGCCAAGGGCAGGAGGACATTTACCCGGTCGCGCAGTTCGAGAAGCTGTGGGGGGACATGAGCGCGCTGCCGGAGATGAACACGCATTTCATCGCGGCGCCGAGGGCGCGGGGGCAGCAGTTGAAGGACCAGGCGCAGCTTGACGGATGGCTGCGGGATGGGTCGGCCGCGGCGATCGAGGCGCTGTGCGACTGGCGGTGAACGGGCGTCAGCGGGAGGAGGAGACCTTGGGCTCGGCGAGCTTTTGGCGGCGGGCATCCAAGGTGGCGAGCTTGCGGAGGGCTTCGGCGACGAAGGCTTGGGACTGGGCCTCCGGGGTTGAGCGCAAGCCGGGCTGCACTTGGGAGGCGGAGCGTTTTTGGAGGTAGGTTTGCAGGACGCGGCGGTAACTAAGAGCGAGGGAGCCGACGGCGGGGGCGAGATGGGGGGCGGTGTGGGCCAGTTGGGCGATGGTTTCGCGGATGGCCTCGCGCTGGAGGTCCCAGTCTGGATCGCGGAGTAGGGCGTCGAGGTCCACCAATTTTATTTCGGCCATGGAGTTGGTGGAGCGGTGGAACTGGACGCGGGTGAGGAGGAGCTCCTCGAGCTTGCGCAGGCTGGATTCGGCGGGCCAGGCCTGGCGTTGGTCGCGGCTGGTGAATTCGATGACGGCGAGGGACCACCATTTTTCGACGTCGAGCATGCGCCCAAAGCCGAAGGCCTGGAGGAAGGCGGTCTGCCAGTTCCAGTTGTGGGGGAGCAATTGGAGGAAGCGCGCGAAATTTTGGCGGCCGTTGGGGGATTGCAGCAGGGAGAGGGCGAGGAGGTGGGCCGAGCTGTGGTAAAGGGCCTCGCCGGGGGCGGCGGGCGGGGGCACCGGGGAGGTGGTCACATCCTGGAAGGTGGGGGTGGGATGGGAGCGGAGTGTGTCGCGGGTGCGGAATTGGGCGTCGCGGAGGGTGCGCTCCCAGCCGGTGGAATTGCGGTCGACGACGAGCTTGGGGCCGACGGAGTAAAAGAGCTGCTGGGCGAGGCCTTCGGAGATCCAGGCGGGGAGTTCGGCGCCGCGCTGGGCGCCCCGGTTGGCGTGTTCGAGCAGGAGGATGTTGATGAAGGCCTTGACGAGGCGTGCTTCGTCGACGACGGGGGGGATGGCCATGCGGTATTTGAAGCCATCGGCGTACAGCATGGAGAGGATTCCGATGGGGGCGCCGGGCTGGGAGGGCCCGGTGATGCCCAGGCTGATCTGGTCTTTGGCGTCGGCGAGGCTGGGGATTTCGCGGACGAGGGCCTGGCGCACGCGCTCGGCGGTGAGGGCAAGGAGGTCGGCTTCGGCGACCATGGAGCCGGGTGGGACGGCGTCGGCGGTGAACGGGGAGGAGGGGGCATGGACGGCGAATTTGCCGGATTGGGAGATGATGGTGGCGGCGCGCGGGGCGGTGGACAGGGAGAGCAGGGCGATCCAAATGAAGAAGAGGGCGCGCATGGCTCAGCGGAGGTCGGCCGGGGGGATGGGCTTGTAGGTGTAGAGGCGAAGCTCGGGACGCTGGCTCATTTCATTTTTGCGGACGAGGAGGGCGGGGATGTTGGTGGCCCAATGGAGCCCGGCGGCGAGCGGGGCGTCCAGGCCTTGGATGACCGGGGAGAGGGCCTCCCAGAAACGGCGGGGGACGGGCAGGTCGCCAATCCGGATTGAATCCGGGGGGAGTTCCCAAAAAGGAGGGCCGCCTTGTTCGACATGGAACTCGCGGCGGAGGACAAAACGGAGGGGGAGGAAGGCGAGCTTGGCTTCGCCCCAGGCGAAGTAGGCGATGTTGGTGGGGGAGAGGGAGACGCCGGCGCGGGTCAACCGGGCCAGGGGCGGAGGGGCATCGATGGCGGCGGGTTGGTTGGTGGAAATCCCGAGGAGGAAGGAGTTGACCTCGAGTTGCGAGAGGCGGACGTAGCCGAGGCTGGCGTCGGCGAGGGATTTTTCGTAGAGGCGCAGCTTGCGCTGGGCTTCGGCGGCCTCGACGACGTTTGGGTTTTCCCAATCGAGCCCGGGGTCGCGCGAGGCGAGGTAGGCGAGCCAAAGGAACCCGGCCAAGAGGGAGGCGGCGGCCACTCCCAGCAAAAACCGAAGGCGTTTGGTCCGCAGCGAGGTCATGCCCTATTTTTTGGCGGACTTGGAGGCCTTCTCCGGCTTGGCCGGGGCGGGGGCGGACTCGGACTTGGCGGATGACTCGGCCTTGGGTTTGTCGGCCGACTTGCCGGCGTCGGCGGAGGGGGCGACGTCTTTTTTGGCGGCTTCCTTGTAGGAGTCGCTGCGGTAATCGGTGATGTAAAAGCCGCTGCCCTTGAAGATCAGGCCGGCGCCGCCGCCGATCATTTTCTTGATTTTGCCCTTGCCCCATTTTTTCATCCCGCATTTTTCGCGGGGGCAAACCTGGAGGGGCTGGTCCTTGATGGACTGGAACACGTCAAATTCGTGGTCGCACTTTTCGCAAACGTACTCGTAAGTCGGCATAGATAGTCACCTGCGGGCCGGAACGAATTTGCCAAGCGCGGCCAGGGGGCCCGCGGAGCCCTGCCCGTCGCGTGGCGCCACTTTGCCTGATGGGGGCGCGGTTGGCGATGCATAAAAACCGGGAGGGGGGACTCCCGTTTCCTCTCGCCTCGAGGCGGCGCGGTGGCATAATGGGGCATGTTCCATATGAAACCCCGCATCCGTCCAGCCGCCGTGGCGATCTATTCCCTGGTGGGCACGGCGATGGTTCTCGTGGTCGCCCAAGTGGCCGATTTTACGCCGCGCGATCCGGGCGGGAGGCCGCCGGGACGCGGGGGGCCGGGGGGGCCGGGGGGGCCGATGGGAGGGGTGCGGCCGGACTTTCCGCTGCTGGATCAATTCGACAAGGACAAGAACAAGATGCTGGACGCGGGAGAGCGGAAGGCGGCGCGGGAATTTTTGCGAAGCGAGCGGGAGGCGGGGCGTGGGCCGCGGCG
>CAZSXX010000410.1:0-3957 GCA_964611245.1 uncultured Verrucomicrobiota bacterium | reverse complement strand
TATCAACACCGCCCCAATCGACATCGCCACGCACCCCCCCAGCCGCCTTCCAAAATGCGGTTCGTCAAAAAAATACCGCCCCGCCACAGTCTGCAGAATCATCCCAAGCTGGAAAAAAACGAACGCGTATGAAAGCAGCGTCGCCTGAAAAATCTTGATCGTCAGCCATTGCATCACCAAAAACACGAGCGCGTGCGATACCAGCCACCCCCGCTCCTCCCGGAATCCCACCGCCTGCTTCGTCAAAAGCCCGTAACCCACCAAACAAACCAGCCCCGACAGAATCCACCCCGCCAGCGTCATTTCCGCCGACGTCGCCGACGCCGCCCGTTTCAAAAAGACCGACGCCACCGTGGACAGCGCCAGCCCAAGAATCCGGAACCCCAGCATCGCCCCAACCTCCCGCGCCGACTTGTGGGGCGATCCGCCGTCCCCCTTCAAGACCACCGCCGCCCCCGCCATCGTGATCACAATCCCCCCCAGCCCATGCGCCGTCGGGGTCTCGTTCAGGAACATCCAGCCAAAAAACAGCGCCAGGATCGGCCGGATCGCGTTCAACGGCCCAAACACCGACAAATCCGAAAACCGCATCGCCGCCAGCATCGCGATGTTCCCCAGCGCGTCCAGCCCGCCCCCCAGCACGCTGTCGCTCCAGAATGACCGCGGCGGCCACGTCCAACCCATCCCCGCGGCCACGCACGCGATCGGCAGCATCATCGCGTAAGTCGCGGTCCACACCCCAAGGTGCGGCGTCCCCCGCAACACCAGCCGCTTCTGGATCGCGCTCGCCGACACGCTCAGAAGGATTCGGATCGATAGGATGAGGCTCATTCCCGCGGCCGCACCGTATTTCCTCCGATTGGGGATTGAAAGACCTTTGGGATTTCCCTAGCTTGGCGGCAGAACGCCGCGAGGCTGGAGGGGTTTGGATCGCGGCGAAAATTAACCTCCGTATGAAATTTTCTCGCGCGCATTTTTTGACCGGGGCCGGCGCGGCCCTGATCGCTCTCCTCACCGCCTGCTCCAAGCCCAGCGATCCGGGCGCCCAAGCCGGCGCAGGCGGCCCCATCGTCATCGGCGAATACGCCTCCCTCACCGGCAAGGAAGCCGCCTTTGGCCAGTCCTCCCACAAAGGAACCCAGCTCGCCATTGAGGAAATCAACGCCGCCGGCGGCGTCCTCGGCCGCAAGCTCGAACTCCGCACGGAGGACACCCAAAGCAAGCCCGGCGAATCCGCCACCGTCGTCAAAAAGCTCATCTCCCGCGAAAAGGCCGTCGCCATCCTCGGCGAAGTCGCCTCCGGCCGCTCCAACGAAGGCGCCGACGCCTGCATGGCCGCCAAAATCCCGATGATCTCCCCCTCCTCCACCAACCCCAAGGTCACCGAAAAAGGGGAATACATCTTCCGCGTCTGCTTCATCGACCCCTTCCAGGGCACGGTCATGGCCACCTTCGCCCGCAAGACCCTGAAAGCCACCCGCGTCGCCGTGATCACCGACGTCGCGGCCGCCTACAGCGTCGGCCTCGCCGAATTCTTCACCAAGAGCTTCACCGCCAACGGCGGCACGGTCGCCCTTGAGCAGAAATTCAGCAGCGGCGACAAGGACTTCAAGGCCCAGTTGACCGCCATCAAGGCCGCCAATCCCGAAGCCATCTTCGCCCCCTGCTACTACACCGAGGCCGCCCTCCTCACCCGCCAGGCCCGCGAGCTCGGCATCACCGTCCCCATCTTCGGTGGCGATGGCTGGGAAGCCCCGGAACTCCTTGAAATCGGCGGCAAGGCCATGGAAAACACCTTCTTCTCCACCCACTACTCCGCCGACGCGCAAACCCCCGCCATCAAGGAGTTCCTCAAAAAATTCGCGGCCCGCTTCAACAACGAGGTCCCCGACGCCATGGCGGCCCTCGGCTACGACTCCGCCATGGTCCTCGCCGATTCCATCAAGCGCGCCGGTTCCACCGAGCCGGACAAAATCCGCGACGCCATCGCCGCCACCAAGGACTTCGTGGGCGTCACCGGCACCACCACCATCGACCCCCAGCGCAACGCCACCAAGGCCGCCGTCATCATCGCCGTCAAAAACGGCAAGTTCCAATATGTCGAGACCATCGCTCCCTGACCGCGGCCCGCAAGAACCTGCGTGAGCGAATTCCTGCAACAAATCATCAATGGGGTTTCCCTGGGCGCCATCTACGCCCTCATCGCCCTCGGCTACACCATGGTTTATGGTGTCCTCCGCTTCATCAACTTCGCCCACAGCGACGTCTTCATGATCGGCGCCTTCGCCGGTTATTTCCTCGGGCCGCGCTTCCCCAAGGAGTCCTTCTTTGGCGGCTCCATGATCCTCCTCCTTTCGATGCTCATTTGCGCCGCCCTGGGCATCCTCATCGAGCGGCTGGCCTATCGTCCCCTCCGCAACAGCTCCCGGCTCAACGTCCTCATCACCGCCATCGGCGTCTCCCTCCTCCTCGAGCACGGCGGCCAGTTCCTCTTCGGCTCCAAGCCCCGCGTCTTCCCCGTCCTCTTCCCCACCAAATCGATCACCATTTCGGGCGTCGTGATTTCAAGCAACCAGGTCGCCGTCCTCGTCGTCACCATCATCCTCATCGGCCTCCTGCAATGGATCGTCCTCCGCACCAAAATTGGCACCGCCATGCGCGCCGTCTCCTTCAACCCCACGGCCGCCGCCCTCGTCGGCATCAACAATGATGTCGTCATCTCCTTCACCTTCGGCCTCGGTTCCGCGCTCGCCGCCGCCGGTGGCATCCTTTATTCCTTGAACTACCCCAGCATCGACCCGCTCATGGGAATCCTCCCCGGCCTCAAGGCTTTCGTCGCCGCCGTCCTCGGCGGCATCGGCAACATTCCCGGCGCCGCGCTCGGCGGCCTTCTGCTGGGCGTCGTCGAGACGTTCGTCAACGGCAGCCGTTTTTCGACTTGGACCGACGCCATCGCGTTCGCCATTTTGATTCTGATCCTCATCTTCCGCCCCGCCGGGTTGCTCGGTAAAATCCACGTTGAAAAAGTGTGAAGCCGGCCCCATCCCACATCGCCCTCGCCCTCGCCATCCTGGCCTGCCTCGCCGTCAATGCGATGTCCAATCGCATCAACCCCTACCACCTCGAAATCCTCATCAACGTTGGCATCAGCATCACCCTCGCGGTCAGCCTCAATTTGATCAACGGCTACACCGGCCAATTTTCCCTCGGCCACGCCGGCTTCATGGCCGTCGGCGCCTACGCCTCCGCGGCGGTGACCCTGTTCGGCGGCTCCGAAATGCTCGCCGCCTTCTCCTTTCTCGGCCCGGGCGGCAGCCAGGCCCTCCTCTTCCTGGTCGCCCTGGTCGTCGGCGGAATCGTCGCCTCCTTCGCCGGCTTCGTCGTCGGCGCCCCCTCCCTCCGCCTCAAAGGGGATTACCTCGCCATTGTGACCCTCGGCTTCGGGGAGATCATCCGCGTCGTCTTCCGCAATATTCCCTCCCTCGGCGGCGCCCTCGGCCTCAATGGCATCCCCCCCTACACCAACTTCTTTTGGACCTTCGCCACCGCCGCCATCACCATCTACGTCGTCCTCTCCATGGTCCACTCCACCTACGGCCGCGGGTTCCTGGCCGTCCACGACGACGAAGTCGCCTCCGAGGCCATGGGCATCAACACCACCCGCTACAAAATCATCGCCTTCGTCGTCGGCGCCTTCTTCGCCGGGATCGCCGGCGGCCTCTTCAGCCACCTCAAACTCTCCATCGATCCAAAAGGGTTCGACTTCATCCGCTCCATCGAAATCGTCGTCATGGTCATCCTCGGCGGCATGGGCAACACCGTCGGCGTCGTGCTGGCCGCGATCCTGTTGACCGTCCTGCCGGAGTTCCTGCGCCCCATCCAGGAGTACCGCATGGTCATTTACTCACTGCTCCTGATCATCCTCATGCTCACCCGCCCGCAGGGCCTGTTCACCTT
>CAZSXX010000409.1:0-3972 GCA_964611245.1 uncultured Verrucomicrobiota bacterium | reverse complement strand
CTCGAGCAGCTTGAGGAATTCCCCGGTGTCCATCCGGGCGGGGGCGCCGCCCTCGATTGAGGTGAACCCGAGCTTTTTGACGAGATCAAGCCTGGCGAGGGCATTGGTCGGGGAATAAAAGCGAAGGCTGTACATTTGCAGGCCGATTGGGCCTTTGAAACTGGGCCCGATTCCGGCGGCCCCAAAAGAGGGAATGAGGGTGAGGCAACAGAGAATTGCCGCGCAGAATGATTTCATTGCCTGATCGTAGCGGCCGGACGGGATGAACGCCAGAACGGTTCGTTCAATGGGCGAGCGACCAATGGTCGCGGAGGGCGGCGGCGGTGAGCGAGGAGGGATCGCGGGCCAGGTCGCGCGGTGTCCCCGCAAAAACCAACTGCCCGCCCTGCTCGCCGGCGTCGGGGCCCAGGTCAAGAATCCAGTCGGCGGCCTCGATCACTTGTAGATTGTGCTCCACGACGACCAAGGAGTGGCCCGCGTCTACGAGGCGCTGGAACGCCTCGAGCAGGATTCGGACGTCCTCGAAATGAAGCCCGGTGGTTGGCTCGTCGAAGATGAACAAGGTGGGTTTGGAGGCCTTTTTCTCCGCGGCGAATTCGGCGAGGCAGCCGACGAGTTTGAGGCGCTGGCTTTCGCCGCCGGAGAGCGTGTTGATGGGTTGGCCGCCCTGAAGGTAGCCAAGGCCAACCTGGACGAGGAGCTCGAGGGAGCGAAGCGCCTTCTCGGCGGGGCGGGAGTCCGGTAATTCCTTCAGGAAGGAAACGGTATCCTCCACCGGAGCGTCGAGGAGGTCGGCAACGCTCCACGAGCGCCGGGTGACTGGGGAAGTGATCCGGGCCTCCAGGATGTGGGGGCGAAAGCGCTTTCCCTGGCAATCCGGGCAGCGGACGAAAATATCACTGAGGAACTGCATCTCAATTTTTTCGAACCCGGCGCCGCGGCAGCGTTCGCATTGGCCATCGCGGGAATTGAAGCTGAAGGAACTGGGCCCGAGGCCCATGCGGAGGGCGGCTTCGGATTCCGCAAAGAGGCTCCGCAAATGGTCGAACGCGCCGATGTAAACGGCTGGGTTGGACCGGGGGGTGCGGCCGAGGGCGGATTGATCCACCATGATGACGCGGGAAAGATGCTCGGCGCCGGAGAGGCGGGCCGAGGAGCTTCCGCCGGATAATTCTGGTGATCCGGTGGAATCCCCCTCGGCAGCGTCGCGGGACTCAACTTGGGTGAAGCGGGCGCCGAGGAGCGGGTACAAAATGTCCCGGACCAGGGTGCTCTTTCCGGAACCGCTGACGCCGGAGACGCAGAGGAATCGGCCCAAGGGAAACTCGGTGGAGAAGTCGTTCAGATTGTGGAGGGTGGCGCCGGAAAGCGCGAGTCTGGGTGTTTGCGGCCCGATGGGACGCGGCAGCCGCGGGGCCGGTTTGCGGGAGCCGCCGAGCCACGAGCCCGTCAGGGAATCCGAGTGGCGGAGGATGTTTTCGTAGGTCCCCTGAAACATGATCCGCCCGCCGGTTTCGCCATGGCCTGGGCCTAGATCGACGATTTCATCGGCGGCGCGCATGACGGCCGGTTCGTGCTCGACGACGACGACGGTGTTGCCCGTGGAAGTGAGGCGCCGGAGGATGCCCACGAGGCGCGCGGTGTCGCGGGCGTGCAGGCCGACGCTGGGCTCGTCGAGCACGAACAGGGTGTTCACGAGGCGCGACCCAAGGCAGGTGGTGAGATTCACACGCTCGGTCTCACCGCCAGAAAGCGTGCGAGTGGGCCGGTCCAGCGTGAGGTAGCCGAGGCCGACCTCGGCGAGATACTGCAGCCGTGCGCAGACTTCGGACAGGCACACCACAAAGGGGTCGTGCTTGTGGCGGGCCGAAAATTGGTGGGCGAGGCCTTGGAGGAAGCTGAGCGCGCGGTGGACCGGGAGGCGGTAAAAGTCCGCCAGCGTCAATTTGCCAAGATGGGGGTCGTTGACGGTGAAAAGCAGGGAGTCCGGTTGGAAACGCTTCCCTTGGCACTGGGGACAGGTGGTGTAAGCACGATATCGAGAGAGGAGAACCCGCACGTGCATTTTGTAAGCTTTGGACTCGAGCCATTTGAAATACCCCTTGAGCCCATACCAGGCGCGGGGCCATTCATGAGCGGAATCCTTGCCGTATCCGGGCTCGCCCTCGACAATCCAGTTTTGAATGGCGGGATCGAGATCCTGAAACGGGACATCGGTTGGAACGCCCTTCTTTTTGCAAGCCTTCAGTAGGTCGCGCTGGGATTCCGACCCGGTTTCGGTCTGCCACGGCTTGACGAGGCCGCCGTCAATGGGAAGGGAGCGGTCCGGAATGGCCAGCTTGTAGTCGATGCTGATGATGCGCCCGAAACCTTTGCAGGGGGGGCAGGCGCCGACGGGGTTGTTGAAACTGAACAGGGCAGGGGAGGGCTCTCGGTATTCCTGGTCGCACTGCGCACAGTGCAAGCGGTTGGAAAAATTGAGGGGGTGGCCGCCGGCCGGAAAAAACAAGGTTAGGCGGCCTTTTCCGAAATGATAGGCTTGGTCGCAGGCTTCGGCGAACCGGGACCGATTCTTGGCCGTCGCCGCGAGACGGTCCTGAACAATCGTGAGAGGGCTTTTCAGGTCCCGATCCGCCGCCTCCTCCAAGCGGAGGAATTCTGGCGGCTGGGACGGGGCGGCAACAAGAATGCGCTGATAGCCCTGCCGCGCGACCAATTCGAGAGATTCCTTGAGCGAAAGCTTTTCGGAAAGCGGCAGGTCAAAGGCGACCACGACCTCATTTTCCCCGTGGAGGGCCCGGATTTCGTCCCAAATTTGGCGCGGGGAATCTTTTTTGACGCGCCGTCCGCAGGTCCGGCAGTGCAGTTGGGCGAGGTTGGGCCACACCGCTTTCATGTAATCGCAGATTTCTGTCATCGTCCCGACGGTGGAGCGGGTCGTGCGGACGGAATTCCGCTGTTCCAGGGCGATGGCGGGGGGAATTCCCTGGATCGAATCGACCTGGGGCTTGTCCATGCGGTCAAAGAACTGGCGCGCGTAGGGGGAAAATGTCTCGATGTAACGGCGCTGCCCCTCGGCATACAAAGTGTCGAAGGCGAGGGAACTTTTGCCCGATCCGCTCAGGCCAGTGACCACAATGAGTTGGTTGGCTTGGAGGTCGAGGTCGAAGTTTTTGAGGTTGTTTTGGCGAACCCCGCGCAGGCGAATGACGGATTTTGGAGCGGCGGCAGACATCAAGGGGCGAAATGTAGATTCGGCGGGCCGATTGCGCAAAGGGAATGGCGGGCCGGGACCTTTTTGGGCGGGCGCGACCGGCGGAACGCGTTGGCACGAGGGGATCCGGGCCGTCCCCGGCGCTTGATTCCAGGGCGGCGCCTTGCGTCCGGTCCGGTTGGCCGTCAGACCTCGCCGAGCTTGTCCCAGTCCACGTCCGCGCGGCTCGGTGAGAGCTCAAGTGAGACCAGCCAGGCGGTGGATTCGACGCCCATATTCTCGAGAGTTCCCCGCAACAGGTGCACGGGGCTGTGCGGCACGGACCGTCCATTGATCGTGGCCTCGACGCTCACATAGGCATCCGGTGAGTCCGACTCCGCAGCGCGGCATCGCCAGTGAAAAATCGGATGTTCCTTGGCCAGGAAATCCTCCAGTTGCGCGACACGGTTCATAGGCTGCTCTTGGTTGATCGTGGAACGTCCCGAGCCTAGCCCATAACCGCGCGCGGCCCCAATCGGGGCGCGGTTTGAATCCTTTTTAGGGGAAAACCCAAGGGGCAGGTCAGGCGAGGAAATGGCCACTCTTGCCCTCGCCCAGTTTCCCGGGCTACCCTCCGGGGCTCATGCCAGAAAAGGCCGCAAATTTGAAGCCCGCGCCCTCCCGGAAAGAGATCTTTCTCAGGCGGCTGGTCAGTTCGATTGTCCTTTGGGCAATCGTGATCGCCTCGCTGTTTTCAGGGAACAAAACTCTCTCTGATT
>CAZSXX010000408.1:0-3998 GCA_964611245.1 uncultured Verrucomicrobiota bacterium | reverse complement strand
TGCCGCCTCGCGCCATCTGCCTCAAACCGAAGGGGCGGCCGAGCACGCACATGTTCAGATGCACGCCAGTGAGGATCACGTTCTGAATATGCCGGTGTTCCAGCACGTTCCACACTTCGTCGCCAAGGCTGCTGATGTAGTCCCGCTCGGCGTCGATGGACAGGACGTCGGTTTGTTTCTTCCAAGGCATGCCTGGGTTGCGCCCCAGAGATTTGAGGTGCTCCACCCAAGCCGCTTTATCCTGGGGATCATCATCTTCTCCTCCATCGGACTGATCGATGGGATAAGCCGCGTGCTCTTCCGACGGAATCTTCAAGCACCATTGATCCACGGCGGGAGGCGCTTTCAGGGCCTTGGGCGCTTGGACGGCGCGTCGGCGAGCCGGGTGTTGGGTGTAAGCTTCCATGCAATCGCTGGGCGCGTGGATGATCGTCACTCCGCGCCGGCGGGCTTCGGCTAAAACCTGGCTCAGACGAGGGGCAAATTCTTCAAGACGCCGAACGGCATTCACGCTGTGGTGCAAATCCCATGAATCGCACACAATAATCGCCGTGGCTTTTGCCTCCCACTTTTCGTCGGACAGGTGGACCTTGAACGGGGCTCCCGCCGGTCCGGTGGCGCGCTGCTGTCGCAGCTTGAGTTCGAGTTGACTTGGGTTGTCCGCCAATTGGGACGAGGCGTCGGGGATAGTGATCATGATGGCGGCGGCCAAAGTGAGGGCCATCCTCGGCAGCCCCGCGGGGACGCGGGCGAAACAAGGATGGCGGTTCGAGTGGGGTTGCTGGTTCATGCTGGCGTTGTGCTTTGGAGCGGCCTTTGTGGTGTTGAGATCTTCGGGAAGCGGACCACCAGGCCGTGGCCGACTTTCGCGTGGCGAGTCACCGAGTGGTTCATTGTAGTTTGGAAATCCAGAACGATTCCGCTTCGCGCCACGGAGCGAGCACGGCTTCCTTCTGTTCTAGAGTGAGCTCCCGCACATTTGTCAGAATCCCCATTCTTTCGCGGCACCAATCAACGAAGAACTGGGCTGACTCGCGCCTAGGCTTCATGGGTTGGCCTCCGATCTCAACATGCCACGGCGCCGTGGAGGCAAATCGAAAAGTGTTCGTGACGCTGGCGATGGCGCGGACCAGGAACCAACCGCTGTGGGCGGCGGTGAACCGGACCGGCAGTTGGATCAGCTCGACTCGGCCGTCACGCACCAGTTCCACTCGGGCAATCGGGTCCCGTGAGTCTAATTGGCCATCAATTTCCACCGTCAACGATTCCTTGGGTTTGAAGATGTGACCGGAGAGTTCCCCGTTAGCGCGGACACGGAGCAGCGGTCCGTTGCCGACGAAACTCCTTCCAGCAAGGAGGCCTTCGCGCCATTTCGCGTAGGAAAACCCGCCGCCGAGGTGGACGTAGGCGCGATTGTAGCCCACAGGATTGGGCAGCACGCCGCTGGCGCTTCCCGCGCTCGGGGGCAGTCGAACACCGCAATTCAGGAGGTGATAGTAAATGTCCTGTGTCCACAAGCCATTGCCATGCGGACCAGCGTATTTCTCGCGATCCCGAGGCCGTCCCCAGGCCTCGTTATCCAGGACACCGCCTTGGTGCATGTGATTTTGGGCAATGCCCACCGTGTCCACGACCCCCCGCGCCACCCACATCGGAAAATCCCACCAGAACGGCTTCTCGGCATCGATCCATCGCGCTCCGCGCTCCCGCGCCTGTTTCGCGTAAACCGCGGAGGACGGGAAATGCTTCGTGCCCGCTGTGATCTCGATCGGCTGTTGAAGATCCAGAAAAAGCAACGCCCCGCCGTCACGTTCATCCTCGCCGCCGAGGGGATGGTAGGCCCGTGATTTGTCGAAATTGAACGGGAGAGCTTTTGGCGGCGGCGCGTCGGTCCACGGATTGCTTCTGTTCCACCATGTGATGAACTGGCCCGCGTGAAGATCCTCAGCGCGCATCAGCAACTCCGCGTCCGCTGTTTTGCGATGCACATGAGTCTCCCCCGACCACCAACCCTCGGCAGCGAGATCGGCAATTCGCGCGAGCCGGACGCTGAGGTCGAGCGGGTTGCCAACCTCCACAGTGAACGAGCCTTTGCCGGTGGCGTATTCCGGACCTCGCCCCACCTCGTAGGTGTAGGCGCCGATCGGCAGCTCCAGATCCACCTTCCCTGGGCAGACAAAATGGTCATGCCAAAAAGGCAGTGCGCCTGCGCGTTGCGCTTTCCCGGTGGCGTCCCGGAGATGAACGCGCGCCGGCATCGGCTCGGCGTTCGAGGCGTCGCGAATGGTCAGAGTTACCGAAGCTGCGTTGATAAAAACACCGCCGCAGCAGGCGAAAAGAGCCAGTCCGACGGCGGGTGTGAAATGGTTCATGAGCGATACGGTGGATGCCAGGGATAACCGACCGTATTCCCGGTGAGTTGGCAAGTCCGATTTCAGGCGGATTTGGTGAACTTCGGCCAAGCTCGGCCAGCGGAGCGCCGCCGCCTTTCGGGAAGTCGCACGCGAATATCGAACCGGGCAAGCTTGGGGGGCGGCCGGGCACTCTCTCGCCCTGGTCTCGACATTAGCGCGGTCGGACTGGCTCCAGCTTCGATATGTCGAAGTCCTCCCAAGGAAGATTCCTGATCTTGATATTCAAGGCGCCTTTGATGACGGGCCGCTCGCCCGTTCCCACGCTGTCAAGCTGGAGTGTTCCCTGGCCGAATCCCAGGAACCGAAAATTATCCGAGCCGGCTTGTCCCGCCGTGACGCTCGTGGATTTGACGTCTCCTCCAATCTCAAGCCTCTTTCCGGTCTCGTAATTCTTGGAGTCGGCCGAGCACCAGACCACGATTGGGACTCGGACGCCCGGGAACATGGCTATGGCGAGCACGGCGGCGCGGTGGGGATGTTCCGGATCCGGAATCACTTTGACCTCTGTGGTTTCCACGACATACGGCCGTTCATAATAGCGAAGTTCGAATCGGGCCTTGGCTCCGTTCGGGGCGGCGGCCATGATGTTTCCTACTTTCTCCGTCGAGAACTCGAGCCGGAGCTGGCCGACGTCTTCCATATAGATTTCGCGCCGAAGCGGATGGTTCCAGGGTTTGGCGGGCCCAATCAGTTCCGACTCAATCGCGGACCTTCGACCCTTCACGAACTGCCTGAAGGCGGCCAAACTCCCCTGCATGTACTGAGCTGGGATCGTCACCTGGCTTGTCACCAATTTCTCGAGGCGATCCGCTTCCCCGAGCAGCTCCTTTTCGTTCCAGGCCGTTGCGAGCAACTGCTTCATCTGTTCCCGGTAGCGTTGTTGAGTCGTTGGATGGTTGTAGAGCCGGCGCGGGAGCAGGCTCACGGCCCAGACTGATGCGGGAGGGGTGAATGGGGGGGAAATGTTGGGAAGGCCAAACGTGGCATCCGCGCCCCAGGCAATAAAGCGCAGGCGGCCCGATTTCGCGTCCTGGTAAACAAACGCATTGTTCTGATTGCCCGCAAATCCATCCCAGTGATTGAGCAAGCTTTCCACCGCCCAAAACCGGATGAACGCCTCCACATCCAGCAATTTCTCCAGAGCCGGGAGCAAATGATCGTCATCCAATTGAAGCGCGGCGGCGACTGATTCGAGCCCCACGCGGGTCGGTCTATCCTTGTTGTTCTTTTGCTCAAAGGTATCAGTCCACCCGGGCCGGAAATCGCTGATGGCCGCCTCGTAGAGGTTGCCGGTCGAATTCGAAAAATGCCGGTCGAGGAATGTTTCGTCGATGGGTTCGATGTGCGAGTAGATCCCCAGATTCTGTCCATTCACCGTGACACGGGCGAGGCCGCATTGTGGCGCAGGCACCTTGCCCGCGGCGAACACTTTGTAGGCGAGAAGTTGCCGGATCTGCGCCGGATCCTGGCGATTATTGTGCAACTTCAGCTCGCCGTGCCCGGCGATCTTCCGGCCCGGGACGAACAGTTCCAGGTTGATGTTGAGCGCGGGCCGGTTTTCGTCGGCCGATCCAAAGAAGCCGC
>CAZSXX010000407.1:0-4020 GCA_964611245.1 uncultured Verrucomicrobiota bacterium | reverse complement strand
ACCAGCAAATGAAAGTTAGCCACCGTTATGGCGCAATATGCAATTATTTACATCATCGCGCAGCGAGGCGCTGCATTCCGCATCAGGGAGAGCAAACGCGCGCACTTTTATCTCGTGGAATTTGAAAAAAAAGCACCTGTTCCAGGACAATGGGGGGAGAAAGGCGGGGCGGGGACAGGGGGAGCCGGAGCCATCCAGTTGAAATGCCGCCCGACCCTCACCCTGGCCCTCTCCCATCGCCTGGGCGAGGGAAGGCGCTGGGTCCAAATGAATCACCAACTTATGAGCCGCACAAGGGCCACCTTTCCACAGGATCACGGCCAACGGAAGGGATGCCAGGGAAAACGGGGACCCGAAACCGGGGAGCGCAAATCCAGCGCGGAATGAAAGCAGGGGTTCGAAACCGGGTCCCAGCGCAACGCAACGGAACGGAACGGATGGAGTCCGACGCGCAGCGGTGAGACACCGCCCAGATCCCCGGATTTCCGATGGACCCAAGACACCCTCAATTTCGGGAACAGCCCAAATAATTTCGCACCGTCACCCGATCCGGATCCGGGGAAGGCCCGCGACCGGCGGTTCAGAGCCCACAAATTCCGCCGGGGGCATCCCATTGGACCCTATTTCCTGGGTTTCCACTGCCGGGAGGCAAATCTCCCGATTGAACTGGACGGCAGCGGCCATGGGTTTCCCCGCCGGCACGCGCACGACGTGGAGCGAACCCGGTTCCTCGCCTCCATCGGGATCAAGGAACTGCGCTTCTGGAATCCGCGGCCGCTGCGGGACCAGCAAGCCATCCGCGACACGATCTTCCGGGAGTTGCAAACGCGCGCGCCGCATCCGCTGCCCGGCCACACGGGGGTTGATGGCGCGGCAAGGCGCGCGTGGGAGGAAGAGTTAGGTTGGCTTGGTCCGTTGGGTTGGCCCTCACCCTGGCCCTCTCCCCCGGGGAGAGGGGAGGGATGGGAAGGGGAGCGGGAGACGTTGGCCACGAAAAACTGCGCCGATCGCCTTTGCGGCGGGATTGCATTTAAGGCTGTCCCGAAATGGACCCGGCGGGCAGGATTTCCGGCAGGACACCTTGAAGCAATCGAAACCAACGGACTTTGGATTGCGCGGGAGGCAGCCGCCCAACCCGCAGTTCGCAACCCGCCAAAGCTTGTTGAGCCGGATGCGAGATTGGGAGGACCAGCAGAGCTGGCAGGAATTTTTCGACCAGTACTGGCGACTGATTTATGGGGCGGCGATCAAAACGGGACTGTCCGACGCGGAAGCGCAGGATGTGGTGCAGGAAACGATCCTGACGGTGGCGAAAAAAATGCCCGGCTTCCAGTACGACCCGTCGATCGGCTCCTTCCGGGGTTGGCTGTTGCTCATCACACGGAGGCGGATCGCGGATTACCTGGAGGACCAAAGCCGCGCACGCAGGGCCGGGGCAGGCGAGGCGCCCCCGACGGGACGGGAATTGGGTGAAGGCGTTTCGCCTTCGCCGGATGAATTCGAGGAGATCTGGGAGGCGGAGTGGGAGAAGAATTTAGTCGCAGCGGCGCTGGAACGCGTGAAAACGCAAGTCTCGCCGAGGCAGTTCCAGATATTTGACTGCCACGTCCTGCAGCGGTGGCCGGCGAGGGAAGTCACCCAGACGCTGAAGGTGAATTTGGGCCAGGTGTACCTCGCCAAGCACCGGGTGGGGTCGCTCCTGAAGAAAGAAATCAAACGCCTGGAACGGGAGATGAGTTGAGGACAGCGGCATGAACGGGCGCACAACCGGAGCCAATATCCGGCGGCCTCCGAGGGCGGAGGAGGCGCCGCCGCTGGTTTCAGACCACACGTTGCTGAGGCGCATCGGAGCGGGAAGCTACGGCGAAGTGTGGCTGGCGCGGACGGTGACCGGAGCGCACCGGGCCGTGAAAATCGTGCGGCGAAACCGGTTTGAGGACGCGCGCCCCTATGAGCGGGAGTACACCGGGATTCGGAGTTTCGAACCGATCTCGAGATCGCATCCGGGCCTGGTGCACCTGCTGCATGTGGGGCGGGACGACCTTTCGGAATTGTTCTATTACGTGATGGAACTGGGCGACGACCTGCGGTCCGGCGCGCCGTTCGAACCCAGCCAGTACACGCCGAGAACGTTGGAGGCGGAACTGGCGCGCGGCGGGAGCTTCGCCGCGCCGCGTTGCGTGGAAATCGCGCTGGCGCTGGCGGGCGCGCTGGAACACCTGCACGGGAACGGATTGATCCACCGCGACGTGAAGCCGGCCAACATCATATTTGTGAACGGCGCGCCCAAGCTGGCGGACATCGGTTTGGTTTCGGCCGCCGGCGACGAGGGAGCCTCGGTGGGGACGGCTGGATTCATGCCGCGAGACGGCGCGGGTTCGCCGTCGGCGGATTTGTACAGCCTCGGAAAAACGCTTTATGAAATGGCGTTCGGCAAGGACCGCCAGGAGTTTCCGCAACTGCCGGGAAACATCCGCGAACATCCGGACCGAGAGGTTTTGGCGGGCCTGAATGAAATCATGCTCAAAGCGTGCGCCAATGACATTCGGGAGCGTTATTCGTCCGCGGCGCAAATGCGAGGGGACCTGGGAGCGCTGCAGAAGGGGTGGTCCCTCGCCGAAATGAGGGCGCGGCGGCGGCGGCAGTGGGCGCTGGCGGGAGGGCTGGGCGCCGTGATCCTGATCACGCTGCGCTCCTTCGCGCCGGTGGAGCCGCCCGTGTGGAGGCCGGCCATCCCGGAGCAATGGAAAGAGGTTCCGCCGGGAGCCACGGCCTATTTTCCAGTGGATTTGGCACGGTTCCACACCACGAAACTGGACGAACCGGTGCATGAGCGGCCGGGCAGCAAAAACACCCTGGCGGCGCTGCCGCCGGGCGACCAAACCCTCGCGGGGGTCCCTTTTTCCATCGGCGGCGTGATCTGCCTGTCGTCGCAGCACCTGCAGCGGGAAAAGCATCCCTTTCCGATCGGCGTGGGCGGAATCCCCATTCAACGCCACTGCCGGCGAATCCATTTTCTGCACGCAGTCACGATTGGCGGAACGAAGGGCGAAGAAGCCGCGCACGCCGTTGTGCATTACGCGGATGGGCGGAAATTAACGGCTCCCTTTGCGCTGGGGCGGGATTTTGAGAACTGGTGGGCGCCGCCGAACGAATCGCGGTGGGCGCAACGGGCGCTGGTGGCGTGGGCCGGAGGGAATCCGGCCGCGGAAGCGATGGGAGCCGTGGTGAGAATTTTCCGGCACGCGTGGGAGAATCCGCGCCCGGAAATGCCGGTCGTGACGATCGAATATGTTTCGAACATGATGGATGCGGCAGCGCCATTCCTCGTCGCCGTGACCGCGGAAGGGTGGCCCGGGAAGTTCGAGAAACCGGCTGAGCCAATCCCGGACCACCCCGGCGCCCAGCGGCCGTTGGAGATCGCGGCGTTCTACAATGCCTCCCTGGATGAGAACTGGCACACGCCGGTTTGGGCGGGGAACAATCTGGCGATGGTCCCGCGCGGGCGGCAGGAATTTTGCGGCACGCAGTTTGAGGTCGGCGGCATCGTTTCGTTGGCGAGAGGGCGGGAGGAAGGGACCGTGCGCCCGTTTCCCAGCGCGGTGGAAGGCATTCCCGTGGAGCAAGCCTGCCGATTCCTGCATTTCCTGCATGGGAGCGGAGGCGACGCGCGGGAGGGGTGGGCCATCGGGCGGGTCGTCATTCATTACGCAGACGGCACGGACGCCGCAATGCCAATCGTTTATGGCGAAGACGTGCGAAACTGGTGGCACGACCCGAACCAATCCGAAGCGACCAGCCGGGGAATCGTGGCCTGGTCCGGGGCCAATCAACGGACGCTTGAGCTTGGATTGCGGGTGCGCCTCTACAAATCCACCTGGGTGAACCCGAAGCCATCCGTCCGCATCGCGAGCCTTGATTACGTCTCCGCGCTGGGGGAGGCGCTTCCTTTCCTGCTGGCCGTCACCACCGAGAACTGAGCCCAGGCCCGCCGTGGGCGAGGCGGGGCCAAAAAAAAAC
>CAZSXX010000406.1:0-4034 GCA_964611245.1 uncultured Verrucomicrobiota bacterium | reverse complement strand
TCCGCGTTTTTCCTGCAAAACAAATCCCCCCGCGCATACGAGGAGCTCGTGGAACGCCTTTTGGCCTCCCCCCGTTACGGCGAAAGGTGGGGTCGGCACTGGCTGGACATCGCCCGCTACACGGAAAGCCAGGGCTTCGAATATGACCGTCTCCGCAACAACGCCTGGCACTACCGCGACTACGTCATCCGCAGCTTCAACGAGGACAAGCCCTACGACCGCTTCATGCGCGAACAGGTCGCGGGCGACGTCCTTCAGCCCCTGACCACCGATGGCCTGGTCGCCGTCAGCCTGCTCGTCTGTGGGCCGTGGGACCAGGCCGGCAACTCCCAGGCCAACGCCACCCAAAAAATGATCACCCGCGAGGATGAACTCGAGGACCTGATCGGCGTCGTTGGCCAATCTTTCCTCGGCCTGACGATCAATTGCGCCCGCTGCCACGCGCACAAATTCGACCCCATCTCCCACGAGGAGTACTACCAGGTGAAATCCGTGTTTGAGGGCGTCCGGCATGGCGAAGGCCCAATCATTCCCTCCGAACTTGCGGCCCCAAAACCCTCATTGGTCTCCTACGTGGGAACCCGCGTCCAGCCGCCCCCCACCAAACGCCTCAAGCGCGGCGATGTCACCTCGCCCGACCAGACGGTCTCGCCCGGCGCCCTCTCCGCCATCTCCGACCTGAACCCCGATTTTGGCCTGCCGCCCGACGCCCCCGAAGCCGCGCGCCGCGCCAAATTCGCCGAATGGCTGGCCGATCCGCGCAACCCGCTCCCCGCCCGTGTCATGGCCAACCGCGTCTGGCATTACCATTTTGGGCTGGGCCTGGTCGGCACTCCCAACGACTTTGGCGTCGCCGGCGCCCGGCCCAGCCATCCGGCGCTCCTCGATTGGCTCGCTTCCGAATTCATCGCCAGTGGCTGGAGCGTCAAGGCCCTTCACCGGTTGGTCGTCAACTCCGACGCCTACCGCCAACAATCGCGCTTCAATCCCAAGGCCGCCGCCCTCGACGCCGACAACCAGCTCCTCTGGCGTTTCACCCCCCGCCGCCTGGACGCCGAGGAGATTCGCGACGCCATGCTGGCCGCCAGCGGACAATTGAACCTCAGGATGGGCGGGCCCAGTTTCCGCCCGTTTGAAATCGCCAGTTTCAACTCCGATTTTTATTACCCAAAAGACATGGTCGGCCCCGAGTTCAATCGCCGCACCGTTTACCGCATGAACGTCAACTCCGGCAAGGAGCCGCTCTTGGACGCGTTCGACTGCCCCGATCCCTCCGTCAAAACTCCCCGCCGGGGCAGCACGATCACCCCGCTGCAAGCCCTCGGGCTCATGAACAATTCCTTCGTCCAACGCCAAGCGTCCCTTCTGGCCGAACGCGCCCTCGCCGAAACCGGCCAAAATCTTCCGCGCGCCCTCGCCGCCGCCTATCAACATGCCCTCGGCCGCCCACCCACCCGCGCCGAGGCCAAACGCGCCCTGGCCGCCGCCCGCGAACGCGGGTTGCCCAATGTCTGCTGGGCCCTCTTCAACTCGACGGAGTTTGTTTATGCCCCATAGCCCCCAACAAACCGGCCTGTCCCGCCGCGATTTTTTCTCCAGCTCCGCCGGCGGGCTGGGGGGCATCGCGCTGGCTTGGATGCTCCACCGCGAACTGTCGGGCGCCCACTCCGCCCCCGCGCCCCATTTTCCTCCAAAGGCCAAGCGAATCGTGCAGATTTTCTGCTCCGGTGGCGTCAGCCACCTCGACACATTTGACCACAAGCCCGAACTGGCCAGGCTGGACGGCAAGACCCTGGAAGGGAAGGGGGAGAACCTCGGCTTCTTCGGCCAGCCCGGCAAGGTCATGAAGAGCCCGTACGAATTCCGCCAGCACGGCCAAAGCGGCGCATGGGTCAGCAGCCTGCTTCCCCATCTCGCCGGGTGCGTGGATGACGTTTGCTTCATCCACTCCATGTTCGCCAAGAGCAACAACCACACCCCCGCCAGCTTCCAGATGAACAGCGGGTTCACCCTCAACGGCTTCCCCTCCATGGGCGCATGGTTGAGCTATGGCCTGGGCGGCGCAAACGAGAATCTCCCCACCTTCGTGGTCCTTCCCGACCCTCGCGGCTTGCCCGCCGGCGGGTCCATCAACTGGACCTCCGGTTTCCTGCCCGCCAACCACCAAGGCGTCCCCTTCCGGTCCAACTCCCCCGAGCCCATCTTCGATCTCAACACCCCGGCCCACGTTTCCCCCCAATCCCGCGCGGCGGACTTGCGGCTGCTCGGGGCGATGAACCGGGATTTCATGGCCAGCCATCCCGGCGACGACGGCTTCGCGGCCCGCCTCCGGTCCTACGAACTGGCCGCCCGGATGCAGGTCAGCATCCCGGAGGCCTCCAAATTGGAGAACGAATCGGAGGCGACCAAAAAGCTCTACGGCTTCGGCAACGACGCCAACAAGGGCTTCGCGCAAAACTGCCTGATGGCCCGGCGCCTGCTCGAGCGCGGCGTGCGCTTCGTCCAGATTCTCAACGGCGGCGCCTTCGGAAGCCCGCGCATCAACTGGGACGGGCACGAAAACCTGAAGGAGAACCACGACACCCAGGCCGCCACCATGGACCAGCCCGTCGCCGGGCTCATCAAGGACTTGAAGCAGCGCGGCATGCTGGAGGACACACTCGTGGTCTGGAACACCGAATTCGGCCGAAGCCCCGTCACCCAAGGACTGAACTCCCCCGGCCGCGACCACCATCCCACTGCCTTCACCTGCTTCCTCGCCGGAGCCGGCGTCAAAAAGGGATGGCGGCATGGATCCTCCGATGAAGTCGGCTATTTTGTCGCGGAAAACAAAGTCACCATCCCGGATTTCCACGCCACCATCCTCCACCTCTTGGGGTTGGACCACGAGAAGCTCACCTATTACCACAATGGCATCAACCGGCGGCTGACCGATGTCTCCGGCGCCGTCATCCATCCCATTCTCGCCTGATTTTCACCGCTGCCTCCCCGACTTTCCGGGCGTGACTTGCGCCGTCATCGGCGCCATATTCCCGCCGAATGAAACGAATGCTGTTGTGTTGGTTGGTGGCATGGTCGATGGGTGTCATCGGCGGCCACGCTCAAGATTCGACCACGAAAAAAGCGGTCTCGCCCGCCCCGAAACCGGCGGAGTCCGCGCCTCCCTCCCCCGGCGCCCCAGCCCTGCCTGCCCCCGGCTCCCCGGCGGCCAAACCCCAAACGGCCGCGGCCAAGGAAGTCGCCATCATCAAGACCTCCATGGGCGAAATGGTCCTGGAATTCTGGCCCGACCTCGCCCCCAAGCACGTCGAGAATTTCAAGTCCCTCGCCAAAAAAGGCTTCTATGACGGCTCGGCCTTCCACCGCGTGATCTCCGGGTTCATGATCCAGGGCGGCGATCCCAACACCAAGGACGAAACCAAGAAAAGCGCTTGGGGCGGCGGCAATCCGGGCTACACCATCAAGGCCGAGTTCAACGACACCAAGCATGTCCGCGGCGTCCTCTCCATGGCCCGCCTTCCCAGCGGCCCGGACACCGCCGGCTGCCAGTTCTTCATCTGCCTGGCCGACGCCCCCCATCTCGACAAGCAGTACACCGCATTCGGAAAGCTGATCAAAGGGGAGGATGTCCTCCTCAAGATCGGCTCCACCCCGACGGGCCCGCGCGACATGCCGTTGACCCGCGTCAATGTGGACAGCGTCAAAATCGTCGGCGTCGACACCATCAAGTAATTTTTTCCAAGGATATCAAACAATGAGCGCAAATGATGTGGCGGTGATCTCCACCACCGAAGGCCAGATGGTCGTGAAATTCTGGCCGGACGTGGCCCCCAAAACGGTCGAGAACTTCAAGAAGCTCGCCGGCGAAGGCTTTTACGATGGGACCGCGTTCCATCGCATCGTCAAAGGATTCATGATCCAGGGGGGCGATCCCCTCAGCAAGACCGACAATGAAATGGTCGGCACCGGTGGCCCCGGCTACAAGATCAAGGCCGAGTTCAGAGACCGGCCGCACGTCCGCGGCGTCCTTTCCA
>CAZSXX010000405.1:0-4058 GCA_964611245.1 uncultured Verrucomicrobiota bacterium | reverse complement strand
GTCGATCCCACCGCCTTCGAAGAAGTTGTATTCGGCGGATTGAGCCGGGAGGGAAACGGTGGCGGCGGGTTGGGGCAGGGGCGGCGGGGGGGAAAGAGCGAGGGAGACGCGCCCGGAAGCCGGGGCGGTCCACGAGTACCAGACCGAGGCGCCGCCCGGGGAGCCGGGATCATCAGGGTCCGTCGGCTGGCGGGTGGCGGCGAAGTTTGACGCGGGGACCGCGATGGAGGAACCGGCGAGTATGGCCGGGTTCTCAAAATCGTCGTTCGCGGGGCCGTGGACAAACTGGTAGCTGAATTGGACGTCGCCTCCGGGCGGCGGGATTGGGGGTTGCGGGACTGGCTGTGGGTCGCCGTCCGGGTCAAGCGGGCCGATCGGCATGAGGATGTCAGGCAGGATTATTGACAATCCAGAACCGGCGGCGGATTGGGGTTCGAGTGTGTCGATGGCGAGGACGAAGGTTTCGCCTTGGCGGACGGGGATGGAAAGGGAGTCGCGCAGGCGCCAGCGGATGCCGGCGTGGGTGGAGACGCGGTGGGCATTGGAGGCGAGCCAGACGAGGGAATCGACGGGCGCATCCTTGGCGATGGTTAGGACGAGCGGTTGGGAGGCGAAGTTGGGCCGGAGTTCGAGGAGGCCGTTCGCCGGGGCGGACCAGCGGAACCAAATTGTGGCGCCGAGGCCGGGGGCGGTTGGAAGGGACTCGGCGTGTTCGGTGGAGGCGGCAAAGTTTGAGGCGAGGACAACGCCCGAATCGCCGGCGAGGAGGGTAGGGGCGGCGAACGCGTCATTGGGAGGCGGGGCGGCAACCGCGACCTGCCCATGGGACGGGAGGAGAAGGGCCGCCATCAGCGCCAATACCCGCATTGAATTCCCACTGTTCAAACACTGTGGAGGGTCCGGGCGTGCCGGAGATAAAGCAATCTAATTTGGGCGGATTTGGAGGGGGCCAAGACCGCGAGAGCGCCGGACGGCGGGGGTTTTATGACACACTCGGGCGTTGCCAGAATTTTGGGGGCGTGATATGGTCTTTTCAGCATTAGGAATGACCCGCTGAAAAGCGGTCTGGCAACCGGGCGAAGGAGATCGCCAAGGTGCCTTGGAAGCGAAAGCTTTCGATGTGCGGATCGTGTGATCCGAAATATATTTCTCCTGAAAAAACCGCCGTCCTGGTGCTCCAGGACGGCGGTTTTTCTTTTTGGCGGGCGAATTCCTTGCGCGAAAGAAACATGAAAAACGCAGCAACGCTGGCCGGCCGCCGGAGTGGGGAAAATCCGGGGCATCATCTTTGGAACAACCATGGGACGTGGTGGGTCCACTTCACGGTGCACCGCGCGGATTACACGAAGGGCCGGGTGCGGCGATCGTTGGGGACGCGCTCGCTGGAGGAGGCGCGTGAAATCCGTGATTTTTTGTTCGCGACGGTGGGGGAGAGGGCTCCGCAACTTTTTTGACAGGCGGATGACTGGAGGGATTATGAGCAGCCATTTATTCACGTCGGAGTCGGTCAGCGAGGGGCATCCGGACAAGGTCAGTGATTACATTTCGGACTCGGTTTTGGACGGGTGCCTGGCGGAGGACGCGGAGAGCCATGTGGCGTGCGAGACGTTGGTGAAGGATGACCGGGTGATCGTGGCGGGGGAGTTGAAGACCGGCGCGGGGATTGACGTCGAGCGGATTGTGCGGACGGCGATCCGGGAGATTGGATACACGCATGAGGACCAGGTTTTCCATGCGGACAAGGTTGTGATCACGAATTTGTTGGGGAGGCAATCCGCGGACATTGACGCCGGGGTGTCGGGCGGGGAGGAGCAGGGGGCGGGGGACCAGGGGATTGTGTTCGGCTACGCGTGCGATGAGACGCCGGAGTTGATGCCGCTGCCGATTTTGCTGGCGCACCGGCTGGCGCGGGCGTTGGCGGAGGACCGGAAAAAGGGGGCAATCCCGTGGGCGAGGCCGGACGCCAAGACGCAGGTGACCGTGCGGTACGAGGACGGGCGGCCGGCGCGGGTGACGGATGTGGTGGTTTCAACGCAGCACGCGAAGGGAACGGAGCAGGGGGCGATCCGGGAGTATGTGCGGGAGCGCCTTTTGGGAGAGGGGCTGGGGGATTGGAATGTGGGTGGAATCCGGCTGTTGGTGAATCCGACCGGGGAGTTTGTGACGGGCGGGCCGACGGGAGATTGCGGGGTGACGGGCCGGAAGATCATTGTGGACACGTATGGGGGCGCGGCGCGGCATGGCGGCGGGGCGTTCAGCGGGAAGGACGCCTCGAAGGTGGACCGGAGCGCGGCGTATTTCGCGCGGCATGTGGCGAGGGAAATTGTGAAGGCGGGAGTGGCGCGGCGGGCGGAGTTGCAGGTGGCGTATGCGATCGGGGTGGCGAGGCCGGTGGCCATTTTCGTGGAGACGTTTGGGACAGGGGACGCCGAAGAAGCCGAACGGGTGGCGCGGGGGTTTGACTTCAGGCCGGCGGAGATCACGCGCGCGCTGGGATTGAAGGAGCCGATTTTTCGGCGCACGACGAACTATGGGCATTTCGGAAAGGCTGGGCTGCCGTGGGAACGGTGAAAGAACGAGGGGAAACCAATTAAAAATGGAGGACTGAATGTGCGAAATCAATGAACTGGAGGGGGAGGAGTCCGCGCCGGAATGCCCGATTTGCGGGGTTCCGGCGGACGGGGACGGGAGTTGCCGCCATGTGGCCATTTCGGGGGATGAGTACTCGTTTGTGGATGCGTTGAGAGAATTCGCCGATGTGGCGGAGCGATTCGATGTTTGGGCGGCGCGGGAGGGGGAGCGCGCGCCGGAGAGTTCGCTGGCGATCAGCTTGGCGGCATCGTGCGCGGCGGCGGCAGGGGCGTGCAGGATCGTGATGGACGGAGGATACGTGGGGATGAGCGGGCTTTATTTTTATGTGTGGTCCGCCGACCACGCGGCGCTGGCGGCGCAGATTCGGGAGCAGGTTGAGGTGGAGCTGAAGCCGAGGAAAAAGGCGCGGGAGAAATCCGGGAAGCGGCCCCGCAGGAAGGCAGGCCGGGAAGCGGAGGGGGACTTTCAAGCCAAAGCGGCCATGGCGGCGGCGGCCTTGCTGGCGAGGTTGGAGTCGGACGGCGGAGGGGTCGTGTCGGTGGCGGGGATTGGGGAGGAGGGGGAGGCCAGCGAGGATGGGCCGGAAGTGGTGGAGCTTCCGGTGGGGGAACCGACGGCGGAGGAGCTGGAGGCCCGGAGGGAGTTGCATTGGCTGGCCGACAGGGCGCTGACGGTGAGCCGGGACCGGCATCCTTTGTGCGTGAACGCGTTGGAGACGCTTTGGCTGTTCACGGAGGGGAGGAAAAGCCGCGCGGATTTGGAGGCGGCGAGGGCGGCGCTGGTGGGCCGCGCGACCGCGGCCGGGGTGGTTGGCCTGCCGCACCGATGCCCGAACGCGGCGGCGACGTTGGCGGTGATGGGGGCATGTTCACTGTTCATTGAGGGTGCGAGGGAATCGACCCACCGAAACTTCCAGTGGACGATCGAGTTCCTGCGGGCGAGGCAACTTGAGCGAGGGGAGAGGAAGGCGACCGAAGGCGAAGCGTTGGCGCGGTCGGTTGAAGGGACGTTTTTCACGGAGCTGGACGGGCGGTATTTGGGGCGGGTGGGCCAAGTGTGGCGGGAAACGGACGATGGGATCGCGATTCTGAGCGCGGAGAACCCCAATTATCAACAAATTGGGAGGGAGGAAAACAGGGCGAGGAATTTGAAGTTGGCAGCCCAATTGAAACAGGAGGGGGTGGCGCACCGGCCGATCCTGGCGTGGTGGCCATCCGGAGAAGGGCATGAGGAGGCCTTCGCGATCGAGGGGCTCACGGTGCTCAGGACCTGGAATTTTATGACGGCCTTTGACCAAGCGGCTTTCTTCTTTGCGTTGCCCGGGGGACCGGTGACGCCGTTGGACAATGACGACGTCCATCGGATGATTTCGCGGGCGCTTTTTTGACGCGACCCGCGAGCGGCGGATTGAGCCCGCGTCCGGCGTTGGGGCAGTCCGCAGTTGGCGGGGGGGAGGGGAATGGGCA
>CAZSXX010000404.1:0-4067 GCA_964611245.1 uncultured Verrucomicrobiota bacterium | reverse complement strand
GACGATGGTGCGGTCGCCGGAGAAGCCATAGGGCCCGGAGCCAGTGCGGAAATGGCCCTCGTACCAAGCGGAGATTTCCATGGCGAGCGGGGCGGTCATGCTGGGCTCGCGGCCGCCATAGCGGAGGCCGGTGCGGAGGTAGAGCGACTCGAAATTGTCGGGATCCTCGAAGGCGGGATCGGTCCGGTTGGTTTCCTCGAAGAAATGGGCGCGGGCGGCGAGGCGGAAGATGCCGTTGAGCGGGACCTCGGCGTCAGGATTGAACAGGTGGTAAACGCTGGAGTTGAGCTCAGCGCCGTGGCCGTCGAAGGATTCACCCTTTAGGTAGCGGCCACGGCGGACCTCAAAGTAGCTGTCCGCGAAGCCCCCGCCCGCGAGGCCAATCGCGAGGTCGGTGTGGGGTCCAAGCAGGCCGATGAAGCCGAGCTCGGAGTCGACGTAAAGGGGAGCGACCGCGAGGCGGAGGGTCAGGTTGGAATGCTGGAGGAAGTCGGGCTGGTTGCGGTAATAAAAGCCGTAGGCGGCGAGGGGGCCGTCGCCCTGGACGGGCTGGTTGTAGCCGAGGTGGACCAACTGCCGTTTCTCAGGGTCGATTTGGGCGTGCAGGGAGGGGGAGGCGCCGGCGAAGACGAGGATGGCGCAGCAAATGGAAAGAAAGCGGGTCGCCCCAGTGGCCCTCGCCCGTAAAATCCCTTCAAACATCCTTTGCTCCTTGCCGCGCACGAATTTGTTGTGTTGGCGGGCGGCGCAATTATTATGGGAGGGATGAGCGCTGTCAAAAAATTATTGCACACGCGGTACCGGGTCAACGACCTGGAAAAAACGGTGCGGTTCTATGTGGAGGTCTTGGGATTGGAGGAGGTGCGGCGGCACAAATCGCCGCGGGGATCGGAGCTGGTGTTCCTGAAAACGCCGGGGAGCGAGGAGCTGATTGAGGTGTGTTATTTTCCATCGAGCGGACCAGTGCAGGTGCAGGCGGACCTGACCCACTTGGCGTTCCAAGTGGAGAGCCTGGCGGAATTTGGGAAGCATCTGGAGAAGCATGGGCTGAAATTTTCGGACGGGCCGACGATGAAGGAGAACGGGTCGGGCTTCGCGTTCGTGGACGCGCCGGAAGGGTATGAGATCGAATTGATGCAATTGGCGGGCGCCAGAAATTGAGGGAGCTGAATCGTGGCGCGGATTTATGACTTGATCATGACGCACCAACTGGACGCGGATGGTTTCTTCATCCATTGCGTGCAGCGGGGGTGCGCGGAGCGGGGGCTGGATTTTTTCCTGGTTGAGCCGCTGTGGGTGGAACCGTTCCTGGAGGCGCTGGAAAGCGGGAAGGTTTGGGCGCGGGCGCTGCTGAACATGCACAGCGAACACCACCTGCCGGAAGACCCGTTCCACCGGCTGGTGGAGTTGGCGCAGGGGCGGCGGACCTTTGTGATTGATCCCCCGGGGGTGGCGCAGGCGGCGTTCGACAAGAGCGCGCTGCATCCTCGGCTGGAGCGGGCGGGCATCCCGGTGCCGCCCACCGTCATTGTGCGCCGGGAGGAGACCGCCCAACTGCGGCTGACGGAGGAGCAGCGGGAGGCGCTGGGGGACCCGTTTGTGATCAAGCCGGGGCGCGGGTATGGGCGCAAGGGGGTGATCTTGGACGCGCATGACGAGCGGGATGTAGCGAGGTCGAAGGAGGCGTGGCCGGACGAGCATTACCTGCTTCAGCGAAAGATCATCCCGCGGGAGCTGGGGGGAAGGCCGGCCTACTGGCGGCTGTTTTATGTGTTCGGATCGTTGCAGTGGTGCTGGTGGGATTGCTTCACGGACCGGTACGCGGAAGTGACGGCGGATGAGATCGAGCGGCATGGGCTGGAGGCGATGGGGGAGGGGATGGAGAAGATCGCGGGGCTGACGGGGATGAACTTTTTCTCGAGCGAAATCGCGCAGGACGAGGCGGGGGAGTTCGTCTGGATCGATTACGTGAACGACCAGTGCCATATGCTGGCGCAGTCCTCGAACCCAAAGATGGGGGTGCCGGACCGGGTGGTGGAGGCGGTGGCGAACCGGTTGGTGGAGGCGGCGGCGGGGGCCATCCGCGACCCGAAGGCCCTGGCCGCATGATCTTCCGGGCACGGCAGCACGAAATACGTTTTCCGCGCCCGGCGATGGTGATGGGAATCCTGAACGTGACGCCGGATTCCTTTTCTGACGGGGGGCGGTACGCCGCACCGGGGGCGGCGGTCGCGCACGGGCTCGAGTTGGAGGCTCAGGGGGCGGAGATCATCGACATCGGCGGGGAGTCGACGCGGCCGGGGGCGTCGGAGGTTTCGGTGGCGGAGGAATTGAGGCGGGTGATCCCGGTGTTGGAGGGGTTGGCCGGGAAAACCAAGGCGCTGCTCTCGATCGACACGCAAAAAGCGGAGGTGGCGCGGGAGGCGGTGGGGGTGGGGGCGCACATCGTGAACAACATCGCGGCGGCGGGGAATGACCGGGCGATGTGGGAGGTGGTGGCGGAAAGCGGGGCGGGTTACATCGCGATGCACATGCAGGGGGAGCCGGGGACGATGCAGCAAAACCCGCAGTATGGGGATGTCGTCCGGGAGGTGCGGGGGTTTTTCGCGGGGCAGATGGTGCGGCTGGGGGGGGCCGGGGGGGGGGCGGAACCATGCGTGGTTGAGGTGGGAATTGGCTTTGGCAAAACGCTGGAACATAACATACAGTTGTTGGCGAGACTGGAAGAAACGCGGGTGGCCGACCGCCCCATGGCGCTGGGTGTGTCCCGAAAGTCGTTTTTGGGGCGGCTGCTGAAGCTGGAGACGGGGCAGAGACTGGCGCCGGCGCTGGCGTGTTCGGTGTGGGCGGCGGGCCGTGGGGCGGAGATATTCCGGACGCATGACGTTGCGGAAACGGTGGCGGCGCTGAGGATGTTCGAGGCGATTGAGGCGGAGCGGGGCAATGTGGCTTGAGATGCTAAAGATCGGGTGGCGGCCCGTGGTGGAGATCGTCCTGCTGACGATCGCCATCTATTACGCGTTCATGTTCGTGAGGGGAACGCGGGGCTGGCCGGTGGTGATCGGGTTCATGGTGATCATTGGGCTGACGTTCGCCTGCAGCATCCTGGAGTTCCAGGTCCTGAGCGCGTTGTTGCGGAATTTCTTCGCGTTTTCGGCGGTGGCGGTGCTGATCATCTTTCAGCCGGAGTTCCGGCGGATGCTGGCGGAGCTGGGGAACCTGCCGTGGTTCACGACGGCGCGCGAGCAGCGGGAAAACATCGAAGTGGTGGTGCAGACCGTCGAGCGGCTTTCGGAGGTGCGGATCGGGGCGCTGATCGCGATGGAGCAGACGATCAACCTGCAGGAGGTGGTGGAGTCCGGGGTGCCGGTGGATTGCGAGGCGACGCCGGAGATGCTGGAGACGATTTTTTTCCCGAACAACGCGATCCATGACGGCGGGGTGATCCTGAAGGGGGACCGGATCGCGTTCGCGGCGTGCATCTTCCCGCTGACGCAGCGGCAGGACTTGAGCAAGTCGCTCGGGACGCGGCACCGGGCGGCCATCGGGCTGACGGAGGAGACGGACGCGGTGGTGGTGGTGGTGTCGGAGGAGACTGGCGGGGTTTCCTACGCCTACAAATCACAGTTGGTAAAAGGGGTGACGATCGAGGAATTGCGGTCGTTCCTGACGTCGATTTTCGTGCCGCGGAGCAAGCGGACATTCGCGGAATGGATCAAGGCCCGGTTGGGCGAGCGAGTGGCGCCGGCCCCGCCGGTGGCGAGGTCCGAAACAATGCCGGAACCGCCGACAGCGGGCCAGATCGCCCCTGCGGCACCCCCAGCCTCCCATGGCCAAGCGTGACCTGATCCTGCACCATTTCTGGTGGAAAATCACCTCGCTGCTCTTGGCGGTGATTGTGTGGTTTGTGGTGCACCGGGACGCGCCGGGAGGGGCGGAATTGCTGCCGCGCAACACCTATCGTTTCACGGCGCACCCGCTGGCGGTGCTGCGGGATTCGACCGACAAAAGGGCGGTGCGGATCACGCCCACGGAGGTGGACGTGACGGTGAGCGCGCCGATCACGG
>CAZSXX010000403.1:0-4097 GCA_964611245.1 uncultured Verrucomicrobiota bacterium | reverse complement strand
TACCGCGCCAAGCCCGTGGTGCGCGAGCACGCCAGCCACGCGCTCGACTTCGCCAGCGCCGGATGCGTCGCCGGCACCCCCGACTCCGCCAAACAAATCGCCACAATCGCCGTGTCCCACACCGGCGAAAAACACGGCTCGATCCGCACCCGGTCCTCCGTCTCATGCTCCAGCTTCTTCAGCTCCCGCGCCGCCCGGACCACCTGCGGATGGTCATCCGGATACCCCAGCGCCTTCAGCGCGATCAACGCGTTGAGCATCGCCGGAAATATCGCCGCCAACCCATCCGACCCCTCGAACCGCTCCAGCATCCACTCTTCCGCCTTCTTCAGCGCCCTCTTCCGGAATGGCCTCAGCTTGTTGTTCTCCACGAACTTGTGCAGCTCGTCCAGCCACAGGAAGAAATTCCGCCACGTGAACGTCTCCGGGTCGGGCGGCAGCGCCAAATCCCGCTCGTGGTACCCTTCAGGATACAGCTCGTCCAATGTCACCTTCGCCTTCCGCGTCGGCTTGAAATGGTTGATGATCGCCAGCGGCACCAGCATCGACCGGCTCCACGAGCTCATCTCATGGAAATTCACGTGGAACCATTTGCCAATCAGGATGATCTCCGCCGGGATCGTCGGCACATAATCCCACGGAAACAGCCCCAGCAACGCCAGGTACAGCTTCGAGAACGTGTTCATCCGCGGCACCCCGCCGAGGTTCATCGCCACCTCCCGCGCCCGCAGCATCCTCGGATCCGTCACCGGCACCCCCGCGATCTTCAGCGCCAAATACGCCTTGATCGTCGCGTTCACCTCCGACGGCCCGCCGTGATAAATGTTCCAGCCCCCGTCCGGAAGCTGCATCGAAAGGATGTGGTTCACCGCCTTCCGCTGCCATTTCGCGTCCACCTTCCCATTCCAATGGTGGTACGCGATCATGTCCGACACCAGCGTTGAGTCCACCATCAGCTCCCCCACCCAGTAGCCCTCCGGCTTCTGCTCGGTCAAAAGGTAACTCTGTGAGCGCGTGATGGCTGCGCCTAAATCGGGATCCAAATTCGACATGGTTTATCGCCTGCTCTGCGCCGGTTGCGTTGCACGGCCACCAATGGCTTGCAATCCGGCCGCCGATACTTTGCGGAGCGTGCTTTGCCCTGTAAAGCACGTTTTCTCGCCCCGACCCGTCCCTATTCGTAGGTGAACGTCCCCTCCATCACTCCCGTCATGATCCCCACTTTCTGCGTGCCCGTGAACGTGTTCCCGCCCGAAGGCGTCCCCGTGAATTGCAGCGCGAAATCATCCACATCCCCCGCGAACTCCCCGGTGTAATTCAACAACAACTGCGCCACCGCCCCGGCGGGCGCATACACGAAATTCCCGCTCCCCGAACTCCCGTCGGTGATCGTGAAGGTCCCGCTCGCCTCCCCGGTCAGATGGATCGTCGCCGAATACGCTCCAATCGGACCCCGCTCAATCACAACGTGGACTTTCGATAACCGCCCAGGCGCTCCGCCCCCCGCCGGCAGCTCGATGGTCACCCTCCCATTCCCCGCCAACGTGCCCGCGGGCGACGGAATCCCCGCGAAGGCCGCTTCGGTGGCGCTCCCAAGGCTCCAGAACAACGCCTCGCTCGCCGGCCCCGCTCCCCCGTCAAAAACCAGCCGGATCCGCGCCGGCGGATCAGTCAACGCCTCAAAGGTCCCCGCCCCCGTCACCGCCCCCGTCGCGGTGAAACGCAGCCCGTCAAAAACGATTTCATACCGCTCCCCCGCCCGGCTCCCGGAGCCCACCAGGAACTGGTACTTCACCCCCCTCGCCAACAAGGGAAGCATCGCCCCCCCTTTCGGCCCCGATCGCAACACCATCAACGACCCCGCGTCGCTCGCACCCATCTCCCGCTCCGCCTCCACAAATCCCGCCCCCGTCACCCTCGCCATTACCGGCAGGCTTTCCCGCCCAAACCGTTGCTCCAATCGGAACCGTCCCTGCGCGTCCGTCGTCGTCCGGACATCTCCAGGAGTGACCGTCACCTCCGCGCCAGCCACCGGCCCAAACAGCTCTCCCCCATCCACATACCCCTCCACCTTGAACCACTCGTCCCCGTCGGACAGCCGATAAAAACGCGTCGGCTTGTCCTTTCCGTCTGGATCCTTGAAGGTCACCACGCCTTCCCGGGGAGCCAAATTCGTGATCTCCAGCCACCCCGACAAGTTCATTGAACCATCCACCGCCACCCGCGCGCCCGACACCCCCGGCGTCGTTACCCGCACCCCTTGGTCCGGCAGCAGTTCCACCTCCGCCCCCGTCCCCTCCGCCGCCGTTCCCGCCATGAATCCGGCCGCCAACAGGAGGTGGAATGTTTGCAAAATCTTCATCGAACCCCCATTCAACTCTCCCCCTCCCAAAAAAGCACTCCGTCCCCCCCTGATTCCGCCTCCAGCCTCTCCCCGATTTTCCGTTCCAACCCCCTGCCCATTGCCACCTTCCACTCCATCCTCCTCCTCTCATTCTCAAGACTGAACATGGCATGCGGGCAGCTAATTTCTCATTTATGATGGCTGCACTCTTCTTCGCTTTTGAATTGGATCAAGCCCGGGGACACCTTCAGGCCCACACGCCGCCCGTCACCACCCTGCGGCCTGTCCAATCCACCCCTCTTTCCCAATCTTCCCCAGCCGCGCACGACACGCCCTGGGCGAAGCTCAGTTGGAGCAAATCGGACGCCCGCGCTCGGGAACTCGAGGCCTGCGGGGCCTCCTCGCGGTAGTCCCTCGGGCGGGGGAGCCTCACGCTTCCCCCGCGCACCTCCTTCTCACAGCTCCAGCGACTTCAACCGTTCATCCAGCGCGTTCGTCATCAGCGGCTCGATCAACGTGTCAATGTCACCGTCAATGAACGTCGGCAAATTGTACAACGTCAACTCGATCCGGTGGTCCGTCACCCGGTTCTGCGGGAAATTATAAGTCCGGATCCGCTCGTTCCTCTCCCCCGTCCCCACCTGCGCTTTCCGCTGCGCCGCGTACTTCGCGTCCTCCTCCGCCACCCGCGCCTCCAACAGCCGCGAGCGCAGCACCGTCATCGCCCGAATCCGGTTCTTCTGCTGGCTCCGCTGGTCCGCGCAACGAACCGTCACCCCCGTCGGCTTGTGCACAATCTGCACCGCCGAATCCGTCGTGTTCACCCCCTGCCCCCCCGGCCCCGATGCCCGGCAACACGTGATCTCCAAATCCTCCGCCTTGATCTCAATGTCCACCTCCTGCGCCTCCGGCAACACCGCCACCGTCGCCGTGCTCGTGTGGATCCTCCCCTGCGCCTCCGTCGCCGGCACCCGTTGCACCCGGTGCACCCCGCTCTCATACTTCAGCCGCTTGTACACATCCGTCCCATTCACCGCGAACGTCACCTCCCGCAGCCCCCCCAAATCCGAATAACTCAAATCCAACGGCTCCACCTTCCACCCCTGCCCCTCCGCGTACCGCGTGTACATCCGGTACAAATCCGCCGCGAACAACGCCGACTCCGATCCCCCCGCCCCCGCCCGGATCTCCACAATCGTGTTCCGCGAATCCGTCGGGTCCGGCGGGATGATCCCCTTCTGCAGCTCCAGCCCCAGCCGCTTCACCTCCAGCTCCAGGGCCGCCGCCTCCTCCTTCGCCATCGCCTGCAAATCCGCGTCCCCCTCCCCCGCCGCCAGCCCCCGCGCCCCCTCCAGCTCCGACACCGCCTTCAAGTACGCGCTCCCATGCCCCGTCAACTCCTTCAGCCGGGCGTACTCCCGCCCCAGCTCCTGCGCCTTCTGCGGGTTGTCAAACGCCTTTGGGTCATTCAAGGCCGCTTCCACCTCCGCGAACCGCCGCGCGAACCGCTCGATATGGGGGCGTAAATCCAGGGTGCCCATGCAAAAAGAAACCGCCCGCGCAACCTGGGGGCTGCGCGGGCGGCAAATCAATCCGGCCTACTTCTTCTTCTTCTTCCCGGCCGCGTCCGCCGTCGCCTTCTGCGCCGCCGCAGTCTTCGCCAAACGCTGCTGGAACTTGTCCACACGTCCCGCCGTGTCCACAAACTTCTGCGTCCCCGTGTAAAACGGGTGGCAGACATTTCAGATGCCGA
>CAZSXX010000402.1:0-4099 GCA_964611245.1 uncultured Verrucomicrobiota bacterium | reverse complement strand
CCCGCGAGCACAAGCCCGACGCCATCACCCTGGACCTCGGCCTACCCGACATCGAAGGCTGGAAAGTCCTCGACCGCCTCAAGGACGACCCCAACACCCGCCACATCCCCGTCCAGATCATCACCGCCGAGGAGGAGCGCGAACGCGGCCTCAAGCAGGGCGCCCTCTCCTTCCTCACCAAGCCCGTCCAAAAAGAGACCCTCGACGAGGGCTTCAACGACATCCAAAAATACCTCGACCGCCAGGTCAAAACCCTCCTCATCGTCGAGGACGACGAAAACCAGCGCCGCGCCATGGCCGAGCTCGTCGGCAGCAACGACGTCCTCATCACCGGCGCCTCCACCGCCGGCGAGGCCCTCCAACTCCTCAGGGAAAACCGCTTCGACTGCATGGTCCTCGACCTTGGCCTCCCCGACATGTCCGGCTTCGAGCTCATGGACGAGATCAAAAAGGAGACCAGCCTCCGCGCCCTTCCCGTCATCGTCTACACAGGCCGCGACCTCACCCGCAAGGAGGAGGCCCAACTCAAGCGCATGGCCAAAACCATCATCGTCAAGGACGTCCGCTCCCCCGAGCGCCTCCTCGACGAAACCGCCCTCTTCCTCCACCGCGTCCAGGCCAACCTGCCCGAGCGCCAGCGCAAAATGCTCGAGCAACTCCACCGCACAGACGAAATGCTCGCCGGCAAGAAGGTCCTCGTCGTCGACGACGACATCCGCAACATCTTCGCCATGACCAGCCTCCTCGAGCGCCACAACATGCAGGTCATCTCCGCCGAAAACGGCCGCGACGCCATCGCCACCCTCGAAAACGCCGACGGCATCGACGTCATCCTCATGGACATCATGATGCCCGAGATGGACGGCTACGACACCATCCACGAAATCCGCAAGCTCCCGCGCTTCAAAACCCTCCCCATCCTCGCCCTCACCGCCAAGGCCATGAAAGGGGATCGCGAAAAATGCATCGAGGCCGGCGCCTCCGATTACATCTCCAAACCCGTCGACACCGAACAGCTCCTCTCCCTCCTCCGGGTCTGGCTCCACCGTTGAATGATGGCACGCCCCCGCAAATACAACCCGGATTTGGAGGCCCTCGAATTCCAAATCCTCATCGACGGCGTCCGCCGCCTTTCGGGCGTCAACCTCGAGGAATACGACGCCCCCGCCCTCCGCCGCCAGGTCTGGTCCTCCCTCCGCTCCGAGAAGGTCCGCACCATCTCCGGCCTCCTCGAAAAACTCCTCCATGACCCGGACGCCCTCCAACGCTTCCTGAACGAACTCCACCGCCCGGAGCCCACCAGCCCACAATTCTTCAGCGTCCTCCGCTCGGAGATCGCCCCCTATCTCCGCACCTACCCCTTCGTCCGTGTCTGGCAGGCCGGCGCCGAGTCCATCCGCGACCTCTATTTCACCGCCATCGTCCTCCATGAGGAGGGCCTCCACGAAAAAACCACCTTCTATGTCACCGACACCAGCCAGGCCAACTTGGAGCGCGCCCAGCACGGCCTCTTCGCCCTCGGCGCCTCCGGCGACCTCGAAAAAACCTACACCGCCGCCGGCGGGCGCGGCCACCTTGCGGAATACTTCAGCGGCGGCCGCCTCAACGGCGCCTTCAAGCCCGCCCTCCGCTCCAACATGGTCTTCGCCCAGCACAACCTCGCCACCGACGGCTCCTTCAACGAGTTCAACCTCATCTCCTGCCGCCATGCCCTCCAGCCGCTGGGCGAATCCGTCCGCGCCCGCGCCCACGACGTCCTCTATCAAAGCCTCGCCATGTTTTCCCTCCTCGCGCTCGGCCCCCATCAAACCATTCGAAACACCCCGCATGAACTCGCCTACCGGCCTTTGGACGCCGCGCAGCGCATCTTCCGGAAAGTCGCCTGAATCATGGCCCTTCGCATGGAAACAAAAAACGCCAGCCACCCGCCTCGTCCACCCGACACCGCCCCTTCCCCGGTCCCATCGCCTTCCCCCGCGCCTCCGGCCGACGGCACGGTGAGCATCCTCATCGTGGACGACACCCCCGAGAACCTCGTCGCGCTCCAGGCCGTCCTCCAGGATCTCGGCCAACGCCTCGTCACCGTCACTTCCGGCAAGGAGGCCCTCCGCGCCCTCCTCCGCGAGGAGTTCGCCGTCATCCTCCTCGACGTCAACATGCCCGGCATGAGCGGCTTCGAAACCGCCTCCCTCATCCGCCAGCGCCGCAACACCGAACACATCCCCATCATCTTCGTCAGCGCCATCAGCACCACCGACACCCACCTCTTCCACGGCTACTCCCTCGGCGCCGTCGATTACATTTTCACCCCCGTCCACGCCGAGGTCCTCCGCTCCAAAGTCTCCGTCTTCGTCGAGCTCGTCAAAAAAACCGCCGCCGTCCGCCTCCAATCCACCCAGCTCCAGCAGGCCAACGAAATCCTCCGCGGCGAAATCGCCACCCGCCAACAAGCCGAACAAGCCCTCAAGGAATCCAACGACGAGCTCGAAGCCTTCTCCTACTCCGTCTCCCACGACCTCCGCGCCCCCGTCCGCGCCATGCAGGGCTTCGCCCGCGTCCTCCTCGAGGACTACGGCCCCCGCATCGACGACACCGGCCGCGACTACCTCGAGCGCATCGCCTCCGGCGCCTGCCGCATGGACACCCTCATCCAGGACCTCCTCATCTACAGCCGCCTTGGGCACACCGAACTCTCCCTCGGCCCCGTTTCCCTTTCCGAGCTCATCGAAGAAATCCTCCGCCAACTCTCCGCCGACCTCCAGGCCCACCAAGCCGAAGTCTCCGTCGCTCCCGACCTCCCCTCCGTCGTCGGCAACAAAATGGCCCTCGGCCAATCCCTCCAGAATCTCGTCTCCAACGCCATCAAGTTCACCCCCCCCGGCGTCGCCCCCCAAATCCGCCTTGAAGCCCACACCATCGGCGCCCTCGTCCGCCTCTCGGTCGCCGACCGCGGCATCGGCATCTCCCCGGAGAACCACTCCCGCATCTTCCGCGTCTTTGAGCGCCTCCACAGCTCCGAAACCTACCCCGGCACCGGCATCGGCCTCGCCATCGTCCGCAAAGGCGTCGAGCGCATGCGCGGCCGCGTCGGCGTCGAATCCACCCCCGGCCAAGGCAGCCGCTTCTGGATCGAGCTCCCCGCCGCCCCGCAGCCCCCGCCCGCTGGCTGACCCCGGTAAAATCCTCCGCCTCCGGTAGGATTTGCCCGCTCTCCACCACCCCTTTCGTCCGCAAACCATTGCAAATGCGGCGATTTCACGCACTGGCACAACCGTTGCTCAGCACCCCCCGTGAATATCAGTCTTTTCCAGGCGGCCTCGGCGCTCAACGCCAACACCCGCTGGCAGGAGGTGATCGCCGAGAACATGTCGGCCTCCTCCGTCCCTGGATATAAACGGCAGGAGGTCTCCTTCAAAGCCGTCGAAGCCGGATTCATGCCTTCCGGCTCGGACGGCACAACCGTCGGCCGCACCGCGTGGTCCATGCCCCAAGGCTCCACCTCCACCGTTTTCACCCCGGGCGCCCTCCGCTACACCGGCCTCGACACCAACATGGGCATCGACGGCGCCGGCTTCTTCGAAGTCCAGCTCCCCAACGGCTCCCTCGCCTACACCCGCGACGGCGAATTTCAGATGAACGGCGCCGGCCAGCTCATCACCAAACAGGGCTACCTCGTCATGAGCGACTCCGGCCCCATCCAGCTCGACCGCGCCAGCGCCGACCCCATCAGCGTCTCCGCCGACGGCAAGGTCAGCCAGGGCGCCGTCGCCCGCGGCGCCTTCAAGGTCGTCGATTTCAACAAACCGGAGCTCCTCTCCCAAATCACCGGCGGCCTGTATGTCCCCTCCGACCCCGGCGTCGTCGCCATCCCGGTCGACGATCCAAACGTCCGCCAGTTTTACCTTGAGCAGGCCAACACCTCCACCGTCGCCGAAATGGCCAACATGATCACCGTCATGCGCTCCTCCGAGGCCAACCAGCGCGTCATCCAAATGCAGGACGAGCGCATGGGCCGCGCCATCACTGAACTCGGCAACGCCAACTAGCCATGCTGCGCGCCCTCTACTCCTCCGCCGCCGGGATGCAATCCCAGCAGACC
>CAZSXX010000401.1:0-4103 GCA_964611245.1 uncultured Verrucomicrobiota bacterium | reverse complement strand
CCCCAAACCCCTCGCCCAACCCCTCCAACTCGCCGTCGTCTCCCGCCTCGCCCCCAACAAACGCATCGACCACGCCATCGAAACCGCCCGCGCCCTCCTCGCCCGCGGCGTCCAACTCCGCCTCCGCATCGTCGGCGTCGGCGACGAACTCGGCCGCCTCCAACAACGCTGCGCCGACCTCCCCCCCGGCGCCGTCGTGTTCACCGGCCCGCTCCCCGAACCCGAAAAAGACGCCCTCCTCCAATCCTCCCACTTCCTCCTCCACACCTCCCAACGCGAAGGCTGGGGCCTCAACGTCATCGAGGCCAACGCCATGGGCGCCCCCGCCGCCGTCTACCCCGTCCCCGGCCTGCGCGAATCCACCCTCGACAACCGCACCGGCCTCCTCGCCGCCAACGAAACACCCGCCGCCCTCGCCGCCCGCCTCCTCCAAACCCTCCAAAACCCCGACGCCTACCAAACACTCCGCGTCAACGCTTGGGAACGCGCCAAAAAATTCCACTGGAGCCAAATCCTCCCCCCCGCCTGCGACTGGCTCGAAGCCAACGCCCGCGGCGAGCGCCCCCTCGCCATCGCGGAGGAGTGACCAACCCCGCTTCAACCTTGACCTCGATGCCAACTTGGCTAGGGTCCAAGCCATCTGTTCGGGCTGACTATGGATGGACGGGCTATCATTCCAGGGGCGAGGACTTTTCGCACAACGCATTGGAGCGTCGTGCTATGCGCCGCGGACTTGCAGTCTCCGGAAAATGGGGAAGCCTTGGAAAAACTGTGCCGGTCCTACTGGTTTCCCGTCTACGCTTATGTGCGCCGCAAGGGGCACGGTGACGAAGAGGCGAAAGATTTGACCCAGTCGTTCTTCGCCCAGCTTCTGGCCAAGAAAACACTGGCCTTCGCCGACCCGGCCCGCGGCAAGTTTCGGACATTCCTGCTCTGCTCCCTCAATAATTTCCTGGCCAACGAATGGGACCGCGTCACGGCGCAAAAGCGCGGCGGAGGCGCGCCGACTTTTTCGCTGGACGCGCCCGAGGCCGAGAATCGTTATCGATCGGAATGCCTGGACGCGGGGCCGGCGCCCGAATTGTACGATCGACAATGGGCGCACCAAGTGATGCAAATCGTCCTCGCGCGGCTGCGGGCGGAATTTGACCGGGGCGGCAAGGAACAACGGTTTGAGGTGCTCAAAGGCTTCCTGCTTGGGGAAAGCCACTTGGACTCCTACCAGGCGGCCGCGTCGGTCTTGGGAACCACGGAACAGGCCGTCAAAGGAGGAGTCCTTCGCTTTCGCCGGCGTTTCGGCGAGATTTTGCACCAGGAGATCGCGGAAACCGTCGGTTCCGAGAAGGAAACCCTCGAGGAGATCCGTTATCTGCTGGCCGCGCTTTGATCGAGCGTCCAGATTTTGAGGGCTCCGTCATCGCCCCCAGTGATCAGGCTGGCATCCTGGCCGCTCCAGAAAATCGAGCGCACAGGCCCCTTGTGGCGGAGCGGCGGCGAGATCGCGTCGCCGGTGGCTGTGTCCCAAATCCGGGCCGACCCGTCCCGCGAACAGGTCGCCAGCATCGCGCCACTCCGGCTGAAGGCAACCCGGGTGACCGGCCCGTGGTGGCGCAACGGCGGAGTCAACGGCCGGCCCTCCGGAGTCCAAAGGCGCGCGGTTTGGTCCGCGCTGGCCGTAGCGACGGTTTGGTTCCCAAGGAACGCGACATCGAGAATCTCCGCCTCATGCTTGCAGACCGGCAAGGCCGGTGTTTTTCTGCGCAGGGAATACCGGGTGAGGAACGGCTCGCTCTGCGAGACGAGCAAGCTCTGGCCATCCGGGGCGAAGCGGGAAAGAAGCGACTCGGCAACTTCAACCCCCGGCCCCGCCGTCCTCGGGCGCAGTTCAGTGGGCGGGCCGCCGGGCCGGCCAAACAATACGCTGCGATCGTTCAGAATGACCGCATATTGATCCCCGCGCGCATCGAGCCCCACCGAAACGGGCAACGCTCCAAATCGGGTCCGATGCACCACCGCCGAAGTGGCGACGTCGTGGACTTCAAAATGCCCGTACGCGGAGCCGAAGGCCACGCGGTTGCCGTCCCCGGAAAGCGCGCCTGCGAGCGCCCAAACATCCTTCACCCCATATTCCCTCGGTTGCACCGGGTTCTCGAGCAGGTTCAAGTGCCACACGGCATGGGAGCGGACCAAGCCGCGCTCCAAAGCCGAATCCCAAAGCACGGATTCCGCCTTGGTCGTGAATTGGGCGATCCGTTCTGGCGCACCCCCAAAAGCGCCGGAGAACAGCTCCCCCGACGAAGTCAAGCCCCACAGTCGCCCCGGAGCGGGACCGGACCATCCTCCGACAATGGGCGCGGAGGCCCGCCAAGCCGTCCGACCGAGCGATTGTTCGCCAGGCGCCCAAACGGTGATGGTTCCGTCCCAAAGCAGGCGAGGATCAATGGCTGTGCGTGTGGATGCAAGGGAACCGCCAGCGCGTTCGATTGAACATCCCAGATCCGGGCGTTGCCATCCCTGGCGGAGGTCAGGAGCCACGCCCCATTTTTATGGAATTGCAGGCTGGAGATCGCCGACGGATGCGGCAGAGCCTCCCCGAAGCGGGTCATGGAACTCGTCCGCCAAACCTGAACCTGGTTGTCGTCGCCGGAGGTCGCGATCAACCGGTCGTCGCCGCTGAACGTGGCCAAACGGCCTTTGCCGCGGCTGGGAAAGTAAGCGGCGTTGGTGGGATCGCCCTTCAAGGGAACCAGAACCGTCCCAAATTCATTGGCGTTTCCAGTGAAGCTGCCACAGACCGCGATCCATTCTCCGAGCTGGCTTAATTCCAGCGCGTTGGCGTTCCAGCATCCGGGCGGAATGCTGACAAGCGGGCGCGCCACGCCTTTCCCGGAGAGGGAAAAAACCAGGCTCGCATAGCTGAGGGAACCCGCCGCAACTCGATCGTCGCCCGGAAGTATCCGCACCTGTTGAAGGTTGAGCCCTCGCTCCTCGTGCCGCCATTCGATCGCCCCGGTCTCCGCGCTCCAAACGACGATCTCGCCAATCCCGCTCGCGCTCAGCGTTGACGCGCAGGAAACAACCCGCCGTCCATCGGAACTGAAGGCGAGATGACGCACCTCCGATTTGTGCGGGACCAACGCGGTCAGGCGGGCGGCCTCACTCCGCCAAAGGCTCGCGGACCCCGCGACAGTTCCCAGCGCGAACGTCGAATTGTCGGGGCTGAACTCCGAGTGCAACACTTGGTTGGTCTCGGCTACCGGGATTGACCGTCCGGTCTCCGCATCGACCAAGGCCGCCCGCCGGCCCTTCGACGAGATCCCGGCCAGGAAAACCTTCCGCCCATCCTTGGAAACCGCGGCCGATTCGACTTGGATTCCAGTCGCCCACTGGTTGACCACGACCGGCGCGCTGGCTTGAGTCAGCTGGACGCGCAACTCGTGCGCCGCCCCGGACTGGGGATCGATTTCTTGGGCGCGCCGAAAAAAAACAAGGGCCGCGCCGGGGTTGGCGCGGTCGAAAGACTCCCAGCCCGCGGCGACCTCGGAACGCGCCTGGGAACGCGCTTTTTCTCGGTTTTGGCGGGCGATGACCCCGGTCGCGACGAGGACCACAACGATGGCCGTCGACGCGGCCGCGAAGAACGCGCGGCGCCCGCGGACCAGCCGGGTCGCCCGCTCAACGACGCTGGCGGGCCGGGCCCGGATCGGCTCGTGGCGCAGCCACCGATTCAAATCGTCGGCCAGCGCCCCCGCGGACGGATACCGTGAAGCCGGCTTCTTCTCCAGACATTTGAGGCAGATTGTTTCCAAGTCCGCCGGACAACCCGGGTTCACACGTCGCGGCGGAACGGGCATTTCCACCGCGGCCTTTTGGATGATATCGAAAGTCGAACTCCCCGCAAATGGCGGCTGCCCGGTCAAGGCCTCATAAAGGACCACGCCAAGGCTGTAAATGTCGGCGGCGAGCGTCAATTCCCCCCGCCCGCCCAGGGCTTGTTCAGGCGCCATGTATGCGGGCGTGCCGAGGGCGGCGTTGAACAAAGTCAATTTCGAGTCGGCCTCAAACAGCTTCGCCAATCCAAAATCGATCACCACCGGCTCCCC
>CAZSXX010000400.1:0-4164 GCA_964611245.1 uncultured Verrucomicrobiota bacterium | reverse complement strand
AGGCGCACCGATCCGTCCTTGTGCTGCGTGGCGCGCGCCACGATCGATTTGACGTCGATCGGACCGACACTCGTCAGGCGCCAGGTGGTTCCGTCCGCGCGCTCCTCACCGCGGAGCGTGACGTACTCCTGCGCCATGTATTTGCCCATGTAACGGCGGTCGAGCAATTCGATTCGTGTGAGCCATTTGACCCAAGCGATGCCAAACCAGCCGGGAACCACGAGGCGGAGCGGAAAGCCATGCTCCTTTTCAAGCGGTTCCCCGTTCATTTCGTAGCACAACAGGATGTCGTCGCGCCGGGTGTCATTGATGTGAAGGCTGCGCGCGAAGTTTTGCGGGTAATCGGCGTCGCGTATTTTTTCCACTTTTTCATCCGCGCCAAAAAAAACCACCTCGATGGCGCGCTTCAGGGGTGAGCATTTTTGGAGCAGGTCAATGAGCGGTGTGCCGGTCCAACGGACGTTGCCGATGGCTCCCATGAAGGCGGGGCTCGCCCCGTTGCCCCCGCACTCGAGCGTGGCGGTCACGGTCTTCCGCCTGCGCATCTTGATTTCTTCCATGGAAAGAGTGGTTGGGGCGCGCACGAGGCCGCTGATTTCCAGAGTGTGGGTGGCGGCGTCCCGCGCCGGAGTGCCGTAATGGCTGACCACGTAAAGGTTTTCGTTCTTTGTGATCCAATTTGTCAGATCCTGCCATTTGGTCTGCCGGCGTGTGGTGGGCTGGACATCCAGGAATGGAATGAGCACGCCCCCCTCCTCCGCTGGGGGCCCACCAAAGATCGAGAGCGGATATCGCCCGAGGGCGACGACGGCGGCGGCGACGGAAGCTTTCAACAAAGTGCGGCGGCTGAGGGATGCGCTCATAGTGTTCGTGGTTGACGCAGTGTGGTGTATTCCGCGCCCGAGGGAAAGCGAATCGCGTGTCCGCTGACGCCCCCGGGGAGTCCTGCGCATGGAACATTTTTGACCTGCGGCTGGATTTTCATCAAGGTGGGGGCATGTCCAATGCCTTTGGCCAATTGTTTCGCATCATGACGTGGGGTGAATCGCACGGGGGTGGGGTCGGCGTGGTGGTGGATGGATGCCCCCCGCGCCTGGAGCTTTCCGAGGCGGACATCCAGCCGGATTTGGACCGCCGCCGTCCGGGCCAATCGAAGATCACCACGCCGCGCAAGGAGTCGGACACCGTGCAAATCATGTCGGGGCTTTTTGAGGGGCAAACGATGGGCACCCCGATTTCGATGTGGGTGAAAAACGAGGATGCGCGCTCCGAGGCCTACAACGAAATGGCGACGAAATTTCGTCCTTCGCACGCGGATTACACCTACACGGCGAAATTTGGGGTCCGCAACTGGCAGGGCGGCGGCCGATCCAGCGCTCGGGAGACGATCGGACGTGTCGCGGCGGGCGCGATCGCAAAGAAGCTGCTCCGGGAGAAGTACGGGGTTGAGGTCCTTGCCTATGTGAAGCAGGTGCAAAACATCGCCGCGACAGTTGACCCCAACTCGGTCCGCATGGACCAAGTGGAAGCCAACATCGTGCGGTGCCCGGACAGCGCAGCGGCCGAGCGGATGATCGCGTTAATCGAGCAAACGCGGGCGGATGGGGACAGCGTCGGGGGCATCGTCGAGGGAGTTGCGCGGCACGTGCCCGCAGGATGGGGGGAACCGGTCTTTGACAGGCTTGAGGCGGATTTGGCCAAGGCGATGCTCAGCCTGCCCGCATCGAAGGGATTCGACATCGGCTCGGGATTTGACGGGATTCAGTTGACCGGACGGCAGCACAATGACCCATTCCGGAATATCGACGGCAAAGTCCGCACGACCTCAAACCGTTCGGGCGGCGTGCAGGGCGGCATCTCCAACGGGGAAACGATTTATTTCCGGGTGGCGTTCAAGCCCGTGGCGACGGTCATGCATGAGCAGGACACGGTGGACGCCGAGTTGCAGAACACCACCCTCAAGGGGCGAGGGCGGCATGACCCCTGTGTGCTGCCCCGCGCGGTCCCGATGGTCGAGGCGATGACGGCGCTGGTCCTGATTGACCATGCATTGCGGCAGGAAGCGCAGTGCGGGCGCATGCCGAAATGGTGAGCGAGGCGTGCCTTCGCGCCCTCCGCCTGAGCCGCGCGGTAATGGGATGGTGAGAGGACAATTCGGGTTTGGCCCCAATGGCCCCCGCGTTTTCCGGAAGTATGTTGCAGGAAGGAATCGAGGGATCTGGGTTTCTATGGTTTTCCCAGCTCCGCAAAACTCGGTTCCGGCACGGCCCCCGGCTTTCCGGGGACCGGGCTCATGGTAAAGGCGGGCTGGGCCTCCCACAGGCTTGCAGTCCGCCTTTCTTTTTCCGGCGGGCTGGTATAGCCTCGGAGCCAAATCCGATCCAGGTTATGTACAAAGTAATTGGCGCGGACGGCGCGGAGTATGGACCGTTCTCAATTGAGCAGGTCCGGGACCTAATCCATCATCGCCGGGCGGACGCCGGGTCGCGGGTCAAGCATGAGGGGGGCGGCGATTGGCGCCCGTTGAGCGAATACCCGGAGTTCGCGGAGGCGTTGAGCCAAGCGGCGTCGGGCGCTTCGCCCAGCGGGGGCGCCACTGTGGGCGACTTGGACTACATGGACCTCATCAAGCGGAGTTGGAGCCTCTTCAAAGAGCATTGGCAATTGCTGTTCGGAGCCAACGCAATCGTGGCGCTCCTCGCCATCGGGCTGGAGTTCCTGCCCGTGGTTGGCCAGATCGCGGGCTTTATCCTGCTGGGGCCGCTGTTCACCGGGGTTTCCTGGATGAGCCTCATGGCGGTCCGCGGGAAGCCAGTTTTGCTGGCCGATGGATTCGCAGGTTTTGGCCCGCGCTTTTTTCAATTGGTCCTTTGCGGGATGGTGCACCAAATACTCCTTGCGGTGGGATTTGTGTTGTTGGTGATTCCGGGCATTTTTCTCCTTGTGGCCTGGACCTTCCCGTATCTTTTGATCATGGACCGCGATTTGCATTTTTGGGACGCGATGGAATTGAGCCGAAAGACAGTGCAGCCCCGCTGGTTCCATTATTTTGGCATTTGGATGATCGTCCTGTTGTTCGTTGTCGTCGGGTTGGCCGCATGCGGGGTCGGCTTGCTGATCACCCTGCCCGTCGTGAACATCATGATTGCGGTGGCCTATCAGCGCCAATTTGATGAATCGCCGTTGGCAACCTCATCCTCCTAACGGCATCCATGCGCATCCTGATCGTTGAGGACGACAAAAAGATCGCCTCGTTTGTGGTGAACGGATTCAAGCAGGCGGGGTTTGCCGTGGACCATTCGCGGGAGGGAGAGGAGGCTCTGGCGTTGTTGCGAACCACCCCGTACGACGCGGCGGTCATGGATGTCATGCTGCCGAAGATGGACGGGTTGTCGGTGGTCCAGGAACTGCGGCGGGAGGGGAACAAAACCCCCGTCATCATCCTGAGCGCGAAAGCGTCGGTGGATGACCGGGTGAGGGGATTGCAAGCGGGAGGGGACGATTATTTGACGAAGCCTTTCGCGTTCTCGGAATTGCAGGCCCGCGTTCAGGCGCTGCTGAGGAGGGCGCAGCAGATTTCCGAGCCGACGCGGCTGGCGGTGGCGGATTTGACTTTGGACCTGTTGACCCGCGAGGTGGCGCGCGGGGGGCGAAGAATTGAGCTGCAGACGCGGGAGTTTTCGCTGCTGGAATACATGATGCGGAACGCGGGCCGGGTCATCACCAAAACGATGATCCTGGAACATATTTGGGATTACAGCTTCGATCCCCAGACGAACATTGTTGACGTGCTGGTGCATCGGCTGCGCGCAAAGATTGACAAGGATTTCCCGACGAAGTTGATCCACACCCACCGGGGCGTCGGCTATGCCTTGAGGGTGGAGAAGGGATGAGGGCCTGACATGGGGACCAAATCGGAGAAGCGGCGCTTTTGGCGGACGATCAGCTTCCGGCTGAACCTGTGGTACACGTCCATCTTCAGCGTCAGCGTGGCCATCATCCTGATGCTCCTCTACGCGATGATGTCGCTGATGATCGAGCGGGGCGACCGGGAGGTGGTGCAGGCGCGGTGCGAGGAATTTGCGGCGGTGTACCGTTCCGGTGGGATGGCGAACCTGCAAAGCTACGTCAATGTCCAGCAGAAGAAGCAATCGCAGCAATACT
>CAZSXX010000399.1:0-4168 GCA_964611245.1 uncultured Verrucomicrobiota bacterium | reverse complement strand
CCTCAAGCGCACCCTGCGGCAGGAGGGGCGTTACCACGCGGTGCAGCCGGACACGGTGTTGGAGATCGCCTTTGACCTGCTCCAGCCCAGCCCGCGCCACAGCAGCGGGCTGGCCATGCGATTCCCGCGCATCGTGCGGATCCGCGACGACAAATCGGCGTCGGAGATCGACACCCTGGCGACGGCCCGGCGCCTGGCGGGGATGACCGGCGCGGCGGACGAAAAGTGAACGGGGGCAGCACGGGACGGCGACTGAATACTTGCCTTCACAATTTCGTCACGTCAGGCTGACAGAATTAATTCAACCACAATGATCCCGAGCCATTCACTCAAACTGAAGACGTGCCGCGTTTTCGGAGCCATCCTGTTTTTCTCCCTGCTGCTGGCGGGAGGCGGCCCGGCCCAAGCGCAGGGCAAGCTGGCCCTCAACCAGGACGACCACATCGCGTTGCTGGGGGGCACGCTGCCGGAGCGGTTCCAGCACACCGGCTATTTGGAAACCTATCTGGTGGCCCGCCATCCCAAGCACAATTTGCAGGTCCGCAATCTGGCGGTCTCCGGAGATGAAATCACGACGCGCCACCGCTCCGCCAACTTCGGCAGCCCGGACGAATGGCTGACCCGGACGGGAACCGACGTGATTTTTGCGTTCTTTGGCTTCAACGAATCGTTCCAAGGCCCCGCCGGGGTCGAGAAATTCAAGGGCGACTTGGAGAAATGGATCAAGGAGACGCGCTCCAAGAATTATTCCGGCAAGGGCGCGCCGCGCATCGTGCTGTTCTCGCCCATCGCCAACGAACGCCACCAGGATCCGAACTTCCCCGACCCGACGGTCAACAATGGGAACATCGCGCTTTACACGGCGGCGATGGCGGAGGTGGCGCAACGCAACGCGGTTCCTTTCGTGGACCTGTTCGCGCCGTCGCAGAAGCTGTTCGCCGACGCGGCCGCGAAGAAGGAATCCCTGACCATCAACGGAGTCCACCTGTCGGAGCGGGGCGACGAATTGGTCGCCGGGGTGATTTTCAGGGCGCTGTTCAACGAGCCCGAGCCGAGCGGCGATTTCTCCAAGCTCCGCGCGGCCGTCAACAACAAGAGCGAGGTCTGGCATTCGCGCTACCGCACCATTGACGGATTCAATGTGTATGGCGGGCGCTCCGAGCTGTCCTACGAGTCGGGGCGGGGCGGGCCGAAGATTTCCAACTACAAGGTGATGCAGGAGGAGATGTCGCAGCGCGACGTGATGACCGCCAACCGGGACAAGCGGATCTGGGCCTTGGCCAACGGGACGGACCTGGTGGTGGATGACTCCAACCTGCCGCCGGTCACACCGGTGAAGACCAACAAGCCGGGCCCGCTGGCGGATGAAACGTGGCCGTTCCTCGGGGCGGAGGAGGCGATCTCGAAAATGACGGTCCATTCGGGGATGAAGGTGAACCTGTTCGCGAGCGAGGAGAAATTCCCGGACCTGCTGGCGCCGGTGCAGATGAACTGGGACACCCAAGGCCGGCTGTGGGTGGCGTGCTGGCGGAACTACCCGGAGCGCACGCCCACGAGCAAGGTCGGCGACCAAATCCTGATCCTCGAAGACGTGGACGGGGACGGGGTGGCGGACAAGCAGACGATATTCCTCGATGACCTGAACGCGCCGACGGGCTTCCAATTTTACAAGGATGGCGTTCTGGTCATGCAGGCGCCGAGCCTCTGGTTTGTGCGCGACACCGACGGGGATGGGAAGGCCGACTGGAAGGAACGCATCCTGATGGGGATGGACTCGGCGGATTCGCACCACACCGCCAACGCCCTGTGCCTGGAGCCGGGCGGCGCGGTGTACCTGAGCGACGGGGTGTTCCACCGCACGCAGGTTGAGACGGCCAATGGGCCGTTGCGCAACAACGACGGGGCGATTTACCGCTTCGAGCCGAACACCGGACGCTTTTACAACCATGTCTCCTATGGCTTCGCCAACCCGCATGGGCGCGTGTTCGATTATTGGGGCAACGACCTGGTGACCGACGCCACCGGCAACAACACTTACTTCGCCCCGGCCTTCAGCGGGCACCTGGATTATCCGGCCAAACACTCCGGGATGAAGGAATTCTGGCCGCGCCCCTCCCGCCCCTGCCCCGGCACCGGGATCCTCACCAGCCGGCATTTCCCGGAGGAATTCCAGAACAATTTCCTCAACATCAATGTCATCAGCTTCCAGGGCATCTTCCGCGTCAAAGTGACGGAGGACGGCTCGGGCCTCAAAGGCGAGACGCTCGAAAACCTGGTGTCCTCCAGCGACCCGAACTTCCGCCCGATCTGCATCAACATGGGGCCGGAGGGGGCGATCTATTTCGCGGACTGGCACAACCCGATCATCGGGCACATGCAGCACCATTTGCGCGACCCGAACCGCGACCATGGCCACGGGCGCATTTACCGGATGACCTATGAAGGCCGGCCTTTCATGCCGCGCATCAAATTCGAGGGGATGCCGATCGACAAGGCCCTGGACCTGCTCAAGGAACCGGAGAATCAAACGCGCGAATTGGCCAAGATCGAGCTGGGCAAGCATGACAGCAAGGAAGTCGTGGCCGCCGTGCAGCGGTGGATCGGCGAGCTGGACGAGAAGGATCCGGCCCATGAGCACCACATGATGGAGGCGCTCTGGGTCCACCAATGGCACAACGTGGTCAACACGGAGCTGCTGGACCGGATGCTGGCCTCGTCCGACGCGCGGGCCCGCGCGCAGGCCGCCCGCGTGCTGTGCTACTGGCGCGACCGCGTGCCCAATTCGCTGGGCCGCCTGGCCAAGATCGCCAGCGACGACCATCCGCGCGCCCGGCTTGAGGCCGTCCGCGCCGCGAGCTTTTACCGGGAGGGCGCCGCCGCCGAAGTCGCGCTGGAATCGCTCAAGAAACCGACCGACTATTACCTCGATTACACGCTCAAGGAAACGCTCCGCCAACTGGAGCCGTATTGGCGCAAGGCCATCGCGGAAGGCCAGCCCATCGCGGCGGGCAACCCCGCGGGCGTCAATTACCTGGTGGCCAGCGTGACCACGCCGGAGCTGTTGAAGCTGCCGAAAACGCCCGGGGTGCTGGAGGCGATCCTTTCCCGTCCGGGCGTCGCGGACGCGGACAAAGCGGTGGCCCTGGACTCGTTGGCCACCGAGCGCAAAGTTGGGCGCGTGCCGCAGCTCATCGAACTGCTCCAGCGCCCCGGAGTGGACGCAGGGCTGGCCCGGCTGCTGCCCCACCAGATTTCGGAGGACCTGAGAAAAGCGCGCGCGCAGGTCGCCTCGCTCACGGGCGCCGCCGGCGCGGAGGTTCGCCATGCGGCCTGGGGCTCGCTGGCGTTGGCCGATGATTCCTTTGAGGCCGCATGGAAAGACGCGGAGAAGGACGCGCGGAAGACGGCCGATCTCCTGCACGGCATTTCCTACATCCCGGACGCGACGTTCCGGGCCAAGGCGTATGACCGCGTGAAGCCGATCCTGGCGAAGCTGGCCACCGCCCCCGCAAAGGCGCAGGACCGGGCGGACGCGCGTTTTGTGCGCATCGAACTGCCCCGCAAGGGCACGCTGACCCTCGCCGAAGTGGAAGTGTTCAGCGGAGGGCAGAACATCGCCCGCGCGGGCAAGGCCAGCCAATCCTCGACCTCCAACGGCGGCACGGCCAACCGCGCCATCGACGGGAACACGAATGGCTCGTTCGGCGCCAATGGCCAGACGCACACGAGCGAAGACACCGACAACCCGTGGTGGGAGGTGGACCTCGGCAGCGAGCGGGCCATTGAGTCGATCGTGGTCTGGAACCGCACCGAGGGACAGTTGGGCAAGCGGCTGGAGGGCTACACCCTCACGTTGCTGAATGGCGAGCGCAGGGAATTGTTCCGGAAGGCCGGCCTGCCCGCCCCGTCCCCAAGCGCCACGGTCGCCGTGGCGCTCGACCCGAACTCCGAGTTGCGCCGCGCGGCCATCCGCGCCGCCGTCAGCATGAACCACCAGCCCGCCGCCGTGTTCGACGCGATCGCGGGCATCATCGCGCAGGGCCAGGATGTGGCGGCCGCGTCGCAGGGCCTGCGCGCCCTGCCCCGCGCCAGTTGGCCGAAGGAGACTGCCGGCAACGTGGCGGAGAAGTTGGTGGCTTGGGCGGAGACGATCCCCGCCTCCGGCCGC
>CAZSXX010000398.1:0-4176 GCA_964611245.1 uncultured Verrucomicrobiota bacterium | reverse complement strand
CATGGTCGTCGACAACGCCATCGTCGTGCTCGAAAACATCTTCCGCCATGTGGAGCAGGGCATGTCCCCGTTCAAGGCCGCCTACAAGGCCATGGATGAAATTGGCTTCGCGATCCTCGCCATCACCTTCTCGCTCGTCGCTGTTTTCCTGCCCTTGGCTTTTCAAACCAGCACAACCGGCCGCCTCTTCGTCGAGTTCGCCGTCGCCGTCGCCGGTTCCGTCGTCATTTCCGCGTTCGTCGCCCTTTCCTTGTCCCCCATGATGGCGGCGCGCATCCTCAAGCCCCACGACCCGTCCGCGCATGCCCGCCACAACATCGTCATCCGCGGATTCGACCGGATGCTCATGGCTTTCACCCGCGGGTACAAACGCCTCCTTTCCTGGTCACTGGCCCACCGCGCGGTCATGCTGCTCCTTGGCGTGGGCTCCCTCGCCCTTGGTGTCGTCCTTTATCGTTCCCTGGAAAAAGAGTTCCTGCCCGAGGAGGACAAGGGCCGCCTCCTTTGTTTTGTCGTCACTCCCGAGGGTTCAACTCCTGAATACACCGACCGCCAGTTGCTTGAGATGGAGGCCATTGTCCGCCAAATGCCGGAGCTCGTTTCTTATGGCAGCATCGTCGCGCCCGGTTTCGCCGGCCCGGGCTCCGCCAACAACGCCATCATGTTCATACGCCTGCAGGACCGCGGCGAGCGGGAGAAGGGCGTGCAGGAATTGGTCAGCGGGCCCGGCGGGTTGCGCTCCAAGTTCTTCAGCCAGATCGAAGGCGCCATCGCCATGCCGCAAATCCCCAAGGCGATCGGGCGTTCCCTGAGCGCGCCATTCCAATTGGTCATCCAAAGCCAGGATCTCGCCTCGCTCGACAAGTATTCCCGCTCCCTCGTGGACAAGCTCCGTTCCAGCGGCTACCTCCTCAACGTCCGGTCCTCCTTTGAGGTCAACAAGCCCGAGCTTCGCCTTTCCATCGACCGCAACCGGGCCGCCGCCCTCGGCGTCTCGATCGAGGACATCTCCCGGACCATGCAGATCCTCTTCGGCGGCTTGGACCTCAGCCGAATCAAGCTCGACGGCAAGGAATACGATGTCATCGCGCAGTTGGCCCGCTCCTCCCGCCTCACCCCACAGGATCTCGACCGCCTCTACGTCCGCAATGGCCGGGGCGAATTGATCCAGCTCAGCGCGATCGTCTCCCGCCAGTCGGGCGCCGCGCCCAACGCCATCGAACATTACAACCGGCTCCGCAGCGCCACGATCACCGCCTCCCTGGCCACAGTCCCGGAGAAGGTTTCCATGGGCACCGCCATCGATCGCGTGGAGGAGTTGCTGAAAGAGGACCTCCCGCCGGGCTTCCTCCATGAGTGGACCGGCGAGGCCCGCGACCTCCGCGAAGCGGGCCAGGAAGTCCTATTCGTCCTCCTCCTCGCGCTGGCCATTGTTTACATGGTCCTGGCCGCGCAATTCGAAAGCCTCGTCCACCCCTTCACCGTCATGCTCGCGGTTCCCCTCGCCGCCGTCGGTGCCTTTGGCCTCCTTTGGATCATGGCCTTCCTGGGCAAAATGGGAATCATCCCGGTCCTGCCCGCCATGAACATTAATTTGTTCAGCCAGATTGGGCTCGTCCTGCTCGTCGGGCTCGTCACCAAAAACTCGATCCTGCTCGTTGAATTCGCCAACCAGGAAGTCGCCAAAGGCGCCTCCTCCCACGATGCCATGATCCAGGCCGGCGTGGTCCGTTTGCGCCCAATTTTGATGACTGCGTTCTCCACCATCGCCGGCATCCTTCCCATCGCCATCGGCTTCGGAGCTGGCGCCGAAAGCCGCCGTCCCATGGGCATGGCGGTCGTCGGCGGGATGCTGACAAGCACTTTTCTGACCCTCGTCATCATCCCGGTCGTCTACACGGCCCTCAGCGACCTCGCCGCCAAATTCAAGCGCAAGCCAGCCCACGTCGGGCAGGACATTGCGCTCCGCGAGATTCCCACCAAGTGACCTGTTTGCAGCCGCCGACCACCAACCCTTCCCAAGAGGCCCCGCGACTGGACAAATTCCTTTGGGCCATCCGCTTCTACAAGACCCGTTCCCTCGCCACCGAAGCAATTCGCGGTGGCCATGTCCTCCAGAATCAACAGCCCGTCAAGCCGTCCCGCGAGGTGAAAATCGGGGATGTTTACGAAATCAAGCAGACCGGCTTCACCCGCACGATCAAGGTCACCGCACTCCTTGAAAAACGCGTGGGAGCCAAATGCGCCGCCGAAGCGTTCGAGGATCTCACGCCCGCCTCTGAATTCCTCAAGCAGATGCAGGCCCGCGCCAGCCAGTTGAAACGCGAGCCCGGCGCCGGACGGCCCACCAAGCGCGACCGCCGGGCCCTTCGGGAATTTCTCGACCCCGGGGAATGACGATTGGCTACGGGTTCGCGGAACCGCCCTCGCCGATCACCAACGTCCCCTCCGCCCCCGTCTTCTGCGACGGGATGCGCATGTTGTAGAAGGATCGATAGACAAAGATCAACGCGATGGTGAGGAAGATCACGCCAATCGCCAGCTTCGTTGGCCGGTGCGTCATCGTGACCGCGATCTCCACGGCCAGCAGCCCGAACAGTGTCGTGAATTTGATCACCGGGTTCAACGAAACCGAGGACGTGTCCTTGAACGGGTCGCCCACCGTGTCGCCAACCACCGTCGCCGCGTGGAGCGGCGTGTTTTTCATCCGCATGTCGACCTCCACGATTTTTTTGGCGTTGTCCCATGCGCCCCCCGCGTTGGCCATGAAGATCGCCTGGAACAGCCCGAAAAACGCGATCGCCACCAAGTATGCAATGAAGAAATAAGGGTCGAAAAAGGGCAACGCCAAGGCCATGCAGAAGATCACGATGAATATGTTGATCATCCCCTTTTGCGCGTAGATCGTGCAGATCTTCACGACCTCCTTGCTGTCCTCGATCGACGCCTTTCCGGTGTCGAGCTTGATGTTCTCCTTGATGAAGACCACGGCGCGGTACGCCCCGGTCACGACCGCCTGGCATGAGGCCCCGGTGAACCAATAAATGACGCTCCCCCCCATCAGCAACCCAAGGATCACCTCCGGCTGCACCAGACTCAGCCGCGCCTGAACCCCTTTGAACGCCGGGATGTTCTCCAGCAGCATGATGATTCCGAAAATCATCGTCGTGGCCCCGACCACCGCAGTTCCAATCAGCACCGGCTTGGCCGTGGCCTTGAATGTGTTGCCCGCTCCATCCCCCTTCTCGAGTTGGTATTTGGCGTTCTCAAAATCCGGTTCGAAGCCAAAATCCCGCTGGATCTCGGATTTGATGTTCGGCAGTTGCTCGATCTGGCTCAGTTCATAAACCGACTGCGCGTTGTCCGTCACGGGCCCGAAGCTGTCCACCGCGATCGTCACGGGCCCCATCCCCAGAAACCCGAAGGCCACCAGCCCGAACGCGAAAATCGGCGCCGCGAACGAGTATTCCGCCGGCATCAATCCCATCAGCGACTCGTGCTTGGAAATGGCGTAGCTGATCAACATGAGGACCAGGATCACCAAACCTTTCCAAAAGGCCGAAAAATTTCCGGCCACGAAACCGGAGAGGATGTTGAGCGACGCCCCGCCGTGCGACGACGCGTTGACCACTTCCCGCACATGGCGCGACGTCGTGCTGGTGAACACCTTTGTGAATTCCGGGATCAACGCCCCCGCGATCGTTCCGCAGCTGATGATCGAGGAGAGTATCCACCAGAGGCCGGGATATTTATCAAGGCTCCCCAGCAGGGCGTAGCTTGCGATGTAGGTCACGACGATCGAAACGATGGATGTGATCCAAACCAGCGACGTCAGGGGCGACTCCAGGTCAAAATCCTTCGCCGCCCCGAACCGGCTCTGGCTGATCGCTCCGTTCGCCACATAGGAGAACACCGAGGTCACCACCATCAGCGCGCGCATGACGAACAGCCACACGATCAATTGCGCGCAAATCTCCTGCAGCGGCGCCGCCGCCAACGCCAGCGCGAGGAAGGTCACCAGCGCCACGCCCGTCACGCCATACGTCTCAAACCCGTCCGCCGTCGGCCCCACGCTGTCCCCCGCGTTGTCGCCCGTGCAGTCCGCGATCACGCCGGGATTCTTCGGGTCATCCTCCGGGAGCTGGAACACGATCTTCATCAGGTCCGCTCCGATGT
>CAZSXX010000397.1:0-4209 GCA_964611245.1 uncultured Verrucomicrobiota bacterium | reverse complement strand
CCGCTTCGTCGACGGTATAAAACCATTGCTCCACCTCGACGAGTTGATCCGAGCGAAGTTCGCCGCCGCCCGGCTGCGAAGAATTGCTGACGACCCTGGCGCCGGGAGCGGGAAGCCCAGCCTCGTCCCGCACGGTCATCTTGATGAGCAAGGGAAAAACGTGGTCACGCTCGGCGGGAAGTTGTTCCTGGACGATTCGCGCCGCGCCCTTGAGTTCGCCGTCGAAACGATTCGTCGTCGCATCGCGCGCCGGCTGGAGCGGGTCGGCAAAATTCCAAAGCGCCCGCAACCCCGGTTCGTTCCCGGCCATCGCGCGGAACATATTGCCGCGAATCTCCCGCGCGGTCCGCTGCGTTTCCCAAACGCGCACCTCCGCCATTTGCCCGCGGGTAAAATCGTTGCCGCTCCAGCAATCCCGCCCCAGGCGCGCGGCGCCCCCGGGCGTCACCGAGGCGAAGCTTTCCTCCCTCGCAGGGTTCGCCCCGACCAATTCCCCGTCCACGTACAGTTTTTGCCCGCCGGGACCGGTGACCACAGCCAGGTGCGACCAGCGCCCGAGGCGAAGCGGAAGCGGCGAATCGATGGCCCCGCTTCCCGACGGACTGTGGAAAGAGAGCGTGAACTTATTCGCCTGGCTTTGCTGCTGCGTGACATGCAGCGTGTCATTGGCCCGCCCGTAGTCCCAGAAACGCACGTATTGCGCATTGACCCGCCACTTGATCCAGCCTTCGACCGTGGCCTGGCGGATCGTCTCAAAAACTTTGGGGGGCAATTCGACGTAGCCGGTTTGGCCATCGAGATCGAGGACGGGGCGCGATTGGTCGGCGGCGCGGGCGCCTGGAGTGAAAAGGATCGCGGCGAAAAACACGCAAAAGCGCGCGGCATCCAGGACTGGAAATCTCGATTTCATATTACCCTTCGCCGTGCGACCGGCGGAAGTGGGAGCGAAGGGCTGAAATTACTTATGAAGCTGGCGAATGGCGAGTGTTATTCAAGTCAGTGTGGGCGATGGAAAAAATGGGCGGAAGAAATGGGTAGATTGATTTTATCGGACCACTCCGTGGGGGGGCAAAACGGTTGCGATGGCCGCCCCTGCTTGACCCACCTTTCCGCTCCCGCCCGTGGGACGGATAGTTTTAGGCATGCAATCCTGGGCGGGAAATCGGTCCGGAATGGTGGATGTTGACCCCTGGTTTCTTGGAGGCCCCCTCAAGGATGTCCGGCGAGGCGCAGGAGGAGCGCCATGGCGGCCGCGACCAAGCCGTAGACCAACATTGGCCCGACAGTCCTTTTGAGGATGGCCCCCTCTTGGTTGCCCAGGCCGAGGACGGAGCAGACGGCGACGATGTTGTGGATGGCGACCATGTTGCCCATCGCGCCGCCGACGGATTGGAGGGCGAGAATGGAGGTCCGATCCAGTCCCATGCGCGTGGCGATGCCGCACCCCGTGTTTTGCGATTTGTCGGGGTATCCGTCCCTGGCCCCTGGCGGAAGGATGGCCGATGGGGCGGTTGCGGCGAGGTGTTGGAACGCGGCGCCGCTCATACTCCTTGGCCGGCGAAAACCAAATCCGCCGGCGCCATGCCGGTGCACTTCGTTTCGGAGTAGGCGGCCATGCCGCCCACCACGTTGGCCACGTGGGTGTGGCCGGCGCGAAGCAGCAGGCTCGCGGCGATGGAGCTGCGGTAGCCGCTGCCGCAGACCACAGCCAGGGGCCTGTCCTTTGGCAATTCAGCCAACCGGCTGGGCAGGGCGGGCAGGGGCAAATGCCGCGCGCCGCCGACATGGCTTTCCTTCCATTCCCCGGGGGTGCGCACGTCCAGAACGAGCGGCGCGCCGCCGCGCTTCAATCCGGCCTTCAGGTCGCACACCTTGACCTGTGGGAGCCTCCGTGTCCCGGAGAGCGAACCGGCTCGGATGAAGCCCAGCACGTTGTCAAAGCCGATGCGCGCCAGTTCGAGCCGGGCCTTGGCGGCGTTGGCCGCGGGGCCGAGGCCGAGGACGATTTGGGAATCGCCGGGCACGAAAAAGCCCACCCACGTCGAGAACATCGGGCTGCCGAGGCCGATGTTCAGGCTGCCCGGGAAGTGGCCCGCGCCAAATGAACGCGGCCCGCGGGTGTCGATCACCACGGCGCCGGACGCGGCGGCTTTCCCCAGGCCGGCCACGGTCAGGGGGCGAAGCGGCGGCAATTCGCCGAAGTGCGGCGCGCCGCGCAAGTTCACGCCGACGGCAAAGCTGAAATAGGCCGGCCGGTCGGGCAGGTCCTTGAGCATCCGCCCCACGAACTCGGAACGGTCCTTGATTTGGGCGGCCCAGTTCCGCCGCTTCTGCCTGCCCACTGTGGTGAACGGCGCGGAGCCGAGCGCGCGCCCGCACAAAGACCCGGCGCCGTGCGCGGGATACACCTTCACGCCGTCGGGGAGGGAGAGGATTTTGCCGAAGAGCGAATCGTAGAGCGCGTCGGCCAGCTTCCGCGGGTCGGAATCGGCGTTGCGCAGGTCGGGCCGGCCCACGTCGTCCACGAAGAGCAGGTCGCCGGTGAAAACGAGGACGGGCTGGCCGCCCTCGCGCACCAGAAAGCTCAGGCTGTCGGGCGAATGGCCGGGCGTCTCGAGGATTTCGACCTCGAGCGAGCCGACCTTGACGCGCTGGGCGCCGCGCGCGGCGACCCGCGCGTACTTCACGGGCGCGAAGCGCGAGGTGTAGAGCCTGGCGCCGGCGCGCGCGGCCAGTTCGGGAAAACCGCTCGCGAAATCGGCGTGGGGATGGGAGTTGAAGATGGCGACAATTTTCAGGCCCTGCGCCTCCGCGTCGGCGAGGTAATCATCCACATCGCGCTTGGGGTCCACAATGGCGGCCCCGCCGTCCGCGCCGAACAGGTAGCTGGCGTGGGCGAGGCCTTTGACGAAGTAGCGTTTCAGATACATGGTGTGTCCTTTCCAGTTTCCGTTTGGTTCCAAAAAATCCCGGGACGGAGCGTTCCGCGCGGCGGGCGTTGGCGCCGAAGGACGGCGCCGGATCCGGCACGGGCCTGAACACCTCGGCCACCCACGCGGCGCCGGGCGACGCTTTCGGGGGAGGGCATGCGTTCATCGATTTCTTGACAGGGTTCGACCGGAACATCCGGAAGGCTTGCGCCCGAAGCAAGGCAGAAAACTCACGGATTCGCCTCCTGAAGTTTCGCCACCAGCCCTGTGACCAGCCTTTTTTGTTTTGGCGTGAGGCTCCCCCCGGAAAGCAGTTTTTGGACGATGACGACCGCCGCGCCGCAATTCCCGACGCGCATCGCCTGCGCGGCCTTGCCCACGCGGCTCCGCCCCTCCGCACCCGCCGAACCGAACGACCGCAGGAATTCGTCCGCATCGACCGCCCCCGAGCCCTGTCCGGCGTGGGGCGCGCCCGGCTTGCTGGCCGCCCTGATCGCAGGGAAATGATTGTCGCGCGACGCGCGCTGAGGATTCTGCAACACCCGCGCCAAGTCGGGACAATCCTTGACCTTCACCAGAGGCCGGCCGTAAAGCGCGATGTTCCCCTCCTCGGCTTTGACCCCCTCCTGGGCGCCCGCCAGCAGGCTCTCCGGCGCCTTGACTTTGCCGGCGCAAGCCTTCGCCGGGAGCGGGACCCCGTATTTTTCCAACTGCCGCTCCAACGCCGCAAAGTGGCGGGAGCCGGCCTGGCGGATGTTCACGCAGGGCCGCACCCCGCCGAACCTCGTGGAGATGGCGGAACACAGGGCGCGCGCGGCATATTCGCCACCGGGACCGGCCAGCGCCTCGATCAGCGCCTCCCTGGCCTCCGGGGCCAGAGTTTTCCCGCGTCCACCTTGTCGCGCATTGCCCACGGAAGGCGTCCACGGCATCGCCACCACGGGGAGGGTCAAGGGGGCGGTTGCGATTCGTTTCATAATCCGTCATTCCCTCCAAGTGGGCGCTTCCGGCAGTGGCCTGTCGCCGATGGCAGGCAGGGTCATTTGGGTTGAACCGTTGAGGTTGGATTGGCCGCGTCCGCGGGAGGCCCGTCGAGCAACCGGCCATCCTCCATTTCGAGCGTCCGGTCAAAGACGTCCAACGCACGCTGGTCGTGGGTGACGACCAGCACGCCGGCGCCGCGTTCATGGGCAACCTTGCGGAACAGTTCCATGACCTGGCGGCCGCGCTGGCTGTCGAGCGCGGCGGTGGGTTCGTCCGCGAGAATCAAGTTCGGCCC
>CAZSXX010000396.1:0-4231 GCA_964611245.1 uncultured Verrucomicrobiota bacterium | reverse complement strand
GAGATGAACCTCCCCGGGATGGGCTTTGGGGCTCGATGAGATCGAATAAAGGCGGGGTTGGAGCTTGCGCAGGAGCTTCACGAATTCCCCGGGGGCCAAGCCCGCCCCCCGGCATGGCTTCAAAAAGTCGATCACTTCGCGGCCGTGCAGGAATTTCTCGAAGTCGGCCTTCCGCTCCGGCGCGAGGAGCGGGGCCCAATCCGCGCAGGAGGCCGGGGAGCGGGCCGCGATTTCCTGGAGGAACGCGAGCGTGGGCTGTGTCACTTGGTAGCTGTGTTGAAGCGCGTGCCGGAGCGAACTTTCTGCGTCGTCCGCGTCCGGCACGGCCTCTTCACCATCGCAACCGAGAAGGTCGAGAAGCTCGGAAACTAAAGTCGGGCAATTCGTGGGCACGACCCCCAGCGCGTCACCGGCAAAGTAGGTCAACCCGGAACCTGCCAATGAAATCTCTACGTGAAGCGTTTCCTTGGCCGAATCGGGTCGATTGAGGCGGCGAGTGGCAATCAATTTGGCCCGAAAGGGGTTCTTGCGGTCGTGGCGAACCGGCGGACTGGAGTCGCTTTTCCCGGAGGAGGCCAGCGCGACTGGCTCTGGACTCTGCGGCGCTTCCAAGGTGGAGGCGGGAAATGCGCCAAGGGCTTTGGAAAACCACTCCGCCGCAACGGTTTCGTAATCTGTGTCGCACTCGGCTCGGGGACAGACCCGTTTTGCGCCCAAGGCGGCGAGGCGCTCGTCGAATTTTTTTCCGGCGCCGCAGAAATCGGAGTAATTCCGGTCACCAAGCGCGAGCACGGAGTAGAACAGGCCGTCCAATCGGGGGGCTGAATCCGACTCGAGGGCGGCCCAAAGGGCTTGGGCGTTGTCTGGCGGGTCGCCGTCTCCCCAGGTGCTGGTCACCAAGAGCAGGCGTTCGGTTTTGGCCAAGTCTTCGAGGTGGACCGCGCTGGCGTCGATCACACGTGGGGCAAAGCCCTTTTCGGGGCATTTGGCCGAGAGGCGGCGGGAAAGGTTTTCGGCCGTTCCGGTTTGGCTTCCGAAGACGATGAGCAGCGGAAGGACCGCCTTGGCCGGAGGATGCGGAAGCGGAGCGCCCACCGTCCCCCGGGCATCGGAAAAGAGCCCGGCGAGGTAGCCGTTGATCCATGCCCGTTGGTCCGGGTTGAACGGAGCGTTCTCCGGAACGAACGGCACGGGCGGTGGGCTTGGCAAAGTTGAAATCACCGGGGACATCGGTTGAAAATATGCGGCCAGATCACGGGTGTGGTTGAGCAGCGGGGGCGCCATTGGCGAAGCGGAGTTTTTGGGGCGAGCATGAAATCAATTCATAACCGGGGCGACAGGATGAAATTGAAGGATTTTTCCGCCGGGTCAGTTTGGCCGTGGGAGCTGATGCAAGGAGCTTTCGCCATTTGAAATTCAGTTCACGATGGGCAAAAAGAAACAGGGACGCGAACCGGCGTTGTGCAAATCGTGAATCGGGCGTAATTAGGGGAGCGTGCTTACGATTCGATCCATTTTGATCTTCAGTTTGATCCTGGCGGCGGGCATTGGCTGCCAGAACACCTACAACCAAACGACGACGGAGGCCCAGCCGGGCGCGGCTCCGCTGCGGTCGAACACCCGCGTTTATGTCTCGATGCCCGAGGACGCGATGGACAAGAAGGACACGGTCGCGTCATCGGGGCGGCGGACGATGCTGGCGGTGGAGGCGGCGTTCAAGCGGCAGACCAAAGGGGTGATCACGGCGCGGATTCCGGAGACGCGGGAGGAATGCATTCACCGGGCGCGGGCCTTGGGGTGTGAATATGTGGCGTTTTCGACGATTTTGAAGTGGCAGGACCGGCCGACGGAATGGACGGCGGTGCGGGACAAGCTGGATCTGAAAGTGGAATTGATCGCGGCGGACAGTGGGGAAACGGTGCGGAGCACCACCGTGCAGGCGAAAAGCAAGGTGATGTCGGATGGGGATGGGGCGCCACAGGATTTGCTCGCGGACCCGGTCGACAAGTTTGTGCGGTCGCTCTTCCGGCTGACCTACACGCCGTCGGCGCTGCAAAAGTGAGGGTTTCGTCCGTGACAATCGCGGAAATGGGATGTAGGAATAATGGCGCTTGCCAAAGGCAGGAAAGACCGATTCAATCCGGGGCCTTTCCAGAAAGGCTGGGTAGCTCAGTCGGTAGAGCAGAGGACTGAAAATCCTTGTGTCGGCGGTTCGATTCCGCCCCCAGCCACCACTTCAAAAACCCCTGAAAATAAAGGGTTTTTCACTCAAACAGGGTCCGAAAACCCCCGAAAGTCATAACAAAGTCATAACACCCTCAGGCGTGGTTTGCTTGGTTTGCGTGGTTGCTGGCAGGGTGTTTTTGGTTGAATTCGCCCATCATCTTTTTTTCTTCCTTGCACCCAATTCTGGCAGGCGTAGGGTCGCATCAGTTCCCGCTTCAACGGGAGCCGCCGATTGTTAAACCGGGAATAATCACCCCGGTGGCGAAAGTAACAACACGACAAGCAAGCGCTGTGTTTGGATACCCTCGGTGTGATAGCCGGGGGAATAAGGTTGAAGCCTTCCGGACACAGCGCTTTCGTTTGTATGAAGAAACCAGCAAAGAAAGTTCAGAAGTCCGAAGCCTCAACCGCGCCTCAATTCGCGCTCGTTGAGATCCCCGAAGCCTCGAGCGCACCGTCAGCCGATAAGGAAGGCGATGCGTTCCTGAAATGGTTGGATGCGATGCCATCCCATCCCGGAGAAATGACGGTGACGGTGCCGGTAAAGTGCGATGTCATGGAATGGAGCGGCCTCGCGTTCGCGGCCAAGCGGCATGGCCTGACCGTCGAGCATATCGTGGAAGGCCTCGCCAGAGATTTCGGGATGACGATCGCCAACAAAGCGGACCATCCGCTCCCCAGCAACTTCCCCGCCTACAAAACATTCAAAGCGGCCTGATGAACCGCGCGACACAAACCAAGCTGATATTCGTTGCGCTGCTTTTGAGCTACGGCGAATATTGGCGATAGCAACCGGGGCCGCTCTGGTTTCAGGGCGGTCCCCTCTTTCACCTTATGCAATTACAAACCACAGAAACCGCCCACAGAATCCGGCAGCTACACACGGAAAACATGCTTGCTGCGAAAGCGACACTGGAAAGGGCGATGGAGATTGGCGAGTTGCTTGTAGGCGTGCGCGAATCGTTAAAGCATGGCAAGTGGCTGCCTTGGTTGACGGAAAATGTCGGATTCGCTGAACGCACGGCGCGAAATTACATTCGCCTTTATAAAAACCGCGCACAGGTGAAATCGGCAAGCGTTGCCGATTTGAACGAAGCATATAAACTGCTGTCCCCGCCGCCAGAGCTATCGGATACGGCAAAACTCATGAACAGGTATTACAAACAAATGAACCAAAAAGAACGAGCCAATTTTTGGGAGTGGGCGGCGGTCAATGAAAGCGACCCAAAGTTGCGGACGGAACTTGAACGGATTTCCGAGCAATTCCAAAAATATCGCTGAAGAAACAGGGACCGCAGTTGAACACGCCCCGGCCTTCACTGGTCGGGGCTTTTCTTTGCCAAAATCCGACGCTCTAGGATGCCCAAGGTTCAACGATTATTCGCGGCGAGGTCAAGGCGCGGCTTGGTCGCGGGCTTTGCCGTTGGCAGGTTGTGCAACTAATTGCACAACCTCATCCGGTTCTGGTTCCGGCTCTGGGTCGCTGAACAATTCATCATCCCCGTCGTCTCGGCTTGGGTTTGAGCGGGTGCCGGAAAGTTCGCGCTTCCGTTCCTTCGCCTCCTTTTCAAACCAAGGCAAAACGTCCAACGCGACAACGGCCTTTTGGCTTTGGCTCAGGTGCCGCCGGTGCAGGTTCTCGCTCAAGGCGCGTCAACGTCGAGCCCAAGCGGCAGGAACATTTCGCAACAAAATTCCATGCCGGAAATTTCGCGGTTCGATGGGATGGTGGCTGGCGGGTAGGGTCCGCTTTTTTCGGTCCACGCTCCGGACCGCTCCTGCCGGGTGAAATGCGGCGAGAGTTTGTCCGCCAATGGCTTTCCGTCCAGTCCAACGTCGGCGAGCATGTAGTAAACCCGGACGCGCCGGTGCCCCTCCGGGGTCGCATCGCCATCGGTCGCCAGTCTGGCCCCCAGCGCGAGCAGGCCGTCTCGCATCCCAAAGCACGGGTCGCCCTGAGTGGTCCAGCCGGGGGGAGCGGGGTCTGGTTGCTCCCAAGGTTTCG
>CAZSXX010000395.1:0-4254 GCA_964611245.1 uncultured Verrucomicrobiota bacterium | reverse complement strand
CCGGCATCAACTCCCGCAGCGTCATCCGCCTCCCCCTCGTCCTTTTCATCCCCGACAAAATCAAAATCAAGTCCCCCGACGAACTCTGGCAAAACGACCGCATCCCCTACGACCTCCTCTCCATGCCCGCCGACGAATCCATGACCAAGATCTTCCAGCAAACCCTCGCCAAAAAGGGCCTCGAATGGTACCCCAGCATGGAGCTCACCTCCCTCGAACTCATCCAAATCTACGTCTCCGAAGGCTACGGCATCGGCCTCGGTGCCCACGTTCCCCACGGCAAACTCCGTCCCGGCGTCCGCGCCCTCCTCCTCGAGGATTTTCCCCAAGTTGACTTCGGCCTCCTCTGGCACGGCAAAATGAGCTGCGCCACCGCCGCCATCGCCGAGGAGATGGAAAAGCGCGCCCACGAACTCATTTCAACCGACCACCCCGCCCCTCCCCCGCGCAAACCAAAAACAGCGAGCAAAAGCGATTGACTTCCAGCCCCCTCTTTCCCTTAAGTCATTGATCGAAACAAGCCTATGATTCTGCGAAGCGGCGAAAAAATCCACGTCATCCACCGGCGCCATTACGAAAAGGACCAGCACCGCCACTTCATCGGCACCGTCGAAGCCTACGAAAACGGCGTCGCCCGCGTCGTCGGCCACGTCTTCACCGTCGACACCGTCAAGTTCCAATACATCCGCCGCCCCGAGCTCCGCACCCGCCTCATCTCCATCATCTCCGGCGACCTCCTCGTCAACATCATCCCTCCGAACGTCGACCTCGAAAAAATCTCCTACAAGCAGGAGAAAAAAGGCGTCCGCGTCTCCGACGGCTCCACCTGGCACCTCGACCTGAGCGAATTCACCTGGAAATGAATTTTATGAAAGCGCTGACCCTCCTCGCCTCCCTCTGCCTTTTCGCCCTCCTCCCCGCCCGCGCCGAGGAGGCCCCCCTGTTCGCCGACAAAAACCTCGAAAAAGCCGTCCGCAAGCACGTCTTTGAAAAGCGCGACAACGACAAGCCCCTCGTCGAGGCCGATGTCTCCTCCCTCTCCACCATCAAGGCCGACGGCGCAGGCATCACCAACCTCGCCGGCCTCGAAAAATGCGTCAGCCTCGCCTCCCTCGAGCTGGCCACCAACAAAATCTCCGACCTCACCCCCCTGCGGTCCCTCAAGCTCGTGCAGTTCCTCGTCCTCAAGCACAACGACATCGAGGACATTTCCCCTCTGGGCGACATGAAATCGCTCCAATACGTCGAGCTGTCCCACAATAAAGTCCGCAAGATCGACGCCTTGGCCAACTGCACCAACATGGCCTCAATTTACGTCTCCCATAACCAGGTCACCGACCTCTCCCCCGCCTTTTCCCTCGCCCGCTTGGCCACCCTTTACGCCGACGGAAACAAACTCCAATCCATCGACGGCATCAGCAAACTCCGCTTCCTCAGCTCCCTCTCCCTCAGCGACAACGAAATCGCCGACCTGAAACCCCTCGTCGGCCTCAACGGCCTTTACTCCCTCTACCTCGAGCGCAACAAAATCAAGGACCTCATGCCCCTCGTCGAAATGGCCCGCAAAGACACCGAAAGCCGTTTCGCCCCTTTCCTCCGCGTCTACCTCAAGGGCAACCCCCTCTCCGGCGCAAGCAAGGGCGGCAACATCAAGGAGCTCGAAAAAATCGGCATGCGCATCAACAAATAACGTTGAAGCTCGTTGACATCCAAGTGATCGGGTCCGAACTCGCCGCCAAGTGGGACGACGGCGCGGAAAACTTTATCCCCCTCGAAAAACTCCGCCGCTTTTGCCCCTGCGCCGGCTGCAATGGCGAGCGTGACATCATGGGAAACGTTTACAAAGCCCCTCCCAAGCCCCTCACCCCCATCGCCTTCCAAATCCTCCGTCTCAGCCATGTCGGCGGCTACGCAGTCCAGCCCCATTGGGCGGACGGCCACAACACCGGCCTCTATTCCTTCGATTACCTCCGCCGCCTCGCCGCGGAGAACGGCTGATTCCCCTTCATTCTCCCGCCAGCCTCGCCAGCAACCGTTCCTTGACCTGCGGCCACTCGCGGTCCAGCACGCTGTAGTAAACCGTGTCCCGCACAAACCCGTTCCACATCACCATGTGGCGGCGCAACACCCCCTCCCGCACCGCCCCAATCCGTTCAATCGCCCGCTGCGACCGCACATTCCGCCCATCGGTCTTCAACTGCACCCGCACCGCCCCCAACCCCTCAAAAGCGTGCTCCAACAACAGGAATTTCGCCTCCGTGTTGACCCGCGTCCGTTGTGCCTCCGGCGCCAGCCATGTCCACCCAATCTCAAGCCCACGATGCTCCCGGCGAATGTCCATATAACGGCTCGATCCAACCGCCCGCCCATTGCCCTGCTCAATGATCGCAAACGGCAGGTCAGAGCCGCCCTCCATCGCCGCAATGGACCGATCGATCCATAACTCCACCGCCGCGAGGCCCGCAAATCCCCCCATCGGCATGTGCGTCCAGATCGCTGGATCCGCCCCCGCGCTGAAAAGATCAGCCGCGTGCCGCCGCCCCAACGGCTCCAACCTCACCGCAGTCCCCACCAGCGTCACCGGCTTCGGCGCGAACCGGTCACTCATGGCTCCTCGCTTTGGTCTGAATGCTTTTAAACCGGCGATTCCAGTCAAACCACTCATAGTCCCAGTCCGCTCCCGTGAACTTGGCCTTCGCCGCCGGCAGCCCCGCCTCATACGCGGCCATCCTTTCCCGCAACGGCTTCCACTCGTGCCACTTGGCCAGGGCTTCCATCATCGAAAGATGGTTGTCCGGGAATTCAGGCGCCAGCGCCAACGCTTCCGAAAGATGAAAACGCGCCTTGTTCCTGTTCCCAATGCTCGTTGGCCATCCGGGAGCCTCCAAATACAAAATCCCAATCGTGCGGTGCCCGCCCGCGTGGTCGAATTTCGGGTCCAGCATGATCACCCGCTTCAGGGACTGTTCCATCTCCGTCAGGATTTTGAGCGCCCCCAACATTTTCGTCCGGGCCAACTGCCCGAGGGTCAGCGCCAAATAGTAGTTGCCCCCAGCCGAACTCGGGTTCTGCGCCACCGCCTCCCGCGCCGAAGCGATCCCCGCCAGCGCGATCGATTCCCGCAGCGTGTCATTCCCCGCCAAATCCGCGTAATCAAACGCCGTCCGCGCGACATCAATCAACGTCTTCAGGTCATTCGCATTCGTGGCGCGGACCGCCTGGGCCGCCCGGTGGGCCGCTTCCGCTTGCGCCACAAAATTGGAGGCCGCCCCGGTTTCTTGCGCGGAGAGCAGTCCACTAATGGCCCAAAATCCCCACGCCAAAACCACGAATGTCTTGCGTGCAAACCGGCCACAACCCCCGCCCAACACCGGTGTTTTAAGTGTTGCGCGCATTTTGCCCTCGCCGCATACTGCTAAAGTGAATGTGAATTGGAAATTGATCCGGTCTGCCATGGCCGGCTTGTTTCTTTTCGCGGCCCTTGGCTGCGGCGGAATCAACGGTTCCCACAGCATTTCGCCCGCGTCCTTCTTCCTGCCCGGTCTCGGCCAGGTGAAGCCGCCCGCTTCCACCAATTCGGTCCATACGCTCGCGGTTGTTGACTAATCTATGCGCTTTCCACTTGCGCTGACGGCGAAAATCGCCCGGCACATCATTAAACACAAGCTCAAGCGCACGCCCAAATTCGCCATGGTGCTCCAATTGGAGCCTCTCCATACGTGCAATTTGACGTGCACCGGCTGCGGGCGTATTCGCGAATACTCCACCAGCCTCAAGGACATGATGAGCCTCGAGGATTGCCTCGGCAGCGCCGTCGAATGCGATGCCCCCATGGTCTCCATCTGCGGCGGCGAGCCCCTCATCTACCCCAAAATCGAAGAGTTGGTCTCCGGCCTCCTCGCCCAGGAGCGCATCGTTTACATCTGCACCAACGGCATGTTCATGCGCAAAAAAATGCGCGATTACCTCGCCAAGGATTTCACCCCCAACCGCGAACCCCTCGTCGCAAAATTGCTCGAGGAAAAGCTCGTCACCCCGAAGGAGGCCGACGCCATCCGCGCCGCCAAAACCGACAAAACGGTCGTGATCTCCCCCAGCAAATGGATGTATTGGAACGTCCATGTCGATGGGCTGGAATACACCCATGACCTGATCGTCGAGCGCGAGGGCGTCTTCAAGGAATGCGTCGAAGCCATCAAAATGGCCAAAATCCTCGGCTACCAGGTCGCCACCAACACCACCGTCTATCGCGAA
>CAZSXX010000394.1:0-4285 GCA_964611245.1 uncultured Verrucomicrobiota bacterium | reverse complement strand
GCCGCGACCCCATGGCCATGCTCCCCTTCTGCGGCTACGACATGGGCCACTACTTCCGCCACTGGCTCACCATGCGCCGCCACATCGACCTTCTCCCCCGCATCTTCCACGTCAACTGGTTCCGCCAGAACGAAAAAGGTGAAATCGCCTGGCCCGGCTTCGGCGAGAACATGCGCGTCCTCCGCTGGATCATCGACCGCTGCCGGGGCCGTGTCCGCGCCCGCGAAACCATCCTCGGCTGGATGCCTTTCGCCGGCGACTTCGACCTTGAGGGCCTCCCCAACTTCGGCGTCCCCGAATTCGAGCAAGTCCAGCGCATCGACACCAACGAATGGAAACGCGAAATCATCCTCCAGGACGAACTCTTCGTGAACCTCTACCACACCATGCCCAAAGAACTCACCTACCAGCGCGAACTGCTCATGTCCCGTTTATAGCCCATCGCGCTCCAATCATTCCGGGCGTTTCCCGCATCCATCGACCTGCCTGCGGGAAATCACGAAAATAATTCATGGATGCCCAACCCCCACGCGCTTGCCGTTTCAATCGGCATTGGGGTAAATCGGCCCATGTTGAGCGCTGATGGCCCGTCCCCTTCCCCGATCCACGAGTATCTCCAGCACCTTCGGGACAAATACGCCAGGCTCGACGAAGGCGCAGTGGCCACCTACATCCCCGAACTCGGCCGCGCCAACCCCAACTGGTTCGCCGTCTCCCTCGCCACCGTCGACGGACAAGTTTACGAAGTCGGCGACTCCCGGGTCCCCTTCACCATCCAATCCATTTCCAAACCCATCGTTTTCGGCCTCGCCATGGAAAAATGGGGCCTCAAAAAAGTCCTCACCCGCGTCGGCGTCGAGCCCTCCGGCGAAGCCTTCAACTCCATCAGCCTCGACCCCCGCACCGGCCGCCCCCTCAATCCGATGATCAATGCCGGAGCCATCGCCACCACCAGTTTTGTTCCCGGGCGGACCGCGGCCGAACGCCAAGCCTGCCTGCTCGATACGTTCAGCGCCCTCGCCGGCCGCCCGCTCTCGGTCGATGAGGAAGTGTACCGTTCCGAACGTGACACCGGCCATCGAAACCGGGCCATCGCCCACCTCCTCCGCAATTTCGACGTGCTCGAGGGCGACCCCGAAGAGCCCCTCGATTTGTACTTCCGCCAATGTTCCATCTCCGTCACCTGCGCGGACTTGGCCGTCATGGCTGCCACCCTCGCCAATGGGGGCGTCAACCCCGTCACCGGACAGCGCGTGTTCCGGGCCCACAACGTGAGCCGCCTCCTCAGCATCATGAGCACCTGCGGCATGTACGATTTCGCCGGCGAATGGATCTTCAACATCGGCCTGCCCGCCAAAAGCGGCGTCGCGGGCGGCATCCTCGCCGTCCTGCCCGGCCAGGTCGGCATCGGCGTTTTCTCCCCCCTCCTCGATTCCAAGGGCAACAGCGTCCGGGGGATTCGCGCCTGCAGCGACCTCTCCGGCGACTTCGGCCTACACCTTTTCAACACCAACCGTGTCGTCACCCCAGCCTTGCGCGGCTCCTACAGCGGAAAGGACCGCCGCAGTCGCCGCGTCCGCACCGCCCACGAACTCTCCCTCCTTCATGCCGACGGCCATTCCATCCGACTCTACGAATTGAGGGGCCGCCTCGTCTTCGCCTCCCTCGAACTGGCCCTCCGCACCATCCTCAACGAATGCGCCCAAGCCACGCATGTCATCATCGATTTCGACCGCGTGATCGACCTCGATCGCGCGGCTTGCCGCCTGGTCCTCGAGTTCCATTCCCTGCTGACCCGGCGGAAAATTCGCGTCTACCTCACCGGCATCGACGACAAGACAACTTTGCGGGATTACGTCCACGCTCAATTGGAGGGTGGCGGCTGGGAATCCCTAATCCTCGCCGGGACCCGGGACGAGGCCCTCGAAGTCTGCGAAGACCACGTCCTCCGCAAAGCCGGATTTGCCGCCGACCGAAATATCGATGTCGCCCTCGCGGACCACGAACTCTGTCGCGGCTTTTCCGAGGCGGAGCTCAAAGCCCTCAGCGCCCACCTCCTTCCGCTCCATTTGCCCGCGGGCGAGGTCGTCTACCAAGCTGGCGAAATGTCCGACTCCCTCTGCTTCATCACCCGGGGCGAGGTTGGCGTGTTCCTCGAAAACCCGGGCGAGCCAGAACAGATGGTCAGCCATCTCTGCGCCGGGATGAGCGTCGGCGAAATGGCCTTGGTCGATCGGCACGCCCGCTCCGCCACCGTGCGCAGCCTCAAACCCGTCTCCCTTCTCCGCCTCCCCTTCGCCGCTTTTGACCGCCTGGAAATGGAAGGCGCGGGCGGCGTTCGCGCCAAGCTCCTCTTGAACCTCACCCTGGTCCTCGCCTCCCGGTTGCGCAGCGCCAACGCCGAAATCCGCAGCCTTAAATAGCCTACCCCAAGAAACATCCCGCCCCGGAATAAATTTTTGTGTCCTAGCTGCACAGGCGCTATCTTGGCCGCTCGACCATTAAGCATTATGCCAACTACAACTCCTTCAACATCCCGTCTCCTTGGCGCAGCCTTCCTCGCGGCCGGCTTGATCGCCGCCACCCCATATTCCCGCGCGGATGGGTTCCTCTTTGACTTCGGCGCGGACGCCACCCAGACCGCCAGCGGCCAGTCCGGCCCGACGGTCTATTGGAACGATCTCCCCGCCAGCGTCGGCGCCCAAAATGAAGGTTTTGTGCCCAACTTGGTTTTGACCGACGGAAATCCGACGGACATCACCCTTCAAATGGTCTCCCGTTTCAACGGCGCGAATGACAATGGCACCACTGCCTTCGCTTCCTTTCCGGTCAGCGCCACGCGCGACTCCCTCTTCGGCAACACCGAACTGTTTGGGAACCTCGAGAACATCACCCCAATCTTCAAACTGACGGGCCTCGATCCGGCCAAAACCTACACCCTCACGTTTTACGCCTCCAGGACCGGCGTCACCGACAACCGCGAAACCCGCTACACCGTCACCGGCGCCACCGAAATCATCCGCGACCTCAACGTCGCCAACAACGTGTCCACGACCGTCTCGACCACTCCGCTCGCGCCGGACGGCGAGGCCGCCATCACCGTCGCCCTCGCTCCAAGTCCCAACAACAATAACGCGAACCACTTCACCTATCTCGGCATCCTCCAGGTCGACATTTCCGGCGGCGGCCGAATCCTCGTCGACGCGGGAGGGGACGCCAATCCGACCCTGGTTTTTGAGCCGGTTCCCTCCCCCTTCTGGAACAACATCACCGCCGCCATTGGTTCCAACCCCACCGGATCGCTCGCGGGCTTAGTCACCACGAACGGGACACAAACCGGCGCGGGCCTCGCCATCACCTCCCGTTTCAACGCCTCCAATTCCAACGGCGCAACGACCTCCACCAATTTCCCAACGTCCGCAACCCAGGATTCGCTGTTCGGAAACACCGAAACGTTCAATTCCCTCTCGAACATCCGCCCTGCGTTCAAGCTCACCGGCCTCGATCCCGATTCCATTTATTCCTTCACCTTTTATGCCTCGCGCGCGGGCGTGTCGGACAACCGCGAAGCCCGCTACACCGTCACCGGCGCGAACACCGCCTTTGGCGACCTCAACGCCTCCGCCAACATCAACAACACGGTTCAGGTGAACGAAATCCGTCCCACTACGGGCGGCGAAATCACCATCGCCCTTGCCCCGACGGCCAATAACAACAACGCCAATCATTTTGTTTACCTCGGCGCCATGCGGGTCGACTTCAAGCCCTTCCGCGAACCCCGCCTGCTTTTTGATTTTGGCGCGGCGGGACGCCCGACCACCTTCGGCGCCGGCGATCCGGACAACTACTGGAACAATGTCACCGCTGTCGTCGGCCAAACGGACAGCGGCGCTCTCTCCAACCTGGTCCTCACCGAGGGGACTCCGACTTCAATCAGCCTGCAAATGGTGGCACGCTTCAACGGGGTCAACGAAGCGGGCACTGAATTCAGTTCCCTTTATCCGCTCACCGCCACCCGCGATTCGCTTTTTGGCAACACGGAGGCGTTCAGCGGCCTCGCGGATGTGTTCCCTGTCTTCAAGCTGACCGGCCTCTCCGAAGCCAATCAGTACGACTTCGTTTTCTACGCCTCGAGAAATGGGGTCGGGGACACCCGCGAGACCCATTACACCGTCACAGGGGCGAATGAGGGGACGGCGGACCTCAACGCCTCCAACAATCTGGATGAAATCGCGTCCGTCCAGAAAATCATTCCCAACGCGGCTGGGGAAATTCGGATCGCCCT
>CAZSXX010000393.1:0-4288 GCA_964611245.1 uncultured Verrucomicrobiota bacterium | reverse complement strand
GAACAAATACGAGGTGCAGGTGCTCGATTCCTTCGGGTTGTTCCCGCTGCAAAACAATGATTGCGGGGGGATTTATGGGTTCAAGGCGCCGGAGTTCAACGCGTGCCTTCCGCCGGGGCAGTGGCAGACCTATGACATCACCTTCGTCCAGGGCAACCCGGCCCGGCAGGAAAGGCCGACCGTGACGGTGGTGCACAACGGGGCGATGGTGATCGAGAAGTTCGAGATGCCGGCGGGCGCGGTGGAGAAGGGGACAGTGGGGGCCGACGCGGAGAGGGGATTCCTGAAATTGCAGGACCATGGGAACGCCGTGGAGTACCGGAACATTTGGGTGGATCCGTTTTTCGCGGCGGACCGGAAATAGCGGGGCCGCGCGTGAATGGGTGGAGCGAAACCGAATTGCTGGGGCGGTGCCGGCGGGGCGAGGCGGAGGCGTGGACCGAGTTGTTCGACCGGCATTACGCGGCGTGCGGGCGGTTTGTGGCGCAGCTTTCGCCGGGGTTCAGCGCGGAGGACATTGAGGAGGTCACCCAGGAAGCCTTCCTCGCGGTGGTCCGCAATCTTGGCGCGTTCCATGGGCAATGCATGTTCCAGACGTGGCTGTTCCGGATCGCCGGGAACAAGGCGAGGGATTGGGCGGAGCGGCGGCGGGCGCGCAAGCGGGGCGGCGGGGCCACCCCAGTCCCGTTGCACGCGCCACATCCCGAAACAGGACGGGAACTGGACCCGCCCAGCCCAGCCCCGGGCCCGGACGAATGCCTTGCGAGGGAGGAGCGGTTTGAAGAGTTGCACGCGGCGCTGAGGGAGGTGGGCGAGCCGTGCCGGGAGACGATTGAGCTCCGGTATTTCGGCGATTTAAGCTACGAGGAAATCGCATTGGCCCTGGAAATGAACCCGAAGACCGTGAGTTCGCGCTTGAGCAAGTGCCTGGATAAACTGCAGGAAATCCTGGATGGGAAATCGAGACGGGAGATTTCCGCCCCGATATTCCGTCTAACCAACGATGGCCACTGAACCGAACAACGCCGAGGAGCGCCTGAAGCAGTACGCGGCGGCGCGGAGGGGCGCCGCGCCGACGGAGATGCATCCGGCGACGCGCCGAATTTTGGACGGGGAAGTGGCGCGGGTTTACAGGGCGGCGGGGCGTGGGGCCATTCCTTGGTGGCGGAAATATTTGATTTCGCCGCAGGTTGGATGGGCGGCGGGGCTGGCGGCAATTTTTGGACTATCATTGCTGGCGCTGAACCGGCCACCCACCGGGGAGGCGCCGGAGGGAGCGCGCGAAACCGAGGCCATCAGCGTCCCGGCCAAGGCGGCGGCCCCCAAGCAGAGCGAGCCAGCTCCACCCCCGCCGGCCCGGGCGGAAGGGGCCGCAGTGTTGGACCGGGCTGAACCGAAGGCAAATGCGGAGAAGCCCGCCGCGCGGGAGGTGAGCAGGGCCGCGCCGGCGCCCGTCGAGTTGAAGAAAGAGGCGACGCAACAACGTTCCCTTCGCCCAATGCCCGCAGCGCCACCAGCGCCCGCCGCAGTGGCCCCGCCCGCATCGAGCGCCGTGGGCGAAGGGCCGGTCCGGCTTTCAAACCAGGCGCCGCCGGCCGGGGACGAACGGAGGAAGACCGGGGTGCTGGATGAATTTGTGATGCGCCGAAGCGGGATGGAGGTGCGCTTTGTCGATTCGGACCAATCGACCTACAACGGACGGCTGGAGGCGCTGGCGGGGGGGACGAATTCATTCCGGGCGACGGGAACGAACCGCACGCTGCGCGAGGCGGTGGTGTTCACGGGGCAGGTGGTGCAGGGGACAGGGTCGGCGGCCGGAGCGCCGGGCGGGCAGGTTGGGCTTGCCTCCGGGCAGGTGCGCGTCCAGGGTCGAGCGCAGGTTGGGCCGAGCAATCAAATCCAAATCGATGCGAAATCCACGCCACAGCGTTAGGCTCCCGCGATTGGCGCTGCTCTGCTGCGTGGCGGCGGCCCAGGCGGAGGATTGGCCGCAGTTGTTGGGGCCGCGACGGGATGGATCCTACGAGGGCGCCGCGCTGGCGGAGACGTGGCCGAAAGAGGGTCCGGCCCGGACTTGGGAAATGGAGGTTGGGGATGGTTTCGCGGGGCCCGTCGTGGCGGGCGGAAAGGTCTTCATTTTCCACCGACCCGGAGCCGAGGAGCGGCTGGATTGCCTGGAGGCGGAGACGGGAAAGCTGGTTTGGTCCAATGGACACAAAGCGACGTACCGCGATGATTTTGGCTTTGACCCGGGGCCGCGGGCGGTCCCGACGGTGGCGGGCGGGACGGTGTTCACTTACGGGGCGGATGGGATCGTCAGCGCGGTGGCGGTGGATGGAGGGAAGACAGTATGGCGTATCGACGCGAAGAAGGATTTTGCGTCGCGCAAAGGATTTTTTGGACGGGCCTGTTCGCCGATGGTCCTTGGTGACCTGGTCCTGCTGGCCGTGGGCGGGGAGGGAGCCGGGATGGTGGGGTTGGACGCGGCGACCGGGAAGACGCGGTGGAAGACAACGAACGACGAGGCGAGCTACTCGTCCCCGACGCTCGGCGTTTTCGGGGGCAGGACGAACGCCTTGTTCCTGGTCCGCAACGCACTGGTGGGGCTTGATCCGACGAGTGGCAAGGTTCTGCACCGGCATCCATTCGCGCCGACCATGAGCGCGTCGGTCACGGGGGCGACGCCGCTGGTGATCGGGGACATGGTTTTCATTTCGGCCAGTTACGGCGCGGGAGCGGAAGTGGTGCGGATGGCGAATGGGAAAGCGCGGACGATGTGGAAATCGGACGAGGCGCTGAGCAACCATTACGCGACGAGCGTCCACCGCAAGGGGCTGCTGTTTGGGTTCCATGGGCGGCAGGAGGAGAAGCCGGCGCTGGTCTGCGTGGAATGGGGCACGGGCATCACCCGGTGGCGGGTGGAACGGTTCGGGGCGGGGACCGTGGCGTTGGCCGGGGACCGGCTGGCGCTGCTATTGGAAACCGGCGAGCTGGTCCTGGCCGCGGCGGATGGCGAGAAGCACGAGGAGTTGCGGCGGGCGCAGGTCCTGGGCTCGGACACGCGGGCGCATCCCGCCCTGTCGGATGGATTTCTTTACGCGAGGGACAAAACCAAACTGATCCGATTGGACTTAAGAAAATGACAAAGTGGACACTGGCGGTGGCGGGAACGGTGGGGGCGTGGGCCGGCGACTGGCCGCAGTGGCGCGGGCCGGAGCGCACAGGCCACACCGGCGAAACTCTGGCGGCGCTGCCAACGGAGCCGAAGGTGACCTGGAAAGTCGAGGCGACGGAGGGGCTTTCCTCCCCAGTGGCCGCGGATGGGCGGATTTTCCACTTTGAGGCGGAGGATGGAAAGGAGGTTCTGCGGGCGCTTGACGCCCGGACGGGAGCGCGGATTTGGGCGGCGATGATTGACGAGACGTTCAAGGACTCGCAGGGGCCGGCCGGGCCGCGCTGCACCCCGGTGGTGGATGGCGGGCGGGTTTACGCGGTGTCCTGCCGGGGCGAGTTGCAATGTTTGGAGAGCGCGACCGGGAAGCTGGTCTGGCGGGTGAACTATGGGGACCATTTCGGGGCGACGTTCGTGGGCGAGAAAGGGACCGCGCCCGGGGCGAGCCGCCACGGCAACAATGGTTCGCCGCTGGTGAAAGGCGACCGGCTTTACGCGTGCGCCGGAGGGACCAACGGGGCGGTGGTGTGCCTGGACAAAATGACGGGCGCGGTGGTTTGGAAATCATTGGAGGAACCGGCGGCCTACGCGCCGCCAGTGATCCTGAATGTGGGCGGGAGGGAGCAGTTGGTTTGCTTCATGGCGGACGCGGCGCTGGGGCTGGATCCGGCGGACGGAAAGCCGCTGTGGCGGCATCCGGTGAAGACGGCGTTCGCCCGGCATGTGGCGACCCCGGTGGCGTTCGGGGACATCGTTGTGGTGTCGTCGCACCAGGTGGGGATGATCGGGATCAAGGTTTCCGCCAGCGGGGCGGAGCAGGCATGGGTCTCGAAGGAGGCCGCGATGAATTTCTCGAGCCCGGTGGCGGTGGGACGGCATTTGTTCGGCCTGGGTCCGAAGTCGGATGTGATCTGCGTGGACATTCCGACCGGGAAATTGCTTTGGTCCAAGCCGGGGTATTTCACGACCGGCGCGGACAAGGCCGAGGCGGCGTTCCTGGTTTTCAACGGGAACATTTTGATGCTGACGGACGGCGGGCGGCTGATCCTGTTTGAGGCCAACGCGACGGAGATGAAAGAGCTGAGCGTCGCGCAGGTGTGCGGCTTGAATTGGTGC
>CAZSXX010000392.1:0-4294 GCA_964611245.1 uncultured Verrucomicrobiota bacterium | reverse complement strand
TCAATTCCTGCTCGTGAAAGTTGACTCGGAAAGCCAGGTCATCGAAACCGCGGAAGGCAACAACGTCCGCTCCACGCCCATCACACTGCTCGCCCCCGACTTGACGGTGACGGAGCTGTCCTCCGCGGCCCAGGGCATTCCCGGCCAGGCAACGTTGGTCACCTGGCGCACGCGCAACGCCGGCGCCGGCGAAGCCAACCCTTCCTGGACTGATACGCTCTATTTCTCGTCCGACACAATATTGGACGCGAGTGACATCATTTTGGGCCAGTATTCCCGAACCATCCCGGCGCCACCGAACACCGATTACATTTTGAGCCAAGCCATCACTATCCCCTCCGCGCCGCCGGGCAATTATTACCTGATTGCCAACGCTGACTCCGGCAATGCCCTGGCGGAGACGAGCGAGGTCAACAATCAGCGGTCCGCCCCCATCATTCTCGGCCTGCCCGATTTGACAGTGACGAACCTCGTGGTCGCCGGGAGCAGTTCAACCCGCCAGCGGCTGGAGGTCACTTGGGCCGTCCAAAACAACAGCTCCGCGCCCGCGAGAGGGACTTGGTCAGACCAACTTTTTCTCTCCACCAACCCGACTTGGGACGCTTCGGACACATTGCTGGCCACGGCGTCCCGTTCCACCACCTTGGTGGCCTCAAATTCGTACCTAGTCACCATGAACGCGGATATTCCGCCCATCCCCGGGGGCGTTTACTACCTGATTCTGCGGACGGACCATGGGTTGGCGGTGGTCGAAGGCAACGAAGGCAACAACGAACGCGTCCTGGCTTTGCAGGTGAAGACGCCAAACCTCGTGCCGGGCTCGTTTCAAGTCGCACGGACGGCCCTCCAGGGGCTGACCATCCCGGTCAGCTGGATCGTCGCGAACCGCGGGCTTGGGGACGCCCTGGGTTCATGGACAGATCAAATTTACCTCTCCTCCGACGATGTATGGGACGCGGAGGATCTGCTCCTGGGCAGCTTCGCCAAAAGCGGGGATTTGGCGATCAACCGCGAATACAGCCAGTTTCAGACCATCACGTTGCCTCCGGGCAATCCCGGCAATTGGTTCCTGATCTTGCGGATCGACGGCGGAAACGTCGTGTACGAAGGGAATGAGGCGGATAACGAACGTCCCCAAGCCCTCACCATAGATGTGCCGGACTTGGCGCCATCGCAATTGCGCGCGGCGGAAAAACAGGCATTGGGCCTACGCACGTCATTGACTTGGACGGTCACCAACCGCGGCCCGGTTGAAGCGGTGGCGCCTTGGGTCGACCGGATTTTTGTGTCCCGCGACGCGACGCTCGATCCCACCGATATTCCGATGAGCGAGGTGGGCCGCCCCATCCACCTCGGGCCGGGAAAGACCTACGACCGGACCCATCAACCTGCCATGGTGGACCCCATTTTTCCTGTGTTGATTCCGGGCGCCGCACTTTCCCCGATGGATGCTCCCTCGCGCTTGGGCGGAATCACGCGTGAAATTTGGACCGGCGTCGGGGGGACACTGGTTCAACAATTCGGTTATCAGGGCAACCCCACCGCCACGGACGAAATGCCCACCTTCAGTTCCCCGCAGAATATCGGCGACAGTTACGCGACTCGGTTGCGCGGCTTTTTGAACCCGACCACCTCCGGTGAATACACGTTTTGGATTTCCTCGGATGACCAAAGCGAACTTTGGCTGAGCACCGACGAAACGCCGGCGAACAAGGTCATGATCGCGGGCATGCCCACGTGGACCGTGTCAGCCATGCTGGAATGGCACAAATACGGATCCCAAAAATCACGCGCAATTTTGCTGGAGGCGGGCCGCCAGTACTACATCGAAGCCCTGCACAAGGAAGAGAACGGGGACGATCATGTCGAAGTGGCGTGGCATGTGCCCTCCACGGCGGAGGATTTCTATTTCATTGTTCAAACCGACGCCAACCGGCAGTTGGTCGAGGGCGACGAAAATAACAACACTACGGTGATCCCCTTCAAGCTGACCCGGCCCGACCTCACCGTGGCCTCGTTTACCAAGGCATTGCCCATGTATTATCCCGGGTGGGGCGCGGAAGTGCGATGGGAAACCCAAAATTTTGGACGGGACGACGCCCCAGCCAGTTGGACGGACCGCGTTTATTTTTCGCGCGACGAGCGCTTGGACGGCCAGGACACCTATCTGGGCGGGTTGAGCCGCACGACGACGCTGGCGGCGGGGGCGAATTATTTTCGGAGCCTTGCGGTGACCATCCCGCAAGTTCCCGCAGGCGACTATTTCTTCATTGTGAAAGCCGACACGGACGCGAACCTCAGCGAAGCGAGCGAAGTGAACAATCAAAGGACGCTCCGAGTGAGAGTTGGGTCTCCAGAGTCGCGGCCCGCCGACATCTCCGCCATCGCTGGCAACCGCGAAGTGACCGTCACCTGGACGGCGGTGCCGAACGCGGTGTCCTATAACCTGTATTTCTCCACCGCATATTCCGACGACCCCGCCAACTTCACGCGGATTCCCCTGTCCAACTCGCCCTTCCTGCACGCGAATTTGGTCAACGGCGCGGCTTACACCTATTTCGCGGCGCCGGTCTTCGCGGATGGGCAGGAAGGCAGTTTCACTTACCTGATCGCGGCCCGTCCCAACGCTGCCCGCGAGAATTTGGTCAATTTGCAAGCCATCAGTCTTTCAGCCCCGGGCCAGGCCGCCACCCGCCAGCGCGTGGAAGTCACCTGGGTCGAACAGGCGGGTGGGGAGATTATAACCGGGGCCGCGTGGCCCGAACAGCTTTACCTGTCCTTGGATGATCGCTGGGATCCCTCCGATATGTCGGTCGGATCGTTCTCGCACCATTACCTCAACTTGGGCGATCAACGCAGCATCACCCAGTCGATAGAACTGCCACTGGTTCCCCAAGGCGACTATTATTTGATCCTGCGACTCGACCCTGGAAATGCGATCGCGGAATCCGACGAAAATGACAACCAGGCCATTGCGCCCGTGAAAATCCGCCCGCCGGATTTGGAAGCCGGGCCGATTACCACCTCGACGGTCCTGGCCAGCGGCCAAAGCGCTGAAGTGTTATGGCGCGTCACGAATATCGGCGGGGGTCTGGCCGCGCCGACGTGGACCGACGAACTTTTTCTTTCGTCCGATGCGACGTGGGATTTGACCGATCGCTCTTTGGCATCGCAGTCTCAATCCGACATGCTCTTGCCCGGCTCCAATTATGTGGCGGGCGCGACCATTTCCATTCCACCGGTCGCCCCCGGCACGTGGTATTTGATCCTGCGCGCGGACCAGGGCAACACCCATTACGAGACCAGCAAGCAAAACAATGTGACAACGCTCCCCATCACCGTCGTCGCGCCTGACTTAAGCCCCACCGAATTCCTCGCCCCCACCGCGGCTGGGGTCCGCCAGCCGATCGACTTCCGCTGGTCCGTCCGAAACGTCGGGACCGGCGACGCGTCCCTGCCATGGAACGACCGCATTTACCTGTCGCGCGACGACCTCTGGGACGGCTCGGACACCTTGCTCGTGGATTTGCCCCGCAGCTTGCCGGTCCGCGCCGGCGACACCTATGGGGCCACCGCCCTCGGCACGATTCCCACGGTGCCCGCCGGAAACTATTTCCTGATCCTGCGCTCCGATGACAGCAGCCAGCTCTTCGAAGGCAACGAAGGGAACAACGAACGCATCCTACCCCTTCAATTGCGCGCGCCTGATTTGATCCCGGCCGAAGTGATCGCCCCTGCGGAGATCGCGTCAGGCCAGCTCTTCAGCATTTCCTGGCTCATCCACAACCAGGGCACCGGCGACGCCCCCGCCTCCTGGGCTGATCACCTTTTCCTCTCCGTCGATGACGCCTGGGATGTGACCGATCGCCCGATCACTTATGCCGACCGCTCCTTAAGCTTGGGCGTGGGTGGCGCTTACAGGGTGAGTTCGACTCCGACGCTGCCTGCGGTCGCGGTCGGAGATTATTACCTGATTGTCCGGACAGATCATGGCAACAACATTTACGAGTCGAGCAAGGCGAACAATGAGCGCGCCGTGACTTTCCACGTCTCCAGCGCCGACCTCACCCCCACGGCCCTGTCCGGTCCGGCGCGCGCGGTCAGCCGGCAATCTGTCGAGGTGGTGTGGACCGTGCGCAACCAAGGCACCGGCGAAGCGGCGGCTCCTTGGAACGACACCCTTTACCTCTCGCGCGACGAAACCTATGACCCGGCGGACATCAACCTCGGATCCACAACCCATTCCCTCGCCCTCGCGCCAACGGAAACTTACTTCGGCCAGTTGATTTTCACC
>CAZSXX010000391.1:0-4296 GCA_964611245.1 uncultured Verrucomicrobiota bacterium | reverse complement strand
ATGGTGTAGGAGCTGTCGAAGAGGGTTTCGGAGCCGCGCTGGGTGGTGAAGCGGGTGGCGGTGAGGGTGAGGCGTATGGATTCAACCGTGCTGGGCGGGATGGCGTCGCCGCTGACGGTGGCGGCGAGGGCCTGCCAGACGCCGTGAAGCTGTTCGGTGGAACGCATGGCTGAATATCGCAGATTGGCTGTTCATGCGCCAGCGCCGGGAAGGCGGCTTGACCGGGGGGCGGGGGCGGAATTGAATGCGGGCATGCATTTGAAGCGATTTGTTTTGGCGTTGGCGCTTTCGTTGGGGCCGGTTTTGGCGGGGGAACCGAAATTGCCGGGGATCGGGGCCGCGATGAACGAGATGATTGGGAAAGGGGAGATCGCCGGGGCGGTGACGGTGGTGATGAACAAAGGCAAGGTGTTGCATCTGGAGGCGAACGGCGAGGCGGATGTTGCGTCGAAAAGGCCGATGGAGCCGGACGCGCTGTTTTGGATCGCGTCGATGACGAAGCCGGTGACGGCGGCGGCGATCCTGATGCTGCAGGATGAGGGGAAGCTGAAGGCGACGGATTTGGTGGCGAAACACATCCCGGAGTTCGCGAATTTGAAAACGCCGTCGGGGAAGCCGGCGAATTTGACGATCACGCAGATATTGACGCACACGTCGGGATTGGGGGAGGCGTCGGGGCCGACGGCGCAGAAGGCGAAGACGCTGGCGGACCTTGTGCCGATTTGGATGGCGGCGCCGATGCAATTTGAACCTGGGGCGAAATGGAGCTACAACCAGAGCGGGATCAACGCGGCGGGGCGGGTGGTGGAGGTGGTGAGCGGGATGAGCTTTGACGCGTTTTTGGAGAAGCGCCTGTTCAAGCCGCTGGGGATGAAGAACACGACGTTTTATCCGACGGACGAGCAGCGCAAAAAATTGGCGACGGCGTACATGAGGGACAAGGCGAGCGGAGCGTTGGTGGCGGTGCCGCCGCGGCCGGAGTTCGGGCCGAGGGACCGGCCGCCGCAGGGGAATGGCGGGCTCTATTCGACGGCGGGGGATTACGCGCGGTTCTGCCAGATGTTGCTGAACGGGGGGAAACTCAAGGGGCGGAGATATCTGAGCGCGGAGTCGTTGAAGTGGATGAGCACGCCGCAGACGGGGGAGTTGCCGACCGGATTTTTCCAAAGCGCGGCGTTTGGAAACCGGGGTGGGAACTATGGGTGGGGTTTGGGGACGTGCGTGTTGAGGACGCCGCATGAGGGGGTGGGGGCGGCGCTGTCTGCGGGGTCGTTTGGGCATGGCGGGGCGTGGGGGACGCAGGCGTGGATCGACCCGGTGAAAGGGGTGGCGTATGTGCTGATGACGCAGCGGTCAAACTTCCCGAACAGCGACGCGAGCGACGTGCGGGCGGCGTTCCAGGACGCGGCGGTGGCGGCTCTGGCCGGGAAAAAATAGACGGGAACGCGGGCTTTCTTCCCGCTTGTTTCCGCCGGGGCCGAGGGGTTGAATGGGCTGATGCGCTTGTTCACTTTGCTATTGGCGGCGGTGTGTTTGGTGGTGGTCCGCGCGGATGGGGACGCGGACAACGCGGTTGAGAAAGTCAGACCGGTGCCGCCGCCCGGGATCGTGGTTCCGGAGGCGGACCGGCAAAAGCTTGAGGCTGGGCTGAGCGAATTGGGGAAGGCGATCGAAGCGGTGCGGGCCTCAAAGAACCGGGTGGCCACGAACCTGTGGCCGGACGCGCAGATATACCACAACGCGGTCCGATTCGCGCTGCAACACAACGAGATATTCGCGACGAATGAGATTGGGGCGGCGCATGAATTGTTGCGGCGGGGGTTGGAGCGGGCGCGGAGCTTGTGGGCGGGGGAGGCGCCGTGGGCGCGGCAGGCGGGGTTGGTGACGCGGGGGTATGTCTCGAAGATCGACGGGTCGGTGCAGCCGTATGGGCTGGTGATCCCGGGGTCGTGGACGAATGCGCCGACGGCGCCGCACCGGTTGGACACGTGGTTCCATGGGAGGGACGAGAAGCTGTCGGAGCTGAATTTCCTGACGCAGCGGGAGAGGTCGGCGGGGGAATTCACGCCGGCCAACGCGTTGGTGATGCATTTGTATGGGCGGTACTGCAACGCGAACAAGATGGCTGGGGAGATCGATTTGCTGGAGGCGTTGGAGCACGTGAAGGAGCATTACGCGGTCGATGAGAACCGGATTGTGGTGCGGGGCTTCTCGATGGGCGGGGCGGCGGCGTGGCAGTTCGCGACGCATTACGCGGGGCGTTGGGCGGCGGCGGCGCCGGGGGCGGGATTCTCGGAGACGCCGGATTTCCTGAAGGTGTTCCAGAATGAAACGTTGGCGCCGACGGAGCATGAGCGGGCGCTGTGGCATTGGTATGACTGCACGGATTACGCGATCAACCTGTTCAATTGCCCGACGGTGGCCTACAGCGGGGAGACCGACAAACAGAGGCAGGCGGCGGACATCATGGCGAAGGCGCTGGCGGAGGAGGGGATGACGCTGACGCACATCATCGGGCCGAAGACGGCGCACCGGTATGAGGCGGGGGCGAAGGCGGAGATCAACCGGAGGATCGACCAGATTGTGGCGCGGGGGCGTGATCCTGTGCCGAACGAAGTGCGCTTCACGACCTGGACGCTGCGCTACAACGAAATGCTGTGGGTGCGGTTGGACGAGATGGAGGCGCATTGGGAGCGGGCGCGGTTGAACGCGAAGGTGACGGGCCCGGCGCAGGTGACGGTGGAGACGAGGAACGCGGCGGCGTTCACACTGCAGATGCCGCCGGGGGGATGCCCGCTGGACCAGGCGAGGACGCCGGTGGTGATGATTGACGCGACGGCGGTGGAGGGGAGCGCGGTGGAGACGGACCGATCCTGGACGTCCCATTTCCGGCGGGTGGACGGGAAGTGGACGCGGGTGGAGCGGGCGGAGGTGGTCGGATTGGTGAAGCGGCATGGGCTGCAAGGGCCGATCGACGACGCGTTCATGGACAGCTTCGCGTTTGTGGCGCCGTCGGGGGAGGCGTGGAGCGAGAAGGCGGGGGCGTGGTTCAAGGGCGAACAGGCGCACGCGGTGAAACATTGGCGGCAGCAGTTCCGGGGGGACGCGCGGGTGTTGCGGGACGACGCGGTGACGGACGCGGAGATCGCCCAGCACAACCTTGTCCTGTGGGGCGACCCGCAAAGCAACAAGGTGTTGGCGCGGATTTTGGACCGGCTGCCGATCCAATGGACGAAAGAGAGCGTGCGGGTGGGGGACAAGACATACGACGCGGGGACGCACGTGCCGGCGCTGATTTTCCCGAATCCGCTGAACCCGAAGCGGTACGTGGTGCTGAACAGCGGGTTCACGTTCCGCGAGTATGATTATTTGAACAACGCGCGGCAGGTGGCCAAGCTGCCGGATTACGCGGTGATCGACATTTCGAAGCCGGTGACGGCGCGCGCGCCGGGCGGGATCGCGCTGACGGGGTTCTTCAACGAGCGCTGGGAATTGAAGTAGGGCCTACTTCTTTTTCCCGAGGGCGGACTTGCGGACGGGGATTTTTTTGAAGCGGCGCGTGAGCTGCGTGAGCGAATCCTCGACGGCGAGCCGCTCGAGGCTGGAGGCGCCGACGAAGCCGTGGCAGTCGGTGCGCTCGTTGATGTAGGCGGCGTCGTCGGGGGTGGCGATGGGGCCGCCATGGGAGAGGAAGATCAGGTCTTTGCGGACTTTTTTGGCGCCTTCGATGATGGCCTGGGTGCGGCGGACGGCGTCGTCGAGGGAGCAGGTGGCGCCGGTGACGCCGATGGAGCCGCCGATGGTGGTGCCGACATGGGCGATGATGGCATCCGCGCCGGCGGAGGCCATGGCGGCGGCTTCGTCGGGCTCGGCAACGTAAACGATGGAGAAGAGGTCCATCTTGCGGGCGAGGCGGACCATTTCGACCTCGAGCTTGAAGCTCATGCCGGTCTCCTCGAGAACCTTGCGGAAATGGCCGTCGATGATGCAGTGGGTGGGGAAATTGTTGACGCCAGAGAAGCCCATGTCCTTGACCTGAAGGAGCCAGTGCCACATGCGGCGGCGGGGGTCGCTGCCGTGGACGCCGCAGATGACGGGGATTTCCTCGACGACGGGGAGGACTTCGTGCTCGCCAATCTCCATGGCGATGGCGTTGGCGTCGCCGTAGGCCATGAGGCCGGCGGTGGAGCCCCGGCCGGCCATGCGGAAGCGGCCGGAATTGTAAATGATGATGAGGTCGGCGCCGCCCTTTTCGATGAACTTGGCGCTGATGCCCGTGCCGGCGCCGGCGGCGAT
>CAZSXX010000390.1:0-4297 GCA_964611245.1 uncultured Verrucomicrobiota bacterium | reverse complement strand
GTAGGGATTTCCTTTTCCAGTCCATGGTTTTGGAATTGTTCTGTTCAGTTTATTATGGGTCGCAAAAACCGGGCGGATTTTGGCGGAATCCGGGGTGGTTGGCAATTCGTTCTGAAGGCGGGTCATGGGGTTGGTGGCGCGGCGGGCGGGGTGGGGAGGCCCGATGACTTGAGTTTTTCGAGGGCGAGGGTGGCGGCGACGGCCTCGGCGTCCTTCTTGTTTTTGCCGACGCCGCGGGCGAGTTCGACGCCGTGGTGGTAGACGGCGCATTCGAAGACGCGGTCGTGGTCGGGGCCGGAGCTGGAGAGCTCCTTGTATTGGGGGGCCTCGCTGGTGTCGGACTGGAGGAGCTCCTGCAATTCGCCCTTGGGGTTGCCGAGGTTGGGGGTGACCTTCATTTGCAGGAGGGCTTCGTCGAACAGTTTGAGGACAAAGACACGGACGACTTCGTAGCTGCTGTCGAGGTAGATGGCGCCGAGGAGGGCCTCGAAGGCGTCGGCGATGCCGGAGGGGCGGGCGCGGCCGCCGGAGGCTTCCTCGCCGCGGCTCATGATGATGAATTGGCCGAGCTCCATTTTGGCGCCTTGCTCGGCGAGGGACTTGCGGTTGACGAGCTGGGCGCGGGCCTTGGTCATGGGGCCTTCGCCATATTCGGGGAAGCGGCGGTAGAGCTCGTGCGTGAGGGCGAGTTGGAGGACGGCGTCGCCGAGGAATTCGAGGCGCTGGTTGTGGGGCTCGCCGGACAGGTCCTTGGAGACGGAGGGATGGGTGAGCGCGACGCGGAGGAGGGCGGGATCGCGAAAGCGATAGCTCAGGCGCCGCTGAAATTCTTCGAGGTCAAACGCCACTTTTTTCCGCCGGTTCCATGCCGTCCACAGGATTGGCCCCGGCGCCCTCGGCAGGGGGAGCGTCAGGAGCGGCGGGGATGGGGGCCGCGGTATCGGCAGCGGGGGCGGCGGGTTCGGGCCCGGCCAGGCCGTGTTCGAGGAGATTCGCGACGTCACGCTGCACTTGCTCGAGGTGGTTCAGCTCGAGGTTGGGGTCGGGAATGCTGAAAAGGTCGCCGGACTTGCCGTGTTCGTAAATGAAGACGCGGACGCCGTTTTCGACAAGCTGGGTCTTGACCTTGAGGATGCGCTTGCGCTCGAGCATGACGGCGAGAATGTAGCGGGCGCCGGCGTGCTCCGGGGCGTTTTGCTCGACGAGTTGGCGGAGGAGTGTTTCGGCGGTGGCTTTCTGAATGGCCTCGGGCGGGGCGGCGGGGGGCGGGGTGTAGACGCTTTGCCAGTGGGAGATGAAGCCTTTTTTGTCGACGGCGCCCTGGCTGAATTGGGCCTGCCAGCAAGGCTCGCAAACGTCGAGGCGGTGGTAGCCGTGGCGTTCGTCGAAAAGGAGCGTGTGGAAGGGCTCCTTGTCCACGAAATGGCGGTGGCAGGCCTGGCAGGCGTGGGCGCGGGCTTGAATGTTCCAGTCAATCATGGTTCGCGCGCGGACGGAGGGCCGCGCGTTCAGGGGAGAGTATTCGCAAGGGGTGGCCGGGGCGCAATCCGATTTCCCCTTAATGGAAAAGGACGGGGAGCTTCTGTTTGGGCTTGGGGCCCTTGAGCAGCGCCTTCATGTCCTTGACCAAGGCGAGGATGTCCTTCTCGGTGGTATCCCAAGAGCACATGAGACGGGAGCCGCCCTTGCCGATGAAGGTGTAAAAAATCCAGCCGCGCTTGAGGAGGCCACCGGCGACGTGCTCGGGCATCTCGACGAAGACGGAATTGGCCTGGCGGGGGAAGAGGATGGTGAGCTCCGGGAGGTCTTTGATGAGGGAGTGAAGGAGTTCCGCCATGGCGTTGGCGTGGCGGGCGTGCTTGAGCCAGACGTTGTTCCGGAGCATGCCGACCCAGGGGGCGGACATGAAGCGCATCTTGGAGGCGAGCTGGCCGGCCTGCTTGCAGCGGTATTCGAACTCCTCGGCGAGCTCGAGGTTGAAGAAAACGACGGCGTCGCCGACATGGGTGCCGTTTTTGGTGCCGCCGAAACAGAGGACATCGACGCCGGCCTCCCAGGTGGTCAAGCGGGGGGCGACGCCGAGGGAGGCGACGGCGTTGGCGAAGCGGGCGCCGTCCATGTGGACTTTGAGGCCAAGCTCGCGGGCTTTTTTGCCGAGGGCGTTTAGTTCGTCGAGGGCGTACACGGTGCCGACCTCGGTGGCCTGGGTGATGCTGAGGGCGCGGGCCTTGGGGTAATGGATGTCCTTCCGTTTGAGGACGATTTGTTCGACCCCGGCGGGGTCGAGCTTGCCGCGCGGGCTGGGGGCGAGGAGGACTTTGGCGCCGTTGGAGAAGAACTCGGGGGCGCCGCATTCGTCGGTTTCGACGTGGGCGATTTCGGAACAGACGATGGAGTGGTAGGACTCGGTGAGGGACGCGAGGGCGAGGGAGTTGGCGGCGGTGCCGTTGAAGACGAAAAAGACTTCGCAGGGCGTCTCGAAGATTTCGCGGATGAGGTCGGCGGCGCGTTCGGTGTAGGGATCGTCGCCGTAGCCGCGGGCGTGGCCGCGGTTGGCCTCGGCGAGGGCGGCCCAGGCTTCCGGGCAAATGCCGGCATAGTTGTCGGAGCCAAATTGGCGGCGTGACGGAGTGATCTTCTTCATCCCGGGGCAGCTTAAGCAGGCGGGCCGGGCGGCGCCAGCCGAACCTCAAGGGGCGGCGGCGCGGGACTTGAGGGCGCGGGTGAGGAGCGTGATGGCGGCGAGGAAGGCGAAGATGGAGGCGAGGGCGCCGAGGCGGAGTGAGAGCGAGGTGGCGGGAGCGGCGGTGGCGCGAAGGTCGAGGCGGAGATCGGTCCAGGTGTTGACCTGGATGGCGCGGCGGAAGGTGAGGAGGCGGCCCTGCTGGGGAATGGCGGCGCGGATGGCGGCGGGGGCTGGGGCGGCGGCGTCCTGCTGCTGGACGATGCGCTCGGCGAGGCGGAGGAAGGCGGCGTTGTCGTCGGCGGTGTTGGCGTCGAGGATTTGTTTGGCCTCCTGCTGGGTGTAGGCGACGTCCTTGCGGCCGCGGAGGGACTGGAGCCCGCCGGGGGCGGGTGCGGCGTCGCCGGACAGGGCGGATTGGCGGACATTGAGGCCGACGAGGGCCTGCTGGAGCTTGAGATTGTGGAGTTGGACGCGGGCGTCCTCGTTGAACGCGTCGTCGTGGGCGCTGAGGCCGTAGGCATTCTGGAAGGCGCGGCGGGCCTGCTGGGGATCGCCGCGCTGGAGGAGGGTGTTGGCGATTTGAAGCTGCTCCTCGGCGGCGCGGGAGTTGGCGCGGTTGTTGGAGACCTCGTTTTCGAGGTACGATTGGAGGGCGGCCCGGGGAAGTTCGCGGGGGGCATTTTCCTCGAGTTGGAGGGAGCCGTCCCATTTGGCGAGGCGCCATTTCTCGTTCAAGTAGACCTGCCATGAAATGTTTTCGAGGGGGAGATCGAACTGGGGCCCGAGGAGGGTGAGGTCGAGACTCCGGGAATTGGCCGGGCCGATGGAGCTGGAATAGAAGAGCTCGACGGTGGTGGGCTTGTTGGGCTGGGACTGCTGTTCGAGGGGGATGAGGAAGCGGTCGGCCTCGCGCCAGGGCCAGACGCCGTTTTGATTGACGAAGCCGAACCAGAAGCGGGCGCCGGCGGGGAGGGTGAAGGGGAGGAGGCGCTTGTCGCCGGGGATGAGGTCCAGCTTGACCTGCGTGAGCATGACGCCCTCGTCGGAAATGACGGAAGTGAGAGTGACATGGGTGACGCGGGCGGGGAGGAGACGGGCGGCTTCGTGGCGCTCGAGGGCGATGGGAAGCTGGAAGGCGGGCTCGACGAGGCGGTAGGTGAAATTGGCGGTGGCGGCCTCGATGTCCTGGCGGAGGGCGCGGGGGATGCTTTGCCATTCGGCGGGCTGAAGGGCGTCCGGGGCGACGGGGCGGACCTGGAGGCGGCCGGCGGATTGGAGGCTGAGGAAGCCGCGCTGGAGATTGGCGTCGAGGGCTTGGACGCCGTGGGCGATGACGTTGGTTTCGGCGGTGGCGAGCGGGGTTTGCCAGGAGGCCTGGAGGAGCCACTTGCCGATGACGCGGCGGTGGAGCTTGATCAGCTCGGCTCGGGTCTCAACGCGGAGCTTGGCGTCGAGGTTGGAGAGCGGCTCGTCCATGAGGAAGACCTTGGGCTCGCGCACAATTGCCCGTCCCAGCGCGACGCGCTGCCGCTGGCCGCCCGAGAGCTGCTTCGGCTTGCGCTCCAGAAGCGTCTCGAGGCTGAGGAGTCGCGCGGCTTCCTGCACTCTGCG
>CAZSXX010000389.1:0-4299 GCA_964611245.1 uncultured Verrucomicrobiota bacterium | reverse complement strand
CTTGAGCGTGGCCTCGTTGAGCGTCTTGCCGGCGGCCTTGGCGTTGATCGTCGCTCTCTTCGCCGCCTTTTCTCTCGCCGCCGGTGAAACCACCCTCATCTCCAAAGGCGCCGAATGGAGACACCGCAACACCTCCACGCCCCCTCCCGAGAACTGGAAGGCCGTCGGTTTTTCCGCGGCCGAATGGAAAAGCGGCCCCGCCAAGCTGGGCTATGGGGATCCAGGCATGGCGACGGTCACCGAAGGCGCCGAAATCAACCCCCGTCCGATCACCGCGTATTTTCGCCGGACGTTCCGTTTGGAGAATCCAGCGGCGGTCCGAAAGCTGACCGTTCGCCTGTTGCGCGACGACGGCGCGGTTGTTTACCTCAATGGCCATGAATTGCTCCGGAGCAACATGCCGACGGATGGGCCCATAACGCCACAGACCCTCGCCCTTGAGAGCGTCGGAGGCGATGCGGAATTGGCCTACTTCGAGCACGAAGCTCCTTCCGCCGGGCTCTTGCCTGGGGACAACGTCATTGCGGTTGAGGTCCACCAATCCAGCGCGTCCAGTTCCGACCTCAGTTTCAATTTTTCCCTTGTCGCCACCGCCGAGGACTCCTTGCCCACGGTGAGCATCATCGCCACCCAACCGTCCACCAGCGAACCTGACCCGCTGGCCCGCATTTTGCCCGGCAAATTCACCATTTCGAGGACGGGCGAAACGGGGTCCTCCCTCCCTGTTTTCCTCCGCTACGATGGGACGGCGACCCCGGGATTGGATTATCAATCATTGCCCATATCCGTCGAGATTCCGGGCGGGAAAGCCTCCGTGGATCTTGAAGTTTTTGCCCTCGGGGACGAATTGAATGAGGACACGGAATCGGTGGTGGCAGTCCTTCAACCGACCCCGGTCGGCCCCGATGCCCGCCCATACTTGGTCAATCAAGCCCAGAAAAACGCCACGGTGACCATCGCCAACGTGAACATTGTCGGCGACGTTCCCATGATCAGCATTGAGGCGACGCGCCCCGTCACCTCGGAGCCGATTCCGAATGCGCTGGTCGCGCCCGGCGTTTTCACCCTGCGGCGGGAGGGGCCAACCAATTCGGCGTTCCAAGTCTTCATCTCGGTCGATGGCGCCGCCACCAGGGAACTGGACTATGCGCCTCTGCCCAGCACCGTGGAGTTCAAGGCCGGCCAAGTCGAGGCGCGCCTGGAAGTGATTGCCGCCTCCGACGACCTCCTGGAAGGCGACGAAACCGTCATTGTGGGCGTCGTTGAACCTCCCTTCGGCTCGCCCCTGCCTTCGCCTTACCAAATCAACCCGAAGAAACAGCACGCCACGGTCACCATCCAAGACGAGGATGCCGACCAAGCTCGAATTCAGATCACGCGGCCCAAAAATGGAGACTCCTTCCCGACCGGATCCGACATTGTGATCGCGGCCGGGACCTACGATCCGAACGGATACATTCCACACCTCGAGTTTTTCAGCGGCGACAAATTGATCGCCGTCTCGGTCATTTTCTTCCTGGTGGCTCCCCCGGATGGAACGCCGGTCTTCCATGAGGTCGTCTGGACCAACGCGCCGGCGGGCGAACACATTCTGACCGCCAGGGCGGTGGTCGGAGATGGCCAGTTTCTGCGGTCGCCTCCGGTTTCGATCCGTGTTGGCGCCCCGGAACTGCCGGTGGTCAGCGTCGAATTCAAGGAGGACCTCACCCGTCCACCGTGGCCCAACGCCGATTACGCCCCCGGAGCCTTCCGTTTTCAGCGCTCCGGTCCGACCAACGAATCCCTCAAAGTCTCCATCGAAGTCCCCGGCGCCAGCGTGACCGGATTGCGCCTCGCCACGCCGGGCGTGGATTATGTCCGTCTCCCCGAGGGCGTCACCTTCGCCCCCGGCGAAGCGGAGACATTTCTTCGCGTGACCGCGATCGATGATGAATTGGCCGAGGGGCCGGAATATGTCCAGATTTTCATCAAGGACTCGCCCTCGACCTACCGGATCAAGAATGAACAGCGCGCCGCGACGTTGACGATATATGACAATGATGTTCCGGAACAGGTTGTCCTGGAGGTCGAAGTCACCGATGGAATCGCCACGGAACCCAGCCCCAACGGATTGATCGACAAGGCCCAATTCGTCGTCAAACGGGTCGGCGGGCCCACCAACGTGGCGGTGACCGCTTTCTTTGTCCTCACCGGCACCGCCTCCAACGGCGTGGATTACGTGAAGATCGAAGGTTCCGTCGGACTTGCCGCTGGACGGATGCGCGCGGAGATTCCAGTCAATCCCCTCGCTGACAACTCGGTGGAGGGGGAAGAAACGGTCGTCCTAAAGTTGGTCCCGCCCCCGTGCATCGCCATTTTTCCGCCACCGCCGGAATGCTACCACGTGGGCGAAGCGGCTGAGGGCCGGGTGATCATCCGTGACTCACCGGGCAACCCCGGTCCCACCGTCCATCTCGTTCGCCCAGCCACCGGCTCGGTTTTCACCGTCGGCTCCCCCATTGAAATCATTGCCGAAGCGGGCGGCGCGATTGAAAAGTTGGAGATTCTCGCGGGATCCGAATCATTGGGCGCCGCCAAGACCAACCGCTTGGTGGTGCGGTGGACCAACGCGCCCCTCGGCGAACACTCGCTGCGCGCCAGGGCCCTTGCCGAGAACGGCCTCGATGCGCTGTCGGAGCCCGTCCGCATCCTTGTCCGAAAGGCCAGCGAAAGCGCATTTGTCTTCCGCAAACTTCCCGCCAGCTACGCGCCCGGCGGCCCGTTCCGCGTTGAATTGCGCGCCGAGCCCCCCTCCAGCGGCCACGCCTACGCGGTGGAGGATTTGCCGCCCGGTGGCTGGCAGGTCAGCCACATCAGCCACGAGGGCCGTTTTGATCCCGTGACGGCCAAGGTCAAGTTCGGCCCATTCCTGGATTCGAACAATCGGACGTTGACCTACCAACTGACCCCTCCCAACACCGCATCGGGACATCGTGAGTTCTCTGGCACTGGATCCTTGGACGGCGTCGGCTACCCCATCGCGGGCGACCGCACGATCGAGCAAGGCACGACCGAACATCCGGCGGACACGGACAAAAACTTCAAAATAGGGATCAACGAATTGACCGCCTACGCCGCCGCGTGGAAAAGCGGGCAATCTTGGGCAACCGGCCCCACCCCCATCCCGCTCGGTTATGTGACGCGGGCCGGAATCCTCTGGCAATACGGCGAGGCCTACTTGTTTGATGGCTCAAAAGGGCCGGCCCCGCTCTGCTGGATCAGCGTGAACGCGCCGATTGTCGGCTTGGCCGCCGATGGGCCGGACATCGCCCAGCGCTCCGGGAACAGCGAAATTCGCCCGGGGCAGCGGACGGTGATGCAAATTCAAGTCTCGCCCCCGCCCGCCACCGGCGCCTATGCCGTGGAGGAGCGCATCCCGGAGGGTTGGACCGTCTCCGAAATCACCAACGATGGCACGGTGGACCGCGCCGCTGGCATCATCCGCTGGGGCGTCTTTTTTGACAACGTCCCGCGCACGCTCGGCTACGCCGTGGCCCCACCCGAAAACGTCGCCATGGTTGGGCGGTTGGCCGGCAGCGTTTCCATCAATGGGCACAATCGCGAGATCGTGGGGACCGAGCGGGTGGTCTCCGTCGAGGAAGGCAACCGTCCCCGCCTCGACAACCTCATCCGCGACGCCAATGGCCTCGTCCGGATGCGCCTCAACGGCCCCGCCGGACAAGTCGGGATTCTGCAGCGGTCGCCCGACCTCGAGAATTGGGCGGATGTCACCACGGTCTTCCTGCCCGATGGCACGCTGGAGTTTTCCGACAACCCGGAGGCGGGGGCATTGCAATATTATCGGCTTCAGATTCGGTGAGCCGGCGCGAATGACCACAAAAGCCACCAGAATCCACGTCATTGATTCTCACACTGGCGGGGAACCCACCCGCGTGGTGGTTGACGGCGGGCCCGATTTGGGAAGCGGCTCGATCGCGGACCGGCAACGGCTCTTTCGCGAACGCCACGATGCCTTCCGCAGCGCCGTGGTGAATGAGCCGCGCGGCTCCAGCGCCATGGTCGGCGCCCTCCTTTGCCCGCCCGTCGATCCCACCTGCGCCGCCGGGGTCATTTTCTTCAACAACGTCGGAGTCCTTGGCATGTGCGGCCACGGGACCATCGGGCTGATCGTCACGCTCGCACACCTCGGCCGGATTTCGGTCGGGGAGCATCGCATCGAAACCTCCGTCGGAACCGTCACGGCGTGGCTAAATTCCGACGGATCGGTCACCGTCGAGAACGTGCCCAGCCAACGGACGG
>CAZSXX010000388.1:0-4299 GCA_964611245.1 uncultured Verrucomicrobiota bacterium | reverse complement strand
ACAAAACCCCGCACAAACCGAACCCTCCCACCGCCACCTTTTGCAGAATCCCCGGCACACGCGCCGCCCAACTCCACAAGCTGACCATCAGCGCCGGAACCCAAAGCAGGATCGACCCCGCGAATGTGTTGGGATAAATGTACGGCCCAAATATCCGGTTGCTCTGGATTTTGAGCTGGTACTCCTTCGGGTAACTCTCCCAGTTCGGCTGCGCGTAAAAGGCCTTCCGCGTCTCCTCCAGCCCACCCCGGTGCTGTTCGACCCCCATCCACAACACAAACAAAAAGCCGAAAATCATCACCCTCCAAAACGCGCTGCTGTCCGGAATCCTCCCCAGCACAAAGATCCCCAGGTAAAACATCGTCACGGATGCCCCAAAATGCCACAGGGTCAGCTCCGACAAATGCGGCGCCACGGACTTCGCCCCCGAAAGCAAAGCCCAAAACAACCACCCCACCGGCAGCCACAGAAGCCAACCCGGCTTGAACGGCGCCAGTCGAATGCCGGGCAGGCAAAGGACCACCATCGTCCCCATCACCGCATATCCCCAGGAGCTCGGCCAAGTCGCGAAAAGAACCTCCAGGACATTCGTGGGCGCGACCTCCATCGATTCAAAAATGACCGGGTTCCCCACTTTCGCGACCACCAACGCCATCGCCAGGCCGATCACCCCAGCCAGCGCCCCCCGCCATCCTTGCGTCGCGGCCGCCATGTTACAGCTTGAGCCTGAGGAAGGTCACCTCCAGCGTCAGGGCTTCCTGCGCGTTCGTGTGCAGGATTTGCTGCGTCCGGTCCATCGTCTTTAGGTTCTCCATCGCCTCCGGCTCCTTCAACCGCGCCGCCACCGCTGTGCTCTCCGCCAGCAAGCTCGGGAACGTCATGTATTCGCTCGGGCTGTGCGCCGTCAAAAGCCAGATGTCCCGCAGCCACCAATGGACCAGCCCCAGCGCCTCCGTCCGCTTCCTCCGGTATTCCGCCTCGATCGACGCGTCCAACTCCTCCTCCCACCGCTTGCGCAGGCTCGGCTCGATCTCCCGAAGATCCGCCCTTTCCAGCGGCGAGGATTCACCCAACGTCTCCTCCACCGTTTTCTTCATCTCGCCCAGCCGCCCCAACGCCAAATCCAGCAGGCGGTACCGTTGGAACAACCCCGGTTTCGCCCCGGCGGCCTCCGCCGCGAACCGCCCCATCCATTCCGCGTCCTCTCCCGCCAGCTTGACCCCATGGTCCCCCGCGAAGTTCAGCCGCAGGCACCGCGACAGGATCGTCTCCAATATCCGCGACGCATCCGTCGTCAACAAAATGAACACGGTCTTCTCCGGCGGCTCCTCCAGTGTCTTCAAAAAGGCGTTCGCCGCCCCTTGGTTCAGCCGGTCCGCCGCCGTCACCACCGCGACCTTGTGCCCGCTGAACGTCGGCTTCAGGTGCACCGTGTGCAGCAGGTCCCGGATTTGATCGATGGAAATGATCCGCAGCTTCGATTCCGCCCGGATCCATTGCACATCGGGATGGTTCGCCGTGTCGATCCTCCGGCATGAATCGCATTGATCACAGCAATCCACCGCCGCTCCGGACTCCGAGCGGACCGGCCGCGCGCAATTCAACACCTTGGCCAGCGTCGCCGCCGCGCCCTCCAACTCCTCGAGGTGGTGCCCGCTGAATAGATACGCGTGCGCCAGCCGTCCCCGGTCCAGGCTGCGCTGCAAAAGGCTCACCACCCCCGCCTGCGTTGGAAAATCGCGGAAAGACATAATCAGCGGCCCGGGCGTTTCCCGCCCCGCCGCCCCCTCCCGTGTCGAATCCCGGGGCCCACAGCGTTATGCGGCGGCCGCCTGCGCTTCCACTGGCTCAGGCTCCACCCATTTCCCGTGTTCCCGGATCAAATCGACCAACCGCTCCACCGCGTCGGCCTCCGGAATGTTGAACTTGATCGCCGTCTTCCCCACGTACAGGTTGATCTTCCCGGGCGCCCCCCCCACATACCCAAAATCCGCGTCCGCCATCTCCCCGGGCCCGTTCACGATGCAACCCATGATCGCGATTTTCACCCCTTTCAAATGCTCGGTCCGCGCCTTGATCCGCGCCGTCACCGTCTGCAAATTGAACAACGTCCGCCCACAGCTCGGGCACGCCACATAGTCCGTCTTGAACGACCGGCAACCCGCCGCCTGCAGGATGTTGTACGACAGCCGCAGCCCCTGCCCCGCTCCGGGCTCGCCCCGCACCAGGATCGCGTCGCCAATCCCGTCCGCCAGCAGCGTGCCAATCACCGTCGCCGCCCGCAGCAGCGCGATGTTCGGCTCCAGCAAAGGCCCATCCGGCTCCAGCGTGTCCTTCAGCAGGATCGGATTCTTCATTCCCAGCCGCCGCAGCCGGCTCGCCAGCAGCCGGAACGCCGTGATCGCCGGGAGCCCCGTCCCATCCTTCACCGTCACAAGCTGCGTCTCGCAATTCACCGAAAAATCCACGGTCGGATCGACCTCAAACACATTGAGGTCTTCGTAAACCGCCTCCGGCTTCACGTCATCCTTGGGCCGGATTCTCGGCGCCACCTTGTCCCAAGTTGCCCGCGTCACCACCACCCGGATCGTCTGCTCTCCGCCCGCCTGCATCCCGGGCGCAAGTTCGATCGTGGGCGTCTCCCGCCGCTCGAAATGGAACGGGTCATACGACACTTCCGCGTTTGGCGGCGCCGCTCCCAAATTCGCCAACGTCGGGATCTGCGCCAGCAAATCACGGCACACCGCGATCTCCCGCGGCGAGTCCTCCGTCAACGAAACCCGGATCGTGTCCCCCAGCCCGTCGCACAACAGCGACCCAATCCCGATCGCGCTCTTGATCCTTCCATCTTCCCCCTCGCCGGCCTCGGTCACCCCCAAGTGGATCGGGTAATTCCAGTCCGGCCCAAGCTCGTCCAGCCGCGCCACCAACAGCCGGTAGCATTCAATCATCACTTTCGGGTTGCTCGATTTCATCGAGAAACAGAAATTGTGGTAACCCATCTTCCGCGCGATCTGCGCGAACTCCAGCGCGCTCTCCACCATCCCCAGCGGCGTGTCCCCGAACCGGTTCATGATCCGGTCGCTCAGCGACCCATGGTTCGTCCCGATCCGCATGGCCCGGTTGAGCGCCTTGCACTGCTCCACCAGCGGCGCGAACTTCGCCTCGATCCGCCCCAACTCCCCCAAATACTGCTCGTCCGTGTACTCCTTGATCGCGAACTTCTTGGAGTCCGCGAAATTCCCCGGGTTGATCCGGACCTTTTCCACCCACTTCACCGCCTCCATCGCCGCCTCCGGCTTGAAATGGATGTCCGCCACGATCGGGACATGGCATCCGCGTACCCGAAGTTCCCGCACGATGTTCTGCAGGTTCGCCGCGTCCTTCACCGTCGGCGCCGTGATCCGCACGATCTGGCACCCCACCGCCACCAGATCCAGCGTTTGCTGGACCGACGCCGCCGTGTCCATCGTGTCGCAGGTGATCATCGACTGGACCACCACCGGCTGGCCGCCGCCAATGACCACCCCGCCCCGCGCGGGATCACCCACCGTCACGGGCCGCGTGGCCCGCCTGGAATAATGAAAAGCCGAAGGGCAATGGCTCATGAATCAGTTCGTGCTGGCCGGCGCCGCCGTTGGCGCGGGCGCCACCGCTGGCGCCGACGGCCGGTTCTCGTCCACCTGGATGTCCTGCTTGAACATCGTCCGGAACAGCGGGATGCGGCCAATGTCGTGGTATGAAACAAAAACCATGAAGGAAAGCAAGAGCACTGCGAAGATCGTCGTCGCATACTCCTGCACCCTCACCGGCACCGGCCGCCGGAAGATCGATTCGATCAGCGCCATCAGGATATGCCCCCCGTCCAGCACCGGCAGCGGCATCATGTTCAAAATCGCCAGGTTGATGTTCAGCAGCACCAAAAACGACAGCGCCAGCCGGTAATCAATCTTCACATGGATGCTCAGCATCGCAAAAATCCCGATCGGCCCGCTCAGGTCCTTCGGCCCCACCCCGGTCTCCTTCGAGTGGATCAGCGCGCTGAAAACTCCAATCGTCCGGTGCCAGACATCCTCAATTTGGGTCCACGGCAACGGCCCCGGCTTCATCACCTCGTACTTCGATTCGTTCCCAAAAACGATGCCGATGCGGAACAGCTTCCCATCCGGCCGGGGTGTCAGCATGAAACTTTTCTTTTCCTTCTGCGGACCCCGCTCAATCACCAACTCGGTCGGCTGCGCCCCTCGCTTCTGCACCAGCTTGATCAACTGGTCCCGCCCGAACAGCGGCACCCCGGAA
>CAZSXX010000387.1:0-4312 GCA_964611245.1 uncultured Verrucomicrobiota bacterium | reverse complement strand
GCCCCGGGCCGCGCCGCTTCCATCCGCCCCAAATCCCGGGCCCGCCTGGGTGTCCGCCCCCTCCGGCATCAGCGTCACGCGCCGCTCCGCATTGCCGGGATTCCCCTCGTCCGCCCGTTCCGCCCGCGCGCCGACCTTCGAATTCCCCAGATTTGCCGCCGGTCCATCCCGGCCCGCCGCCCCCGCGCGCACCTCCTCGCCCGCCCGGCGCGCCTCCATCGTGGCCGCCAACCGTCCAATGGTGGCATCCATCGGCGTCTCCCGGTTCGTCGCCTGCGGATCGGCCCGCCCGTCATTTCCAAACGCCCCGTCGCTCCGCCCGCCCGATCCCTCGCTCCGGCCCGCATCACCGGTTCCTCCAATTTTGCCGACGCGCCCCGCGATGGCCTCCCCGAAAATCGCCGTCCGCGCCGCCTGCGCCGCGCGCGATTGCTCCGGCGCCCACAACAGCAGCCAAAGCAGCGCCGCCGCAAGAAGGGCGACCACGCCGAACAAGATACTCCGGCCCCGCCGCTCCGCCGCGATCTCCTCCTCCGTCATCGCCCCAAACGCCCGGCCGCATTGCCCGCACACCGGCCACTTCCCAGCGGCCGGCGCCGGGTTGCGGTGCCCGCAGTGGGGACACGACGCGCTCATAACGCCGGTGGCGCCTCCCCGCGCGAACTGAAGATGATGGGCCGGTCCTCCGGCAAGAATTCCCAGCCCACATCATAGCCCCGCTGCGTCGGGATTTGCCGCGCCCCCAGGAACGCCGGGAATGAATCGTTGTAAACCAGGAAATGGATGGAATAGGCCGCGCTTGGAATCTCCCCCAGGAAACGCGCGAAGGCGGGCAGGCCCGTCACGCCATCCAGGCCTGAGTCGCGCCTCGGGTTGGCCGTCTCCCCATCCGGGCCGGTGCGCCAGTCCAGCGATTGCGTGTTCAACTCCCGCTGCCCCTCCCGCATCAGGTGCACCGGATACAACCTCCCGTGGCGCACGATGAAGTAGAACGTCTTTTTCCCGGTGGCCCGCTCGCGGGGCAGCCGCATCTGCCGCTGCCGCCCCTGCGTCTCGCGCTCCACCCGCTCCGCCAGCGCCCGCGCCTCCATTTCCTTCGCCTGCTTTTCGGCCGCCAACCGCTTGGACTCCTCCGGGTCGGAGGGCGCGCGCAGCGCCGTGGCCAGCGCCATGTTCGATTCCCGCCGCGCGCGGTCCTCCTCGATCCGCCGCCGCAATTCATCCCGCTCCGCCAGCAACGCCAACGTCGCCGCCGCCTCGGGGCTCACTCCCTCCCCGAGCAGCCGACGCCGCAATTCCCGCGCCTCCTCCGCCTGGCCCCGCGCCATCGCCAGCCGCTTCTCCGCCGCCTCGCGCCGCAGGGCCTCCCGCGCGCCCGCCTCCCCATCCCGCGACAGCAGCGCGATCAGAAGCGCGATCATGATGATCCCCCCAAACGTGTTGCACATCGTGTCCAGCAGGAGCTCCAGGCTGTTGGGATGGGCGCGGCGGCGTCTCATGGCGCGGCGAAAATGATTTGTTTCTGCTCCTCCACCGCGTCATATCCCACCTCGAACCCAGCCCGTTTCGCCGCCCCCCGGAACGCGTCGAACCATTTCGCCCCCGACGGCCGGAAGTAAAAAACGATGAAATCCCGCCCCGGGTCGTACTGGCCCAACAGCCCCTCCAGCGCCCCGGCGTCCGCGATCACCGCCTCGCGCCCCCCGCTCCCATCCAGCCGCTGGGCTCGCACCCGCTCCCCGTTCACCACCACCGCCACCGGCTTCTTCCCCGCCCGCAGCGTCTCCTCATCCGGGATGATGAACACCGCGTTGACATTCGTGCGCGCCCGCGCCGCCCGCGCCTGCAACTGCTCGATCTGCTGGTCCAACGCGGCCACCTCCGCCCGCAGGTTCGCCGCCGCCTCCTCCACCCGCGCGTCCACCTCCGCCCGCTCCCGGGCGCTGGCCAACTCCCGCTCCGAGCGCCGCCGCCGCTCCTCCTCCTGCGCCTGTTCCCGCCGGATCGCCTTCACCTGCAACTCCACCGGCGCCCGGTCCGGCAACCCCGCCGCCTCGATCCGCCGTTGCTGGATCGCCCGGTTTTCCCCCTCGACCTCCGTCGCCCGGGCCAACTCCTCCCGCAGCTCCGCCTCCGCCCGCCGCTCCGCCGCCTCCACCACGTCCCCCGACTGCATCGAGATGCTCAACATCAACGTCACCAGGATCAGGATGCCCGTCACCGAGGTGATGATGTCCTGGAACGAAAAAAAACTGATCCGCGCGCTGCCGCCCGTCCTAAGCCTGTTCATAACCTCGCCGTTTCATCTCCGCCCCCATCGGCACCACCCTTCCACGCCCCGCCCTGATTTTCCAGCGCCAATCCTCGATTGCAAAATTGGGACCCTTCCGTTTTGACCGTGGGCTCCACCCGTTTTTTTTCTTTCCGTTTTTTCTTGGGAGCCCATGCTTTCCCGCGAGAGGCGAGCTCCCGGATGGTTTTTCGGGGGGGAGCTTGCCAAATTCAGAACCTCTATGAGCAAACAAACGCTGAGCGGAAAAGAACTGACGGAACTGTCGGCCGGCCTGCATCGCCTGGCCCGCAACCTGTGGTGGACCTGGAACCAGGAGGCGCAGGAGCTCTTCGCCGAGCTTTCCCCCCGCTCCTGGCAGAACCTTTACCACAACGCCGTCGCCGTCCTGCGCGAAGTCTCCGAATACGAAGTGCGCACCCGCCTCCAGGACCAGGATTTCGCCGCCCGCGTCCGCGAGGTCCTCCAGCGGTTCGACGCCTACATGTCGGAGAAGAACACCTGGGGCCACCAGAACGCCCCCGAGTTGGAGTCCGCTCCGGTCGCCTATTTCAGCGCCGAGTTCGGCTTCCACGAGACGCTTCCCATCGCCGCCGGCGGCCTGGGCATCCTCGCCGGCGACCACACCAAGGCCGCCAGCGACCTCGGCATCGGCTTCCATGGCGTCAGCCTCTTTTACCGCGAGGGCTATTTCCAGCAGCAGATCAACCACGAGAATTGGCAGACCGAATACTACACGCTGCTCAACCCGCGCAACCTCCCCATGGAGCCCGTCCTCGACCCCAATGGCGAGCCCCTCAAGCTCACGGTCGAGATCGCGATGAACCAGGTCTCCTTCCAGGCCTGGAAGGTCAGCGTCGGCCGTGTCCGCATTTACCTGCTCGACTCCAACTGCCCCGAGAACGAGCAGCGCTTCCGCGACCTGACCCTCCGCGTTTACGGCGGCGACAGCACCACCCGCATCATGCAGGAGGTGCTCCTGGGCGTCGGCGGCGTCCGCCTGCTCCGCGCCCTGGGCCTTCAGCCCGGCGTTTTCCACATGAACGAAGGGCACGCCGCCTTCCTCACCCTGGAATTGATGCGCGAGAAAATCGCCGCCGGCCAGAACTACAAAAACGCCCTCGCCAACACCGCCGCCGAATGCATTTTCACCACCCACACCCCGGTCGAAGCCGGCCATGACCGCTTCACCCCGGACTTGATGCAGTACGCCCTGCACAAATACCCCGGCCAGCTCAAAATCTCCTTCGACGAGTTGATGGGCCTGGGCCGCGTGGCCCCCACCGACGCCGCCGAGCCTTTCTGCATGACCGTCCTCGCCCTCAAGGCCTCCCGCTCCGCCAATGGGGTCAGCGAGCTCCACGGCCAGGTCAGCCGCCAAATGTGGCAGAGCCTCTACCCGGGCACCCCCGTGGAGAATGTCCCCATCGGGCACATCACCAACGGCATCCATGTCCTCGGCTGGATGAAGGGCCCTGTCCGCCGCTTCTGGCGCCGCCGCCTCTCCGAGCGCGTCATCTCCCCTCCGACATGAGCGGCGAATCCACCCGCTTCTGGAAGGCCAAGGGCTCTTGGGAAAGCGACGTCAACACCCAGGAGTTCTGGGACCGCATGGACGATCCCTCCTTCATTTCCGACGAGGAGATCTGGGCCCTGCGCTACAAGCTCCGCCGCGAATTGATCGAGTTCTCCCGCCGCCGCCTGCTCCTCCAGGGCCAATCCTTCTCCAAGGGCGAGTTCATCGCCATCGACCAACTCCTGAACGTCGACGCCCTGACCATCGGCTTCTCCCGCCGGTTCGCCACCTACAAGCGCGCCCCGCTCATTTTCCAACAGTTCGAGAACATCGTCGAATTGGCCCAGGACAACCAACGCCCCGTCCAGTTCATCGTCGCCGGCAAGGCCCACCCGCGCGACGTCGTAGGCTAGCGCTTCATCCAGCACCTCCTCCACCTCAGCAAATTCAGCGAGCTCATGGGCCGCCTGGTTTTCATCGAGAATTACGACGTCCATGTCGCCCGC
>CAZSXX010000386.1:0-4320 GCA_964611245.1 uncultured Verrucomicrobiota bacterium | reverse complement strand
AAAACTCGTGGGAACGGTTTTTCAACGAGGCGCTGGACCGGTTCTTCGCGGGCCAGTACGCCGGGGAGTACGAGGCGGAGTTGGTGAGGAAATTCGACGCGAGCCTGCCGGAGCATCCGCATTGGGCCGCGAAATGACGCGGCGCGGGCCCGCGGGGGGCGGCGCGGAAGAAAAGGTTGGCTTGGGCCCGGGGGGTTGGGCAGAGTGCCGCGAATGAAGTCCATGACGGGTTATGGGCGGGGCGAGGCGAGCCGGGATGGGGTGAAAATCACGGCGGAGCTCGCGTCGGTCAACCGCAAGCAGAGCGAAGTGGCCATCTACCTGCCGCGCGAGTTGGAGGCGCTGGAGGCGCGGGCGCGCGGGGAGCTGAACAAGCGGGTCTCGCGCGGCCGGGTGACCGTGAAAGTGGGGATGCAGGCGGCGGAGGCGATGCCCGGGCAGTCGCGCCTGAACGCCGGGGTGGCCCGGGCCTACGTGGCGGAGTTGCGCAAGCTGGCGAAAGAGCTGAAGATTTCCGACGCCATCACGATGGACGCGCTGGTGCGCCTGCCGGGGGTGTTGGGGGCGGCGGACGACCTTTCGGGGGCGGAGGAGCTGTGGCCCGTGGTGGAGAAAGCTCTGGGGACGGCGATGGATTCAATGATGAAAATGCGGGCCCGCGAAGGCGCGCATCTGGCCAAGGATTTGCAGGGGCGCATCAAGCTCATGCGCAAGGGAGTGGCGCGCATCCAGGCCAACGCGCCGGAGATGGTCAAACGGTACCGCGCCGCCTTGCGCCAGCGGATCGCCGACGCCGGGCTGCCCTTGCCGCCCGAGGACGACGAACGGCTCCTGAAGGAAGTGGTTTATTTCGCGGACCGGTCGGACATCTCGGAGGAGCTGGCGCGGTTGCAAAGCCATTTCAACCAATTCGAGGACTGCGTGAGCGCGGAGGAGCCGGTGGGGCGGACGCTTGATTTTCTGGCGCAGGAAATGAACCGTGAAATCAACACAATCGGATCCAAGGCGCAGGACAGCGAGATCGCGCGGGAAGTGGTGTTGCTGAAGGCGGAGCTGGAGAAGTTCCGCGAGCAGGCCTTGAACGTGGAATGAGCCGCGGCAGCCATCAACGATGAACAACAGGCGGTCCAACTGAGCAATATGGGCGGGGAACACCATCACCAGCATCATCACCAGCAACACCAGCATGGGCCGTCCGGGCTGTTGATCGTGATCTCGGCGCCCTCCGGCGGGGGCAAAACAACGCTGTGCGACCAACTCCTCGAGCACGAGAAAAACACGGTGCGGGCGGTCACCTGCACCACGCGGGACCCGCGCGAAGGGGAGAAGGATGGGGTCGATTACTTTTTCATGGACGCGGGGACGTTCCTGAAGCGGGTGCAGGCGGGGAATTTCCTCGAGCACGCGACGGTGTATGGCAACAGCTATGGGACGCTGAAATCGGAGGTGCTGGGCAAGCTGCGGCAGGGCAAGGATGTGCTGCTGAGCATTGATGTGCAGGGCGCGGCGACCATCCGGGACCGGGCCTTGGAGGATCCGGAGTTGAAGCGGGCGCTGCTGACCATCTTTTTGGCCCCGCCGTCGATTGAGGCGCTGGAGCGGCGGCTGAAAAAGCGGGGGAAGGACTCGGGCGTGGTGATCCAGAAGCGGCTGTCGGTGGCGCGGCAGGAGATCGCGCAGTGGAAACATTTTGATTATGTGATGATCAGCTCGAGCATCGGGGAGGATTTGAAGCGGATGCAGGCGATCATCGTGGCGGAGAAACTGCGGCAAAGCCGGGCCCACCTCCCGGATTACGACAAGGGCCACGGATGAGCGGGACGAGGAACATCGTGCTGGGGGTGTGCGGGTCCATCGCGGCGCACAAAGCGGCGGATGTGGCCAGCCGCCTGGCCAAGGCCGGGGCGGCGGTGAGCGTGGTCATGACGGCGGACGCGCAGAAATTCATCACGCCGCTCCCCTTCAAGACGCTGTCGCGCCGCCCGGTGGTGACCGATTTGTACGACGAGGAGGAGGGGTGGAAGCCGACCCATGTGCGGCTGGCGGACGAGGCGGATGTGCTGCTGATCGCGCCGGCGACGGCCAACGTGCTGGCCAAGCTGGCGCATGGGCTGGCGGACGACGCGTTGACGTGCATCGCGTTGGCGTTGAACGTCCAAGCGAAGGTTTTGATCGCCCCGGCGATGAACGGAAAGATGTGGGCCCATCCCGCCACGCAAGCCAATGTGGCGGTCCTGCGGGGGCGCGGGGCGGAGTTCATCGGGCCGGAGGAGGGGATGCTCTCGTGCGGGTATGAAGGGCTGGGGCGTTTGTGGAATGTGGACGGGATTGCGGCTCGGGCGCTGGAACTGCTAGCGTAAGGGAGGCCCGTTCATCCAAGTGACCATCGTTGCACAGACCGCCGCGGGGGCGCAGGCATGAGATTTTTCCGCTGGGAAAGCTTCAAGGCCCTGCCCGACCTGCTGAAATTGCAGACGCCGGACTCCGTTCAGCATGCGGACCGCATCCGCTACATGGAGCGGAACATCGCCCTCCCGGTCAAGGCCGCCGTCGCGTTGGTCCTGTGCTACTACCTGTTTTTCTCCCATTGGTTTGAAAGCGTGACCGGGCAGCGGACCGGGACGATGGAATCGCTGCCGCAGGAGGTGGCGCTGGAGACAATCCGCCGGTTTTTCCTGATTTACGTGGTCCTCAATGGCGGGGTGGCCTCGCTTCTGATCGCGATGGACCAGTTGCCACTGAAATGGATCCAGCATGTGGTGTTCACCATTTCGTGGATCGACGGGATATTCCTGGCGGCGCTCACACTGATCACTGGCGGGTTCGACAGCATCCTTTATTGGGGGTTCCTGGGGCTGATCATCCGCAACGCGGTCAGCAACCCGGACACCATCCGGCAAATCCTGCTGAATTTGTTCATCTGCGGGTGCTATCTGCTGGCGGGATCGCTGGACGTCGTGAGCAGCAACTGGGAGAACAGCATGCTCGACGAGGTGAACCGGGCGGCCTTGGAGAGCGGGCCGACGGACAACACAGCGGAGCCGTTCCTCCTGCGCATCTCCCTGCTGGTGCTCATGACCGCGTGCTGCTACGGGGTGCAGGTGCTGCTGGAGCGGCAGCGCCGGGCCGAGTCGGAGGCGCGGGAGTTCGCGCTGCGGCAGGAGCAACTGCAGGCGACGGGGCGGCTGGCGGCGGAGATCGCGCACCAGCTCAAGAATCCGTTGGGGATCATCAACAACGCGGCCTTCACCCTGCAGCGGACGTTGAAGGAGGGGAAGACCATCACCCAGCAAATCCAGATCATCCGCGAGGAGGTCGAGCGTTCGGACCGGATTTTGACGGAGTTGATGGGCTACGCGCGATTGTCGGAGGGGAAGGTGGAAAAGCTGGTCATCACCGAGGAGTTGGACCGCGCGGTGGAGCAGGTCTTCCCTCGGGCGGTCAATTTCGACATCACGGTGCGGCGGGAGTACGGCCTGGGCCTGCCGCCCATCCTGGCCCAGCGCGGGCATCTGTCGGAGGTGTTCGTCAACATCCTGCAGAACGCGCGGGAGGCGATGGGGGGGCGGGGGGAGATCCAACTCTCGGCCAAGTATGGCGGGAATTTCGATGTGGTGGTGCGGATCGCCGACAATGGGCCGGGAATCCCGCCGGAGAAGTTGGCCAAGATATTCGAGCCGTACTTCACGACGAAAGAGAAGGGGACGGGCCTGGGCCTGGCCATCGTGAAGCACAACACCGAACTTTACAACGGCACGGTTCAAGTTGAATCTGAGATAGGCAAGGGGACTGTTTTCACTATCATCCTGCCCGCCAAGACGATCATCAACATCAAGAAATGACAGCCATCCTGCCGCCCATCCTCGTGGTCGACGACGAGAAGAACATGCGCCTCTCGCTCGAGGCGGTCATGGGGCACGAAGGCTACCAATACCGGGCGGTGGAGTCGGCCGAGCTCGCGCTCAAACTCCTGGAAAGCGAGGAGTTTTTCATGGTCATCACCGACGCGCGCCTGGGGGGGATGAGCGGCTATGAGTTCTTGGGGCATGTGCGGAACCGGTGGCCCAATTTGCCGATCCTGATGATTACGGCCTACGCGACGCCCAAGCTGGCGGTGGAGGCGATCAAGGCGGGGGCGATCGATTACCTGGCCAAGCCGTTCGCGCCGGAGGAATTGCTGCACGCCGTCGGGCGCTGCGCGGAGCGGCACAAGCTGCTCCTGGAGAACGCCTCGCTGCGCGCGCGCGCCGGCGAGGTGTACCGGCTGGAGCAGATCATCGGCGTGGCCCCGAAAATCCAGGAGCTGCGCAGCCTCATTTC
>CAZSXX010000385.1:1043-4322 GCA_964611245.1 uncultured Verrucomicrobiota bacterium | reverse complement strand
GTATGCCGGCCACCGGGTGCATGTGGAATTTGGGCCGGATGGGGAGAGCGAGCTGAGGATTTTGATGGTGGTGGAGGCTGAACAGGCGCCGAAATGGCTGCCAGAGGCCGGCGCGTTCCAGCCAAAAACGCCGCCGACGACTTGGGCGGAGTTCGCCCGTGAATTTCAGGGGTCGGTGGGCGCAGCGAACCAAATGCTGGCGCGGGGCGGGGTCGCGGGATCGCCGGATGCGGCCCGGCAGGCCGCGCTCGCAGATTGGGTCATCCGGAACGGGGCGCTGTTCGGCGAGCGTCCGGAGGGGAAGGCGGGGGCGGAATTTGCGGCCGCGATGGCGGAGCTGTCGGGGAGGGTGCGGTGGGAATCGCGGACAGCGGTGGCGTGGTTTGATGGCACGGGGGTGGACGAGAATATATTGGTGCGCGGGAAGCCGTTCAAGCCGGGGGCGATTTCGCCGCGGAGCCTGCCGGAGGCGTTTGGGGCGGTGAAGCCAATCGTGGCGGCGGATTCGAGCGGGCGGCTGGAGTTGGCGAGGCAAATGGCGAATCCGGAGAATTCGCTGGTGGCGCGGGTGATTGTGAATCGGGTGTGGCACCACTTGTTTGGGCGAGGGATTGTGGCGACGGTGGACAATTTTGGCGCGTTGGGCGAACGGCCGACCCATCCTGAATTGCTGGACCACTTGGCGTGGCAATTTGTGAATGAGGATGGGTGGTCGTTGAAGCGGTTGGTGCGGCGGCTGGCGCTGACGGAGGCGTTCGCGATGAGCAGCCGGAGCGATGACGCTGTGGCGGAGGAGAAGGATCCAACGAACGCGCTGCTGCACCGGATGGCGGTGCGGCGGTTGGAGGGGGAGGCGATCCGGGACTCCATTTTGGCGGTGTCGGGCCGGTTGAATCCGGCGGTGGGCGGCGCGCCGGTGACGCTGCATTTGACGGAGTTTTTGGTGGGGCGCGGAAGGCCGGAGAAAAGCGGGCCGCTGGATGGGGATGGGCGTAGGTCGGTTTACCTGGCGATGCGCCGGAATTTTCTGCCGACGATGCTGATGACCTTTGACACGCCCACGCCGTTCAGTTCGGTGGGGAGGAGAAATGTGACGAACGTGCCCGGGCAATCGCTGGCGGTGATGAACGACCCGCTGTTCCACCAACAGGCGCGGGTGTGGCGGGACCGACTTTTGCGGGAGACGCCGGGTGGAAGTGTGGCGGGGCGGGTGGAATGGCTGTTTGAATCCGCGTTCGGACGGCTGCCGACGGCGGCGGAGACGAAGGATTGCGCGGGGGCGCTGAGTGAGTTCCGGCAGTTCCATGAGGGGGCGGAGAGGGACGGGGAGGCGTGGGTGGACCTTTGCCATGCGCTGCTCAACGCGAACGAATTTATCTACGTGAAATAAAATGCGCCGCGACGACAAGAATCCGTTGTTTTTGGATCCCCGGCTGAGCCGTCGTGAGCTGTTGCGGCGCGCGTCGAACGGTTTTGGGGCGATGGCCATGATGGCGCTGCTTGGGCGTGAAGGACAGGCGGCGGGCCCGGAGAGTCCGGGAGCCCACCCGCTGGCGCCCAAAGCGCCGCATTTTCCAGCGCGGGCCAAGAGCGTGATTTTCCTGTTCATGGAGGGCGCGGTGTCGCAGGTGGACAGCTTCGACCACAAGCCGATGCTGGCGAAATATCATGGGGAGGATCCGCGCAAGGCGATCGGGAAACTGGAGAAGACGCAGTTCGAGAATGTGGGGAAGGTGCTGAAGTCGCCGTGGAATTTCCGGCAGCACGGGGAGTGCGGGGCGTGGGTGAGCGACCTGTTCCCGCAAGTGGCGGGCAAGGCGGACGACCTGTGCATCATCCGGTCGTTGACGTCGAATTTTCCGGAGCACACGAGCGCGAATTATTTTCTGCACAGCGGGCTGGGGTTGCAGGGGAGGCCAAGCCTGGGGCCGTGGGTGACGTATGGGAGGGGGAGCTTCAACGAGGATTTGCCGGGATACGTGGTGCTGAACGGGGGGCAGATTCCGTCCGGGGGGCTGGACAATTTCGGGAGCGGATTTTTGCCGGCGACCTACCAGGGGTCGCTGCTGCATGCGACGGGGACGCCGCTGGCGAATGTGGCGCCGAGCGAGAAGACGGCCAAATTGCAGCAGGCCAAGCGGCGATTGGTGGGGCGGTTGAACCAAGTGGGCGCGAAAGAGGCGGGGCACTCGGACGCGCTGGAGTCGGCGATCCTGAATTACGAACTGGCGGCGCGGATGCAGGTGGCGATCCCGGATTTGATGGATTTGAGCGGGGAAAGCGAGGCGACGAAAAAGCTGTATGGGATGGACGCGGCGTATGAGCACACGCGGACCTACGCGCGGGAGTGCATTTTGGCGCGGCGGTTGGTGGAGCGCGGGGTGCGGTTTGTGGAGTTGACGATCCCGATGGTGGATGGATACCAGCGGTGGGACGCGCATGGCGGGCTGGTGAAGAACCATGGGGACAACGCGCGGGCGGTAGACCAACCGATCGCGGGGCTGATCGCCGACTTGAAGCAGCGGGGGTTGCTGGACCAGACACTGATTGTGTGGGCGGGGGAGTTTGGGCGGACGCCCTTCGCGCAGGGGAATGACGGGCGGGACCACAATGAATTCGGGTTCAGCGTGTGGATGGCGGGGGGCGGGGTGAAGGGCGGGATCAGTTACGGGGAGACCGACGAGTGGGGCTACAAGGCGATGAAGGACACGCTGGAAATGCATGACCTGCACGCGACGATCCTGCATTTGATGGGCATGGACCATGAGCGGCTGACATATCGATTTGGCGGGAGGGACATCCGGCTGACGGATGTGTACGGGAGGGTGGTCAAAGAAATCCTGGCTTGATTCGGTCGGAGGCCTGGAGCGGGGCTGTCACTGCCTGCGGAGCCAAGGCTCGACTTTCTCAACCCAGCGGGCGGCGTGTTCGCGGAGGCCCGGGCCGCTGAAATGGACGCCCTGGCCGGCGTTGTCGCGCCAAGGGCCTTTGAGTTGGTCGGTGTCGGGGCCGGGGAGGGCGAGGCCACTTTTCCAGACGGAGGCTTGGGCCGCCCGGATTTCGGGGGAGGATTCGTCGCCGGGAATGTGATAGGTGGCTTGCGCGACGAACCAGGGAGCTTTCCAGCCAATTTCCGCGCGGGAGGCGCGAATGAGGGTGGAGAGACCATCGCGATAAATGGGGCCGGGGAGCGTCCGCGAGGGGTCCGCCTGGTTGGCATCGCTCTCGCCCTGGTGCCAGAGGACGGCGCGAAAACCGCGGGGGCCGAGGGCTTGGAGG
>CAZSXX010000385.1:726-1033 GCA_964611245.1 uncultured Verrucomicrobiota bacterium | reverse complement strand
TGAACGCCGCGAAAATGGCGCCGTCCGATTCCCATGCGCCGCTGGGGAGCTGCCGGACGTGGCTGGTCAGGGTGGGTGGATTGGGGAACGTGGCGCCTTTGGGGAGCCATTCGCGGACGCTGGTGGCGCCGACGCCGCAGGCAATAATGCCGACGGGAACGTGGAATCGTTCCGCGATGGAGTCGCCGAATGGAGGGATGAAACTGCCGCCGGAGCCGCTGGCGCGCGCTTGGGGGTCGTGTGCAGGCAGCCAGCGGAGGACATCGAAGGCGGATACGAGTCCGGACTGGGGCTGTAGTTTATCCCC
>CAZSXX010000385.1:0-716 GCA_964611245.1 uncultured Verrucomicrobiota bacterium | reverse complement strand
GTCGGCGCGCGAGTAGTTGGTGACCGCGTTGAAGCCGTGGTTGGCGGAGTTGGATTGGCCGGCGATGACGAAAACTTCGCCGATGCCGACGCGCTCCACGAGGGATTGGGCGAGGATGATGGAGCCGGAGCGGGCGCGGACCTCGAGGCGATGCCAGCCGCCAGCGGGAGCGCGCCAACTGCCCGTGAAGTTGCGGTGGGCGCGGTCGAGGGGGACGCGGCGCCAAGAGGCGGGCTGGCCGTCCACAATGAGCCGGGCTTCGATGACGAGATTGTTGGAGCTGGGACCGGAGTATTGACCCGCGACCGTTAGTGAACCGCGCTTTTGGGAGGAACGCTGGATGACCTGGAAATCGCGCGGCGAGGCGAGGGTGATGAGCGGCCCCGCGTGGGCTTTGACAAAATCGACGAGCTCCTGGGATTGGAAGAAACCGGGCCACATGTTGTGGCCTTGGCCGGGCGGGACGATCAATTGCATGGAGCCGCCGAGGGCGGTGTAGCGGTCGTGGACCAAGCCGGAATTGGCGGCGAGCGGGACGACGGTGTCGATGTCGCCGTGGATGGAAAAGAAGGGGACGCGAGAGTGGGCCAACGGGGCCAAGCGATCGATGGGATTGTGCCCGGGCAGCCGCGCGGCCAGTTGTTCGGGCGTGAGTTGGTAGGCCGGGGCGGCTTGGGCGACGCCCGGGTAGCTGGCGATGTCGCAGACGGGATAAA
>CAZSXX010000384.1:0-4322 GCA_964611245.1 uncultured Verrucomicrobiota bacterium | reverse complement strand
TGGCAAAGCGATTCCCCTGCCCCGGAAATACGCGGGCTTCATCAAGTCGATGCTCTGAGGCCCGGCTCGCTCAGAGATTCTCCGTGGGGGTGAAAGGCAGGCCGCGTTTTCCCTGATAGAGCCTGCGCAGCCGCTTGTCCGCGGAACTGGCGGGGCGCTGAATGACCTCCGGCGCGACGAGCATGCCTGTTTTTCGCCGTTGCTTCCGGCCCGCCAACCAGTCCTCCCACCGCATGGGCTCATTCATCGGAATCATAGGGACTCCGGAGAGCGAGAGTTTTGGCTTCCGTTTCGATGAGTTCTTTGAGGTCCCGCTCATTTTGATACGCCGGAAGCCTAGCGAGGCGCAGCGTCTCCTTCCAATCAATTTCAACTTCGCGGCGAAGGCAGGCGGCGGCCAATTTGCGGGCGCACTCCCACGCGGGCAGGTATGGCCCGGGATATTTGGCGATCAACGTCCTTTCGACGAGCAGTTCCTCGGCCGGAGCCAAGGCAACCGGTCCCAGTTCCGTTTCGAGCCGGCGCGGCTTGGACCGGCTGGAGCCCTCGAAATCCCCCAATATGTCGATGAAGGAACCCGCCACTTCCCAGCTTCTGGGGCCGCCACGCGCCGCGAGGAGGCCCATCGTCTCCTGACGCTCCCGGAGAGTCAGCCGCTGTTTCGCGGCGAGCACGCAAAGGTCCACATCGCCGGATGTGTAGGCGCCTTCGGTGTAAAATTCGATGGCCGAACCGCCCACGGCGATCAAGTCGATTCCACGCGCGCCAAAAACGCGGGTGCAGAGCGCCGCAAGGAGCAGGTGCCGGATGACCGGATCCTCCGCCTCCGCCGATTGGCGCAACCCCGCTTGAATTTCTTTGGCGTTCACGGGGGAAGGATAGCGAGCGCCGGCCGCCCGCGCCATGGGCAAAACAGGCTCGCGCATCGCGGCTCAAAGCGCGATAGTCATGGAACCATATGAAATCCTTCCTTCCGAAGCTGTTGCTGGCCGCGCTGTGCACTGCCCTGGTCCACGCGCGCGTTCCCGACCGGATGCCGAACGTTGTCGTTATTTTCGCCGATGACCTGGGTTACGCGGACCTCACCTGCTTTGGCGCCAAAGGGGCGAAAACGCCCAACCTCGACCGGTTGGCGAGGGAGGGCCGGAAGTTCACGAGCTTCCATGTGGCGCAGGCGGTTTGTTCCGCGTCGCGGGCGGCGCTGTTGACCGGCTGCTATCCGAACCGGATCGGCATCCAAGGCGCGTTGGGGCCGCTGGCCAAGGTGGGGATCTCGGAGGGCGAGGTGACCATGGCGGAAATGCTCAAGACGCGGGGCTACGCCACCGGGATGGCGGGGAAATGGCACTTGGGGCGGGATCCCCAGTTCCTGCCGCTGCGCCACGGCTTTGATGAATATCTCGGCATGCCCTATTCCAACGACATGTGGCCATACCACCCGGAGGGCAAGCGCGACACCTATCCCAACCTGCCGCTCATCGAGGGCGACCGCGTGGTGGACAGCGAGGTGACAGCCGAGGACCAGGCGCAGCTCACCACGCGTTACACCGAACGGGCCGTTGATTTCATTGGGCGCAACAAAGCAAGGCCGTTCTTTTTTTACCTCGCCCACACGATGCCCCATGTGCCGATTTACGCGTCGGAGAAGCATGCGGGGAAATCGAAGGCGGGCCTTTATGCGGACGTGATCATGGAGATCGACTGGTCGGTTGGGGAAGTGATGAAGGCGCTGAAAAAGGCCGGAGTGGAGAAGGAGACGCTGGTGATTTTCACGAGCGACAATGGGCCGTGGCTCAGCTACGGGAACCACGGGGGGAGCGCGGGGGCGCTGCGGGAGGGCAAAGGGACCGCGTGGGAAGGGGGCGTGCGGGTGCCGTGCATCATGCGGTGGCCGGGGCGGATTCCGGCCGGGTCGGTGAGCGATCAATTCCTGATGACGATCGACCTGTTCCCGACGATCGCGGCCATGACGGGGGCGGGGGTTCCGGCGCATGCCATTGACGGGCGCAACGTCTGGCCGTTGCTCACTTCGCGGCGAAGCGCGCCCAATCCGCACGAAGCTTACGCGCTGTATTACAACGCCAACGAGCTGCAGGGGGTGGTGAGCGGAGACGGGCAGTGGAAGCTCATGCTGCCGCACCAGTATCGAACGCTGGACGGGCCGGGCGGAACCAACGGCATCCCAAGCAAGTACAAGCAGGCCAGGCTGGCGAAGGCGGAGCTTTACAATTTGAAGAAAGACGTGGGCGAGAAGAACGACGTCGCGGCGGCGAACCCGGCGGTCGTCCAGCAGTTGACGATCTACGCGGAGAAAATGCGGGCGGAATTGGGCGACACACTGACGCGGCGGCAAGGGTTCAACGTCCGGCCGGCGGGACGGATTCCCTGACTCACTGGATGCCGGAGTTCCGGCGGGCGCGGTCGGTGACTCCGCGGGCAAGGGCGCGCGCGCGGGTGGCCGCGTCGCGCAGGATGGTTTCGACGTGGTCAAGGTTGGCGGCCAACTCCGCGCGGCGGGCGCGGGCGGGCGCGAAATAATTCCAATAATGCTCGAAGAGGGCTTTCTTTAGATCGCCGTAGCCGAGGCCGCCCGCGCGGAGCCGCTCTTCATATTCGCGGGCGGTGGGGTCGGGGGCGACGAGCCTCAAAAGCAGGATGGCCAGGTTTTTGTCGGCGTCGGGTTTGGGCTCGGCCGGGGTGCGGCTGTCCATCACCAGGCCCATGATCTTTTTGCGGAGGGCTTTTTCCTCGCCAAAAATCTCGATGGTGTTGCCGTAGCTCTTGGACATCTTTTGCCCATCCAGCCCGGGAACCACCGCTGTGCTTTCCCGGATCCGCTCCTGGGGAATCACGAACGTCTCGCCGTAGGTTTGGTTGAACTTGACGGCGATGTCGCGGGTGACCTCGACGTGCTGTTTTTGGTCCTTCCCGACTGGGACGAGGTTTGAGTCGTAGATCAAGATGTCCGCCGCCATCAGGACAGGATAGGCGAAGAGTCCGTGGTTGGGGGAGACCCCGTGGGCCAGCTTGTCTTTGTAGCTGTGGCACTTCTCCAGCAGGCTCATGGGGGTGAGCGTGGTGAGGAGCCAAGCCAGTTCGCACACTTCGGGGACGTCGCTTTGGCGGAAGAACACGGACCGGTTGGGGTCGAGCCCGCAGGCGAGGAAATCCAGGGCGACGTCGATGGTGTTCCTGCGCCGCTGCTCCGCGTCGAAGAGCGACGTCATCGAGTGGTAATTCGCGATGAAGTAATAGGCCTCGCCCTGCTCCTGCAGTTCGATGGCGGGGCGCATCATCCCGAAATAATTGCCGAGATGGAGCGCGCCCGACGGCTGGATGCCCGAAAGAATGCGCATGGGCTGACGCGGGGCCGATCAACCGCGGGCGGCCAGGGTCTTGTCGACCGGGCTGCGGTCGAGCACGACGTATTTGGGCAGGCCGCCTTCGATGGGCGGCTTGACCTCGCCCTCGATCAGGGGCCGGGCGTACTCGACGAATTTTTCGTTGGGGAGGAAGCCATCCTCGCTCACCCAATCACGCGGAATCAAATGGACCGCGTTGGCGATGTCGTTGAGGTCCTGGAGGTCGGTGGTGAAGGTGCTCCCGGCGTTGCGGACGAGCTTGACCATGAATCCGCTGCGGCCATCGACCGCGGCGCGCACGGCGGCTTCGCCGCACAACGCGGCGCCGTCGGCGTCGGTCTTGCTGGCGAAATGGGCGGCGCAACGCTGGGCATAGCCGAGCTTCACCGTCCGGGTCTTGGTGTTGAGCTTGCCCTGCACGAGCTCCGCCAAACGATCCGCCGCCCCGGAAAGGACCGGGTGGCCAAACGCGTCGAGGCGCGATTTGTCCGCCCCAATCTCTTCGCCAGCAGTGTTCTTGAGGCCTTCGCCGACCACGACGATGCAATGCTTCTGGGCCGCCACGGTTTCCTTGACCTTGGCGAGGAAGGCTTCCTCGGCGAAGGGAATTTCGGGCAGGAGGATGATGTGGGGCGCGTCCGTTGGATTGCGCTTGGCCAGGACCGTGCCGGCGGCGATCCAGCCCGCGCTGCGGCCCATCACCTCAACGATGCAGCAGGAGCCGTCATCGGTCGCCATGCCGCCGACATCAAGGGCGATTTCCATGACGGTGGCGGCGTTGTATTTCACCGCCGAGGGGAAGCCCGGGCAGAAATCGGTGTGGGGCAAATCGTTGTCGATCGTCTTGGGCACGCCGATGACGCGCAGTTCATAATTGCGCTGGACGGCCTGCTGATGGATCTGGTTGGAGGTGTCCTGGGAATCGTTGCCGCCGATGTAGAAAAAGTAACGGATATTGTG
>CAZSXX010000383.1:0-4325 GCA_964611245.1 uncultured Verrucomicrobiota bacterium | reverse complement strand
ATCCCATAGACTCGGGCACCTTCGGTCAGATTTCATTTGCGCGCAAGGACATTCGGACCCTTTTTTTGGGCGGGGAAACCCCGAGTTGGACCCCCGGGCCGGAGGCCGGACGGCGCCCCGCCTACAATCGAGCCCAGGTTGTGAATGGGCCAGGACGCGGTTTCGTCGGATTTTGCGGTGACGACCGGGGAAATTTGTGAGTATGGTATGGGTTGTCACACACGCTAAAAAGATGAGAACCGGAATCAGCCGTTTTTGGCCCGCGCTCGTTCGACGCAAAACGTGGGTTTTATTGGCCGCAATCCTGTGCGCCCCAAGGCTTTGTGGCAAGGAGGGCGGCTTCACGCCGGTGCGGCTGGAAATCGAGGCGGCGGGCCTGAAACCCGGAGGCGCGCTTGAGTTGAAGGGGGCGGAGGCGCGGAGGCAGTTGCTGGTGACCGGTTTCGACGCGGCGGGAACGGCAAGGGACCTGACGGCCACGGTGGTGTTCGAGGAATCGCCTGCGGGCGTGGTGAAGGTCGGGCGAGGCGGGCTGGTGGCGCCGCTGGCCGATGGCGAAACGCGCCTGCAAGCCCGGGCCGCCAATGGCGTGACAGCGGACCTTGCGTTGAAAGTGAGGGAATCGCAGACGGAGGCGCCCATCAATTTTGGCAACCAGATCGTCCCCATTTTCACGAAGGGCGGCTGCAACGGGGGGGGATGCCACGGAAAATCGAGCGGGCAAAACGGATTCAAGCTGTCGCTGCTCGGGTTCGAGCCCGGCGATGACTATGAATATTTGGTGAAGGAAGCGAAGGGACGGCGGCTTTTTCCCGCGGCGCCGGAGCGGAGCCTGCTCTTGCTGAAGGGCACCGCCACCCTGCCGCACGGGGGCGGTCAACGGATGACGGTCGATTCGGACGATTACCGGCTGATGGTCCGCTGGATTTCGCAAGGGATGCCGTTCGGAAAACCGACGGACCCGAAAATCGAGCGGATCGAAGTCCACCCGAAGGAGCGGGTGATGGCGATGGGAGGCTCGCAGCAGTTGGCGGTGGTGGCGCATTACTCGGACGGGACAGTGCATGACGTAACCCACAGCGCGCTCTACGAGGCGAACGACAAGAACCTGGCCAAAACGGAGGGACCGGGGCTGGTCAGTGTGTTCGACCAACCGGGGGACGTCGGCGTCATGATCCGATACCAAGGGAAGGTGGCGGTCTTCCGGGCCATCCTGCCGCTGGGAGCGCCGGTGGAGAATTTGCCGGAGCCGCGCAATTTTATCGACACTCTGGTCTTCGCCAAGCTGAAGAAAATGGGGCTCCCGCCCTCGCCGCCGAGCGATGACGCGACGTTCTTCCGGCGGGTGACGCTGGACATCGCCGGACGGCTCCCCACCCCGGAGGAAGCAAAGCGATTCCTCGAAAGCAAGGACGCCGCGAAGCGGGACGCCGCCATCGACGCGCTGCTGGCCTCGACGGATTACGCTGATTTCTTCGCCAACAAATGGGGCGCCCTGCTGCGGAACAAACGGGGCGACGCCAAGGACAAACGGGGAACCTACTCGTTCCACGACTGGATTCGCGACAGTTTCGCGAGCAACAAACGGTACGACCAGTTTGTGCGCGAGATCGTGGCGGCTTCAGGCGACCTGAGCGAGAACCCGCCGGTGACCTGGTTCCGCCAGGTGCGGGATTCCAACGCGCAACTGGAGGACACCGCGCAGCTTTTCCTGGGCACCCGGCTGCAATGCGCGCAGTGCCACCATCATCCCTATGAAAAATGGAGCCAGGACGATTATTACGGGCTGGCGGCGGTGTTCAAGCAGACCGGGCGGAAGGCGGGGGCGCAGCCGGGTGAGGAAGTGATTTTCCACCGCCGGGGCAAGGCGACCGCGACGAACAAGAAAACCGGCAAGCAGTTGGAGGCGGCGGCGCTGGGGGCGAGCTTCAAGGATTTGAGCCCGGATGAGGATCCCCGCGCGGCGCTGGCGGACTGGATGTCAAACCCGGAAAACCCGCACTTCGCCAAGTCGCTGGCGAACCGGTACTGGAAGCATTTCCTCAACCGCGGGCTGGTGGAGCCGGAGGATGACATGCGCGAAACCAACCCGCCGACCAACCCCGAGCTGTTGGACGCGCTGGCCAAATATTTTGTCGAAAGCGGTTTTGACCTCAAGCAACTCATCCGCGCGATCTGCCAGTCGCGGGTTTACCAACTGGACTCCGCGCCGAACCAATTCAACGGCGTGGACAAGTTGTGCTACTCCCGCTACTACGCGAAGCGCCTGACGGCGGAGACCCTGTTCGACGCGGTGGGGACGCTGCTCAAGACCGAAAGCCGTTTTGACGGCGTGCCGGTGGGGACCAAGGCGGTGCAGCTTCCGGACAACAGCTTCAACGCGAGCTCCTATTTCCTGCAGGTGTTCGGCCGCCCCGAGGCGTCGAGCTCCTGCGAGTGCGAACGGTCGCAGGAGGCAAGCCTGGCCCAGGCCCTCCATTTGCTGAACTCGAAGGAACTGCAGGAGAAGCTGGCCTCGGACCAATGCCGGCCGGCGCTCTTGGCGGCGGATCCGGCGCCCGACGAGGAAAAATTGCGCGGCCTGTACTTGCTGGCGTTCGCGCGCGAGGCGAGCGCGGAGGAAATCCAGGTGGGCAAGGCGCACATCGAGAAGAAAATCGCGGCGGCGGCGGGCGACAAAGCCGGCGCGGCCAAACGCGCCGCCTACGAGGACATCGTTTGGGCGCTGTTGAACACGAAGGAATTTCTATTCAACCACTGAGCCCCACGCCATGACGAAGACGATTCTGGGGGTGGCTTTGCTGTGGACGGCCACGGTCCGAGCGGAGCTGCCGGTGGCGCGGTTGGCCTCGATCTTCCCGCCGGGCGCGCAAATTGGAATTCCGACCGCCGTCAAAGCGGGCGGAACCGACTTGGATGACGCACGGGAGATTCGTTTTTCGCATCCGGGCCTCACGGCGGCGCGCAAAGCGGACGGGGAATTCACCGTCACCGCGGCGACGAACATGGCGCCGGGGATTTATGAGGCGCGCGTGGTGGGCCGGTTCGGGGCCAGCAACCCGCGGGCGTTCGTGGTCGGGGACCGGCCCGAGGGGCTCGCCTCGACGACGAACCGCGCGCTGGCGTCGGCCCAGGAAATCGGCGCGGGCACGGTGGTCAACGGCCGGAGCGCGGCCAACGCGGCGGATTTTTTCCGGGTCCAAACGAAGAAGGGGGATCGGCTCGTGTTCCAGTGCGAGGCGCGCGGCATCGACTCGAAGATGGAGCCGGTGATCGTGATTTATGATGGAGCCGGGCACGAACTGGACCGGGCGCGGGTGGGCGGGCTGCTGGATTTCACCTCGCCCGGCGATGGCGCCTATGTGGTGAAGCTGCATGACACGCAGTTCCGGGGCGGCGATGATTTTTGGTACAGGCTGGCGGTCCGCCGGGGGCCCTGGATTGATTTTGCGCTGCCCGCCGCGGTGGAGCCGGGAACAAAGACAAAGGTCACGCTTTATGGCCGGAGCTTGCCGGGGAACCGGCCATCGGAATTCACCATCCAGGGAAAAACGCTGGAACAATTGGAGGTGGAGATCGAGGCGCCGCCCGTCTCCAGGCCCAGCAGCCTGGCGCGCGAGCCTGAATCCGCCGTGGTGGAGGGATTTGAATATCACCTGCCCGCCCCGGAGGGCGCCTCGAACCCCCTGCTGATCGGCTTCGCCACGGCCAAGCCGATCCTCGAAACCGCGAATAACGACGCGGCGACCAATGCCACGGTGGTGGCCGTGCCGTGCGAGGTCCAAGGGCAATTTTTCCCGCAGCGGGACAACGACTGGTTCCAATTTGAGGCCGCGAAGGGGGATGTGTTTTGGATTGAAATTTTTTCCCAGCGGCTCGGCCTGAACACTGATCCCTTTGCGCTCGTGCAACGGATCACCAAAAACGAGAAGGGGGAGGAGAAGGCCTCCGACCTGCAGGAGATGTACGACAACGACACGAACGTGGGCGGAACGGAATTCAACACGGCGACGCGCGACCCCTCGTGGCGCCTCGAGGTGAAGGAGGCGGGAACCCACCGCGTGCAGGTGCGCGACCTGTTCAGCGGCACAACCTCCGACCCGCGCCGGGTCTATCGGCTGTCCATCCGGAGGGAAGCGCCGGATTTTCGGCTCGTGGCCTTCGCGCCCGCGCCGCCGCCGCTCAACAAGGATTCAAAGGAGCTGACCAATTGGGGCGCCTTCCTCCGGCGCGGGGACTCGATCGCGCTGCGGGCCCTGGCGCTGCGGCGGGATGGCTTCGCGGGCGACATTGAGCTGGGCGTGGAGGGCCTGCCGGGGGGAGTG
>CAZSXX010000382.1:0-4334 GCA_964611245.1 uncultured Verrucomicrobiota bacterium | reverse complement strand
GGCTACACGCCGGAGTCGATCCGCGCGTTCTGCCGACGGATTGGGGTGACGAAGTTCAACGGCATGACCGATGTGGGGCTGCTGGAGTTCAGCGTGCGCGAGGACTTGAACAAGACCGCGCGGCGGGTGATGGCGGTGCTGCGGCCGGTCAAAGTTGTGCTCACGAATTATCCGGAGGGGAAAACCGAGGAGATCGAAGCGGTCAACAACCCGGAGGATCCGGCGGCGGGCACGCGGCAGGTCCCGTTCTCGAACACCGTTTACATTGAGAGCGACGATTTCATGGAGAATCCGCCGAAGAAATATTTCCGGCTGACGCCGGGCGGCGAGGTGCGGCTGCGCTATGTGGGGATCATCCAATGCCAGGAAGTGGTGAAGGACGGGGCGGGGAACATCCGCGAACTGCGCTGCACGCTCGATCCCGAGACACGCCCGGGCCAGCCGCAGAGCGGGCGGAAGGTGAAAGGGACCATCCACTGGGTGTCCGCGCCGCACGCATTGGCGGCGGAGGTGCGGCTGTACGACCGACTGTTCAATGTGGAGGACCCGGGCAACGAAAAGGATGGCGGCGATTTCAAGAAGCATTTGAATCCCCACGCGCTGGAGGTGATCGCCGACGCGAAGGTGGAGCCGAGCCTGAAAACCGCCCAGCCCGGGGACCGGTTTCAATTCGAGCGGCTCGGGTATTTCGCGGTGGACACACGGGACTCCGCGCCGGGGCGGCCCGTATTCAACCGGACGGTCACGCTGCGGGACAGTTGGGCGAAAGAGGCTGGGAAGAGTTGAGCGGGCGCCACGCGCTGGCTTACCGGACCGTCACCCGGTCCTTCAGCATCTCATATTGCGCGCGCTTGAAGCCGGAGATGCGGAGGAGGTCCTCCGGGCGCTTGAATGGGCGGGCGGCAATGATCGCTTCCGCGCGTTTGGGCCCGATGCCGGGGAGCTTTTCCAGCTCCGGCTGGGAGGCGGTGTTGAGGTTGACGCGGGTGACCGTGTTGGTGGCCAGGCGAGGAGGCGGGCGGGCCGCCATGGCGGTGATGTAAACCCGGGGGCGGATTTTTTCGAGCTTCTTCGGCCCGATGCCCTTCACCTTGTCCAGGTCGTCGATGACGCGGAACGGGCGGGCGCGCATGATTTCCTGGGCCAGGACCGGGCCGACGCCGGGAAGCGTTTCGAGGGCCTCTTTGGACGCGTTGTTGAGGTCCACCTTGGCCGGAAGCGGCCCGCTGGACCGCTCCGCCGCCGGGGCGGTGAGCAGGACTGTCAGCGCCAAGAGCCATGCGAGCGCGCGCATGGGGCAGTTGTCCTATAAATTGGGGAGATTAGAAAGCGCTTTTTGGATGCGGCGCGAGGCGGGCGGGCGGCCTGGACAGTCCTGGACCCCAAACAGGTGGCGATGCACCGTTTTGGAAATCGCGATGCGAAGGTAGTACAGCCAGTAGCGCCGCTCGAAATCGGGCGGGAGGGCCTGAATGGACTGGTAGCCCTCCAGAAATCGGTCGCGCATCTCGTCGCGGACAAACGTGCCCCAATAGGCGATGTCGAACACCGGGTCGCCCGCGAGCGCGTCCTCCCAATCGATGAGGGCGGTGATGGCCGAACCGTCGGAAAAGGCGTTGTGGTGGCCCGGATCGCCGTGGAGCAGGCGGATGGGCGCGGAGTCGAGAAGGGGGCCGGCCTCGGCAAAATGGCCTTCAATCTCGCTCAATTCCATGCCGGTGATCGCGCGGATTTGCAGGCACGCGCGGAGATGCTCATCCAGACGCAGCGCGAAATGATTCGGCCAATCCGGCTGCAACCCACGGGGGGCAGTCGCCAGAGAACCAAAATCGAGGGTCGAAACATCGAGGAGACCCGCGCCGCTGCACGGAATTTGATGAATGCGGGCGAGGAGGCTCCCGAACGTGAAAAGAAGCGGCTCCGGCAGGGCTTGGGTTTCCGGATTTTCGAGGCTCCGCAGGGTTTTGCCGGCCGCCTCCGGCGCCAGAAAATAAGGGGGCCGATCCAGGCCGCCGAGCATCTGGAACTGGACCGACGGGCTGGGAAGGCCCAACCCACACAGGCGGGCCAAGGCCCAGGCTTCGATGGAAAAACCGGGATCGGATTCCTCGAGGCCAAGCTTCAGGAAATGGGGACCTTCCGTTGCCAAGACGCGGAAGATCGCGTGCAACGTGCCGGCCCCGGGCAGGAATTGAGCCTCGGGCCCGTCCAGCAATTCGGAAAGCCAGTCGAGGTTGGACGCCCCGAGCTCCTGCTTGCGGCGTCGGCGGGCGGCGAGGTCAAAGTCGAGGTCGGTCTTGGGGTAAAATATGCGGCGGCGCCGCCCATTCCACTTTTCGAGGGCCGCCGCCACCGCGCCTCGATCGACGATCATTGAATCACTTGGCCCAAACGCCGTTGATGATGGGCTGCGCCTTGAACTGGGACGGATCGAGCACGACATGCTTGATGCCCTTGCGGTTCCAGGAATAGGTGACGTGGACCATGCGGTCGGCCGTCTGGATGACCGCCGGGTAGGAATATTCGCCCCCGGGCTCATCCTCAAGGACAAGGGCGGATTGCCAGCGGCGCCCGTCGTTGGAGATGGAGACGTTCAAGACGCCGCGGCTCTCCTGGGAGTGGTTGTAAACGAGGAGGGCGGTGTTGTCGCGGAGCATCACCGCGTCGATCGCGCTGTTGGGATTGGGCAGCGAGGAGGAGCGCATGGCCGTCCAAGTCCAGCCTTTGTCAAAGGAGAAGGATTGGGTCACCTTGCCCTGCTTGGTGCGGCAGAGCATTTGGATGGATCCGTCCGCCCAGGGAAGGAGGGTGGGCTGGATGGCGCCCCATTCCATCGAGCTGTTGAGCGGCCCGGTCTTCTGCCATTCGCGGAGGACATTTTTGGTGCGCTCGACGTGGACCCGCCAGCCGTTGAACTCGATGCTCGAGCCGCAAAGGATGGTTCCATCCTCCAGCTCGATGGGCTTGTTCCGGATGGGGCCGTAAAACTCGGAGAACATTTTTTTGGGCCGGGTCCAAGTGTGGCCATTGTCGTCGGAAACCTTGACCATGCCCCACCAGGATTCCGGGCTTGGGCCCTCCTTGTAGAAAAGGATCAGCGGGCCGTTGCGGGGGCGGAAAAGGACGGGATTCCAGCAGGGGTAACGGATGCGGATTTCATCATGGACACCGTTGGCCAGCTCGACCGGCTCGCCCCAGCCCGAACCCGTGTTGCGGGAGGCCCAGATGCTGACGTCGCGGGAGCGCTCCTTGGAGCCGCCAAACCAGGCGCAAATCAAATCATCCTTGGATTCGACAATGGTGGAGCCGTGCGAGGTGAAGGTGGGCGGTTCCTTGGCGATGAACTCGGACCGGACAAATCCGGGCTGCAGCGAGATGGCCTCGGGGGTCGTCTGCGCGGAAAGGGAAAGGGCCGCCGCGGCGCAAAGGGCCAAAAAGGGCGGCAAACGAAAAAGGGACCGGGACGAAACCAACCTCATAGTGAATCCTTAATAAACGAAAGCCGCGACGCCAGCAAGCCCGGCGCGCGGCAAAAAAAATGGACGGCGAAGAAAACCGCGCGGCGCCGCCTCAGCCAATGCGCCAGACAATGCGCGCCTTGTTGAGATCGTAGGGGGACATCTCCATCTTCACGCGGTCCCCGGCGGTGAGGCGCACAAAACGCTTGCGCATCTTGCCCGAGATGGTGGCAAGCACCTGGTGCTTGTTGTTGAGCTCGACACGAAACATCGTGCCGGCCAGCACCGTCAAAATCCGGCCTTCAACTTCAATATGTTCTTCCATGCATCCACTTCTGAGTAACGGACAATGTGCCTATTCGGGCCAAGGCGGGCAACAAGAAAGGCGGCGCCCAAATGGACGCCGCCATGCTTCAAAAATCGGATTAGTAACGGCCGCCGCCGCCGCCACCGCCGCCACGGCGATCGCGTCCGCCACCGCCGCCGCCGCCGCCGTAACCACCACCACCGCCGCCGCCGCCGCGGCGCGCACGGCCGCCACCGCCGCCGCCGCCGCCCGGGCGCTCTTCACGAGGGCGGGCGACATTGACCGTGAGGGCGCGGTTGTCGAGGGTTGAGCCGTTCAGGGCTTCAACAGCCTTCTGGGCTTCTTCTTCGGTGGACATGGTGACGAAACCGAAACCGCGGGGACGGCCGGTCATCCGGTCCGTCATGAGGTTGGCTTCCAGGACGGTCCCATACTGGGCGAACGTGTCTTGGAGCTCGTTTTCCGTGACGTTGAAGGAAAGGTTTCCAACAAACAGTTTATTATTCATCTGTGATGTCTGAGGTGATACCGTAACTGTAATCCAAACTGTTCCCGACCGTCGGGTTTCA
>CAZSXX010000381.1:3592-4335 GCA_964611245.1 uncultured Verrucomicrobiota bacterium | reverse complement strand
CCACCCCCTGCTCCGCGAACCACTTCAGCGCCATGACCGTCACCATCTCGAACAGCGTCGCGTGCTCCCCCAGCCCAAGCAGCGCGCGAGTCTCCGACACCAACCGCGCCACCTCCCCCTCCGGGATGTTGCGCCGGTTGATTTGAATCCGCTCCGCAAAGCTCACCAAATGCGGCGACGTGAACAGCCCCGTCCGGTGTCCCGCTTCCCGGTAAATCGCCTCCAGCATCGCGCACGTCGACCCCTTCCCATTCGTCCCCGCCACATGGATGAATTTCAGCTCCTGCTCCGGATTGCCCGCCCGCTCCGCCATCCTCCGCGCCCGCTCCAGCCCCAGCTCCGCCCCAAACCGTTGCAGGGAAAAAAGATGGTCGATCGCCTCCCGGTAATTCATTGGCTCTCCCGCGTCGCGGCTCCTCTTACCACGCGGCCGCCGCCCCCGGCAAGGCCCGCCCAAATCGGGGAATGCCCCCTTAGAGCGGCTTGTTGTGGATCGCCGTGTGGCAAGCCGCGATGAACCCCTTGAACAGCGGATGCGGCGCGTTCGGCTTGCTCAAAAACTCCGGATGGAACTGGCTCGCCACAAAAAACGGATGGTCCTTCAGCTCGATGATCTCCACCAGGCTTCCGTCCGGCGACGTCCCGCTGAACACAAATCCCGCCTCCTCAAACCGCGCCCGGTACGCGTTGTTGAACTCATACCGGTGCCGGTGCCGCTCATTGATCACGAACGCCCCGTAAAG
>CAZSXX010000381.1:0-3582 GCA_964611245.1 uncultured Verrucomicrobiota bacterium | reverse complement strand
TGCGCCCCCAGCCGCATCGTCCCGCCCTTCTTCGTCACATGCTGCTGCGCGTCCAGCAGCGCGATCACCGGGTCCGGCGTTTCCAGGTCAAATTCCGTCGAGTGCGCCTTTTCCAGCTTGAGCACATGCCGCGCGAACTCGATCGTCGCGATCTGCATCCCCAAACACAGCCCCAAATACGGCACCTTCTTCTCCCGCGCGTACTGCGCCGCCAAAATCTTCCCCTCCACCCCCCGCTCGCCAAACCCGCCCGGCACCAGGATTCCCCCCAATCCCTTCAACACTTTGTCCGCCCCTTCCCGCTCGATCTGCTCCGAGTCGATCTTCTCAATCGCCACCCCGCAGTCATTCGCCACGCCCCCATGGATCACCGCCTCATACACCGACTTGTACGCGTCGTTCAGCTCGATGTACTTCCCCACCACCCCGATCCGCACCCGGTGCTGCGGCGCCACCAGCTTGCGGATGATCTCCTGCCAATGGGTCATGTTCGCCGGCCCCACATCCAGGTGCAAATGCTGGCAAACCAAGTCGTCCAACCGCTCCCGCTGCAGCATCAACGGCACCTCATAAATGCTGTGGTCCACATCCTTCTCCTCAATCACCGCCTCATACGGGACATTGCAGAACATCGACATCTTCTGCCGCAGTTCCTTGTTCAACGGGTGCTCGCAACGGCAAATCAACACATGCGGCGCGATGCCGATTTCCCGCAGCTTCGCCACCGATTGCTGCGTCGGCTTGGTCTTCAGCTCCCCCGCCGCCTTGATGAACGGCACATAGGTGACGTGCAGAAACATCACGTTGTGCGGCCCCACCTCCAGCGCGAACTCCCGGATCGCCTCCAAAAACGGCAGCCCCTCGATGTCCCCCGTCGTCCCGCCAATCTCCGTGATGATCACGTCCGCCTTGGAGATCGCCGCCAAATCATGGATCCGCTTCTGGATTTCGTCCGTGATGTGCGGGATCACCTGCACGGTCTTCCCCAGGTAATCCCCGCGCCGCTCCCGGTCCAAAACCGTCTGGTACACCTGCCCGCTCGTCAGGTTGTTGAACCGCGTCAGTTTCGTGTGCGTGAACCGCTCATAATGCCCAAGGTCAAGGTCCGTCTCCGCCCCGTCGTCCAGCACGTAAACCTCCCCGTGCTGGTAAGGGCTCATCGTCCCCGGGTCAACGTTCAGGTACGGGTCGAACTTTTGCAGCGCCACCTTCAGCCCGCGGTTCTCCAGCAGTGTCCCCAGCGCCGCCGCTGTCAGGCCTTTGCCCAGGGAACTGACCACCCCGCCCGTGACGAAAATATACTTCATTTTGCAGGACATTTTTTCCCGGCCAACATCCGCGCGCCGCCCCATCCGGAACCCCTTCGGGATTCCACTCCCCGCGCCGCGCCTCTGGCCGTCTTCAAATTCATCGCCGTTCCCTCAATATCGCTTCCACCCGCGCCACATCCTCCGGCACGTCCACCCCCACGCTGTCATAATCCACCCGCGCCACCGCGATCTGAATCCCATTCTCCAGCGCCCTCAGTTGCTCCAGCTTCTCCGCCGCCTCCAATGGCGACACCGGGAACTGCACCAGCCTCAACAGCGTCTCCCGCCGGTACCCGTATATCCCCAAATGCTTCAAAAATGGAAACGCCGCCAACTGTTCCTCAATCGAACGACTGGCGGCATCCCGCACGTACGGTATGGTCCGGCGCGAAAAATATAAGGCCCGCCCAGCGCCGCTGACAACGACTTTGTTGACGTTCGGGTTGTCGTACTCCTCGACTTTTTTCAACGGCGTCGCCGCCGTCGACATTTCGGCCCGCTCCAGCAGCCCCGCCACCGCGTCGATCACCCTCGGGTCGATCAGCGGCTCGTCCCCCTGGATGTTGATGACCGCGTCGCAATCCCGCCGCCCCGCCGCCTCCGCGATCCGGTCCGTCCCGCTCGGGTGCTCCGGCCGCGTCATTTCCACCTCGCAGAACGGCCGGCACACCGCCGCGATCCGCTCGTCGTCCGTCGCCACCACCACCTCCGCCAGCGACCCCGCCTTCCGGCATTGCTCCACCACAAGCCGCACCAGCGGCTTCCCCGCGATCAGCGCCAGCGCCTTCGCCGGGAACCGCGTGGACGCATACCGCGCCGGAATGATCCCAATCGTTCGCATTTCAGCTTGCCCTCACAGGTCGCGCCACACAAATTCCCCGCCCTCCACCGACCAATCACGCCCAAAATATCCCGCCGCCCGCGCCCCATCCGCCCCCTTCGACAGCGAGTCCGGCCCAAAAACCGTGCAATCCGGGAACGCCACCCCCGCCGAAAAATACGGCACTCGGTCCGTCAGCTTCATCCCCGCCAGCCCCGTCCCCGTCACCACCCCCACGCACGCCACCTCGCTCCCCGGCCGCGGCCGCAAAAACAGGCAGGCCAAGTCCTTCCCCTTCAACTCCCGCTTCCCAATCCGGATGCCTCCCCGGCCCGCCTGCACTGGGCTCTCCCCCAGCAGCGCCGCCCACGAGCCATGGCTCTCCGCGTGCCCGTACAAAATCACGCTCCGATCCTTCTCCTTCCCCGCGTCAAACGCCGTGTCCGGGACCACGTCGATGCTCCCGTTCCCCCGGTACCAAAACGTTTCCGCGTCATACCGCGCCTTGCTGAACGCCCACGCGTTCTCCTCCGCTGTCCCCTTCGTCCCATAGACGAAAATCATCCGGTGGTTGAACGCCTCCTTGAATGGCCCATATCGATGCGGCCCCTTCTCCGCCAGGGACGGCCTTCCCACCTGCGCCCATCCATCCCCGCTCCGCCGCAGCCAGGCCTTCTCCGCCCCCGCCTCCACCTCAATCTTCACCGCCTTCTGCCCATCCAGCTCCACCGTCGGCGACTTCCCTTTCCCAACCACCCTCAAATCCAGCGCCAGCAGCGCCACATTCTCCGTCACTCCCTTGAACGTCGGCCCACCCCGGTCAAATTTGATGTCCACCGTGCTCGGCGCCAGATCCCGGACCTGCGCCTCAATCGACACCCAATGCGATTTGGACGACACTCCCGGGTTCGCCGTCGTGAAATGGATCGCCGTCACGCTCTCCGCGTCCGGAATTTTGTGCCGCGCGAACAAATCAAAAATCGGCGGCCAATCCACGCACGCGTTCCCCCACCAATGCCCCGCCCCCGGCTGCTCATGGTACGTGAAATCCCGGTGGAACTTCCCCAGAGCCTCCCGCATCGTCCGCGCCTCCCGCACCGGCACGTTGTCGTCCGCGTCCCCATGCAGGATGTAAATTCCCTGGTGCAGGTAATTGCTCGCCAGCGCCAGCGTGTCGCTCGGCGTCGCCGCCCGCTGGATCAATTGCCGCAGCGCGTTCGTCGCCTCGTCCCGGGCCCCGCCCGCATACGAGAAAAAGCTCACCCAGCCCGCGCTTGGCGCGATCGCCGCGAACCGGTCCGGGAACGTCACCCCCAAATGCCACGTCCCATGCCCCCCCATCGAATGCCCCGTCAAATAGGTCTGCCGCGGGTCAGTCCCATATTTCTTCATCGCCAAATCCAACACCACCATCGCGACCCGCCGTCCCCAGTCCTCCCAGACAAACCCATA
>CAZSXX010000380.1:0-4338 GCA_964611245.1 uncultured Verrucomicrobiota bacterium | reverse complement strand
GAACGGTTCCACCTACGAGGCCTATGCCTTTGGCGCCCTTGCCTCCCAACGCTCCGCCCAAACCATCCCCCTCCATGGCATCGCGCTCGACGGCTCTCTTGCTTTGGACGACTTCCCCCCCCGCGCGTTCGAAGCCGACGGGAGTCTCCCTGCCCATGATCATGCCCTCGCGGCATCCCCTTCCGCCGCCGCTTTCGGCCCACGGTCAGCCCTTGTCATGATGGTCGATTTCCCCGGCCTCCCCGGTGGGCCGGTGCCAGCCGCCGACGCCGAGGCCACCCTCGCCAAAGTCTCCGATTTCCTTCACGAAAACTCGTTCGGCATGTTCCGCCTCGCCACCCGGTCCATCACCCCAGTCCTCCGCCTCCCTTTCGCCGGCTCGCACTATCGCGACGAACCCGGCGGCGACTTCAAATTGTTGGCTGACGCCCGGGCCGCCGCCACCTCCGCTGGCTTCAATCCCTCCGATTGGGATTTCGAAATTGTCGCCTTCGCCCACATCGGTTTCCCATGGTCCGGCACTGGCGTCGTTGGCGGACGCGGCGCGTGGATTCAAGGCGCCTTCCCCGCCCGCACCGTCGCCCACGAACTCGGCCACAACCTCGGCCTCTGGCACGCCAATTTCTGGCAAGGCCAATCCTCCCCCACCGACCCCGTCGGCGCCCATCACGAATACGGCCACGAATTCGATGTCATGGGCCGCACCGCCGGTTTTCCCAGCAACCATTTCAACGCCAACTTCAAGTCAATCCTCGGCTGGCTCCCCCCGGAAAACATCCTCACCGTCACCAACTCCGGCGTCTTTCGGCTCCACGCCCAAGACCTGGGCGCCCGCCTCCCCGGCCTTTCCTACGGCCTCCGCATCCCTGGCGGATTCATGCGCGGCGGCGAACTCCAGGACTACTGGGTCGAATTCCGCCAACTCCTCTCCTCCTGGTTCCCCGCCACCCAATCCGGCGCCATCATCGCTTGGGGCAATGACATCGGCGGCGCGGCCGCCTTCCGCCTCCTCGATTCCACCTTCTCCACCTCCTCCAAATCCGATTCCCCCCTCCAGCCCGGCGCCTCCATCGACGATCCTGAAAATGGAATCCGCATCACCACTCTCTCCGCGCAAGGGCAGGGGACCAACGCCTCGCTCGACCTTCAGGTCGCCCTCTCCATTCCAAAAACCCGCGCCCTCGCCATCGCCCTCGACACTCCTTCATGGTCTTGGAGTTCTCCGCAGGACTGCTGGATTGGCCAATCCTCCTTCTCCCATGACGGCGTGGACGCCGCCGCCACCGCCCCGCTGCCCGACGCCGCCGAAGCCCGCCTCGAAACGGCCCTCACCGGCCCCGGCACACTTTCTTTCTGGTGGAAAGTCTCCTCCGAGGCCCCCTTTGACCGTCTCAAACTTCTCATCGACGGCCGCGAAGTCGATTCCATCTCCGGCGAATCAGGTTGGCGCCAACGCGTGTTCGACCTCGAGGGTGGCAACCACACAATCCATTGGGTCTACCAAAAAGACAGCTCCGCTGCCGCGGGCGCCGACCGCGCTTGGCTCGATGAAGTCGCCTTTCGCACCGGCTATCGCCCTCCCGTGATCAATACCCCTCCCGCCTCCACCATCGCGCTCCTCGGAGAAACCGCACAATTCTCCGTCGAGCCCGGCGGCAGCCTGCCGCGCTGGTTCCAATGGAGCTTCAGTGATGGCGCCCGGTTCTCCGATATCCCCCACGCGACCAACGCCACCCTCATCATTCCGGACGTCCAGCCTGGCCACGCCGGCCAATATTTCGTCCGCGTTTTCAATCCCGTCGGCTCCGCCGAAAGCGCTCCCGCCTCGCTCTACATTGCCTCCGCCGGGCCCCCCTCCGCCCCGCCCATCCTCAATTCGGTCAACGTGGACGCCGCCTCAATAACCTTGGAATTCGCCGCCCCTTCCCACGGTTCGTCCGCCATTGTCGAGTCCTCCACCGACCTCGCCCGTTGGACTCCCATCGCGACCAACCCCACCCCCTCCCGCCTAAAAATCAAGCGCCCCGCCTCCCAACCCGCCGAATTCTTCCGCGCCCGCGCCCTCTGACCGCCCTACGGCAGCTTCCTCGAATCATGCTCGGAGAACCGCTCCTCCAGCCACGGATCCGCCGAGTTCGAATACCCCCGCACCTCCCAAAACCCAAGGATGTCCCGGTCCAAAAACGTGATCTCCCGGATGAACTTCGCCCCCTTCCACGCGTAGCGTTTCGGCACAATCACCCGCGCCGGACCCCCATGCTCCTTCGTCAGCGGCTTCCCATTCCAACTGTGCGCGATCAGCACGTCGTCATCCAGGCAAACCTCCAGCGGATTGTTCGTTGAGTATCCGTCGTAGCTCTTGAAAAACACGTGCGACGCGCTCCCCTTGGGCCTCACCAAATCCGCGATCGTGAAAAACGACACCCCCTCAAACTCCATGTCAAACTGGCTCCACGTCGTCACGCAATGGAAGTCGCTCACATCCTTGAACTGCGGCAGCGCCATGAAATCCTCCCACGTCAACACCACGGGATTCTCCACATGCCCATGGATCTTCAGCCGCCATTGCTCGCGCGGCACCTCCGGCTGGATGCCCAGGTCCAGCACCGGGAAATTGTGCGCCTCCCGCTGCCCCGGCGGCAGCCGGTCCTGCGACCGCGCCGCGCGCGGCTCCTTCCCCGCCATCTTCCGGGCCCAGCGCTCCTTGCGCGCGATGTAATCGTCCTTCATCGCCCGGAAAATACGCCCGCCCCCGGCCCGTGGCAATGTCCTTGGGCCTTACTCGTATCGCAGCGACTCAATCGGGTCCAGGTTCGCCGCCTTGATCGCCGGATACGTCCCAAAGATCACCCCCACCAGCGAGCAGATCGCCAGCCCCAGCGCCACCCAGTCGAACGGGATCACCGGCGGCACCTCCAGGAAATACGCCAGCGCGTTCCCGCCCAAAATCCCCAGCAACACCCCCGCGATCCCCCCAATTTCGCACAGCACAATCGCCTCCATGATGAACTGCGTCAGGATGTTCCGCTTCTTCGCCCCAATCGCCCGCCGGATTCCAATCTCCCGCGTCCGCTCCGTCACGCTCACCAGCATGATGTTCATGATCCCGATCCCCGCCGCCAGCAGCGCGATCGAGCTCACCACCAGCACCCCGATCCGCACGCTCAGCGTGAATTGCTTGAATTGGTTGATCATCGACTCATTGGAGAACACCTCGAAATCGTCCTCCTTCCACGCCGGCACCTTCCTCGCCGCCAGGAGCACCCCCCGCACCTGCTCCACCGTGTCCTCATAGCTTTCCCCGTCCTCCGCCTGCACCAACAGCGTCCAGGTCCACCACGCCCGCCCATACCGCGTCATCCCCGTCGTCATCGGGATCACCGCGAAGTTGTCCTGGTTCCCCGACTGCGAAAGCCCGCGCGGCTTCATCACCCCCACCACCGTGTAATTGATCCCATCCAGCTTCACCTGCTCCCCCAGCGCCGACCCATACGGGAACAGCAGCTTCGCCAGCTTCGCCGCCAGCACGCAGACGTCCCGCAGGCTGTCCATGTCCGACTGCATGATCGGCCGCCCCTCGTCGATCTCCCAGTTCTTCGCCGGAAAATTCCCCGGCGCCACCCCGAACATCGTCACATTCGGCGGCGTCCGGTCATACCTCGAGGAAACTTCCCCGGTCCACAGATCGCCCTCGATCCCCACCTGCTTGGCCAGCGTCGCCTTTTCCTGCAGCAGCTTGAAATGCTGCAGGGTCAGCGGCTTCCTCCTCCAGAATTTCTCGAACCCCTCCGGCCCGCCAAAATAAACCCCGGGCCATTTTTGCACCGCGAACGTGTTCGCCCCCAATTCCGCCAAATTTGACTCGATGTTGCTCTGCATCACCCGCATCGCCGTCATCACCAGGATGATCGAAAACACCCCCACCAGCACCCCCAGCAGCGTCAGGCACGACCTCAGCTTGTGCGCCATCACCGCGTTGAGCGCCATCTGCAGGCTTTCCTTGAATTCAGCGCGCCACATCCCTATTCGCTCCGCAACGCGTCCACCGGGTTCATTTTCGCCGCCCGCCACGCCGGGAAAAACCCCGAGATCACCCCCGTCACCAGCGACACCAGCAGCGCGATGCCGATGATCGTGAATGACATGTGTGTCGGCAAAAACTTGTTGATCAACAGCGTGATCGGCGCCGCGATCCCAATCCCCACCAGCCCCCCCAGCAGGCAGATCGCCGCCGCCTCCGTCAAAAACTGGATCAGGATCGTCCGCCTCTTCGCCCCGATCGCCTTCCGGATTCCAATCTCCCGCGTCCGCTCCGCCACCGACACGAACATGATGTTC
>CAZSXX010000379.1:0-4341 GCA_964611245.1 uncultured Verrucomicrobiota bacterium | reverse complement strand
TCATCCTTGGCGCGACCGCCCTCGGCACCCCCCCCATCACCTACCAAGGGATCCACGCCGGCACCAACATCCCCGGCGCCACCCTCTCCTCCCTCACCATCAACAACCTGACCGCTGACCACGCCGGCGAATACCACGTCACCGCCAGCAACAGCGCCGGGCCTCAAATCCGCAACCCGGGCATCCTCACCGTCACCCCCCTCGTCCGCAGCCCCAACCTCACCCCCCTCTGGAGCATCCTCCCCGGCGCCCGCCCATGGATCGCCGACGACAACAACACCCGCGGCATCGCCTACAACAAAGTCTCCGGCAACCTCCTCGTCGTCAGCCGCTCCGCCCTCCCGGCCGGCCAATCCGCCCAAATCCGCGTCCTCGACGGCGCCACCGGCCAAGACAAACACACCCTCACCTTCGATCCCGGCGTCATCTCCGGCGGCACCTTCTCCCTCAACATGATCGGCGTCGCCGATGACGGCGCCGTCTACGCCGCCAACCTCACCACCGACTCCGCCTCCGCCGCCTACTCCGTCTACCGCTGGCCCAGCGACGCCCCCGACGCCCTCCCCGAAATCGTCTACCGCGGCGACCCCAGCCTCGGCGCGGCCCGCGCCGAGGACCGCCGCTTCGGCGACTCCTTCGACGTCCGCGGCTCCGGCGAAAACGCCCAGGTCCTCGCCGCCTCCCGCAACGGAAAAATCGTCTCCATCATCCTCCCCAACAGCGATCCCTTCCTCTTCACCTCCACCGCCATTGAAACCCTCGACGCCCCCGACGGCGCCTTCGGCCTGAGCGTCGCGTTCGGTGAAGGCAACTCCTTCTACGGAACCTCCGGCTCCACCCTCGTGCGCCTCGTCACCTTCGACGATCCCGTCGCCGCCGCCGGAACCGTCCTCCCCGGCGCCATTGCCCAAGCCTACCCCGCCGCCGACATCCCCACCGCCGTCGGAAACCTCGCCTTCGATCCGGCCTCCAGCTTCCTCGCCGGCAACATCCTCGAAAACCCCGACAATGTCCGCCTCTACAAAATCGCCCCCGACGGCGTCGCCACCTTTGTCGACCAGGAACTCTACCCCCTCGACAACCCCAACGCCAACGGCACCGGCTCCCTCGACTTCGGCGGCGGCAAACTCTTCGCCCTCAACTCCAACAACGGCATCCTCGCCTTCACCTTCACCACCACCGTCGCCCCCAGCCAACCCACCCTCAGCGCCCCAACCCGCGGCTCTGATGGCGTCGTCCACTTCGACCTCACCGGCACCCCCGGCGCCTCCTACACCGTCCAACACACCGCCAGCCTCACAGCCCCCATCACCTGGACGGACCTCGAAACTGCGGCCGTCCCGCCCGGCGGCGTCCACTCCGTCACCGACTCCACCGCCACCGGCCAAGCCGCCCGCTACTACCGCGCCATTGCTCCGCCCACCCCTTGACCCGGCGGCTTTTCCGGCCTAGACATGCGGCGAAGGACCATCCCTTCGCCGCATTTTGACCCCATGCAATTCCGAGCCCCAAAAAAATCCGCCTTCACGCTGATCGAACTCCTCGTCGTCATCGCCATCATCGCCATCCTCGCCAGCCTCCTCCTCCCCGCCCTCAGCGGCGCCAAAGCCAAAGGCCTCGGCATGGCCTGCATGAACAACCTCCGCCAACTCAACCTCTGCTGGGCCCTCTACACCGACGACAACGACGGCAAACTCCCCCTCAACCTCGTCACCGGCGCCGGCGACTCCAGCACCGCCGACTCCTGGATCGGCGGCAACGCCCGCACCGACTTCACCCCCGCCAACGTCCAAAAAGGCGTCCTCTACAAATACAACGCCACCCTCGGCATCTACCGCTGCCCCGCCGACAACTCCAAAGTCAACGGCTTCCCCAAACTCCGCCGCTTCCGCAGCTACGCCATGAGCACCGGCCTCGCCCACAGCAACCCCATGTTCAACCGAGTCATCTTCCGCATGGCCGAAATCACCGCCCCCGCCCCCGTCGGCGCCTCCGTCTTCCTCGACGAGGACGAATACAGCATCCAAAACGGCGCCATCGGCATCCAACCCCTCCACACCGGCCTCGCCGTCCACTGGAACCTCGTCAGCTCCCGCCACAACTACGGCAGCGCCCTCTCCTTCGCCGACGGCCACGCCGAAAACTGGCGCTGGAAAGACAAACACATCAAAGAAAGCCGCGACCAACTCATCGCCCGCTTCCGCGCCGATCCCAACAACGCCAACGCCCTCACCCTCACCTCCCCCGCCGACCGCGACCTCCAACGCCTCCAAAAAACCGTCCCCTACTGACCACCCCCCTCCGCCCCCAACCAAACCAAAAACAAACCCCAGCCCCAAGACACCACCGTCCACCCTCCGCTAACGCACCCAGCCAACACCAGCCGTTGCCCGCCGGGCCGAGTGAATGGCGAAACCCAAAAACCAAAAAAAGCGGGCTTGCAACACCCGCCAACTCCATTACCTTTTCCATTCCCCGCGGCGGGGTAGCCAAGTGGTAAGGCACGGCTCTGCAAAAGCTGCATTCGTCGGTTCGATTCCGACCCTCGCCTCCAATCCCAAACTGTGGGTGCAGCAAGGACTTAGAGCGAAGGAAGCCCTCGACGGGCACCGGAACGGGCACCAAAACCCGTGCTTGAGTTAACCGGGCGTAACTAATCTTAACCCGCCCGAACTCAAGAGTTCGAACTTCACTGTTCGGATTCACGGTCCAATCGCGACTGCGGATACGTGAATGAAATGAAATCACGTTACCGCATGATCCGCCGGGGAGAGCGAGGCGGCTTCTATTGCATCGATGCCCACAGCGGAAAAAGAACCAGCCTTCAGACAAGCGACGAGGATTCAGCCCGCCAGATCATCGATGCGAAAAATCAGGCTGAGCGACAACCAAGCCTGAACCTGCAAATCGCGAAAGCCTACCTCGCGGGCACGGACGCCGGGATTGCCACTCGAACCTGGACCCATGCATTCGGCTCATTGATTGACACAAAGCTTGATGCGAACAAAGAGCGTTGGCAGTGCGCTCGCAAAGACCATGCGTTCGATCTGATCCGCGACCGCGTTATTGTTGAAACCACGGCGGAGCATCTCCTGACTGTCCTGAAAACAGGGACCGTTTCGACGAACGTATTCCTTCGCCGCCTTCACAATTTCTGCGTGGACATGAATTGGCTTCCGTGGCCCATTCTTCCAAAACGCCAGTGGCCGACCGTTCGATTCAAGGTCAAGCGCGCCATCACAGCCGAAGAGCATCAGCGAATCGTTGATCGCGAAAAAAATCCTGAGCGAAAAGCTTTCTACCAACTTGCTTGGCACCTTGGAGCTTCACAGTCCGACCTCGCGAATCTCCACGCCGAGGACGCAGACCCGGAAAAGCGGGTCATTAGCTTCTTTCGCCAGAAAACTCGCTGGCGCGGAGGTCAGCCGCCCCAGATTCGTTACGGGGACGAGGTCGCGGAGATCCTGAAAACTCTTCCCAAAACAGGGCCGCTGTTTCCTTATCTTCGCTCCGTAAAAGAAAAATATCGGGCAACTGAATTTCGGCAGCGTTGCCAAGGACTTGGGATCAAAGGCGTGACGCTCCACTCATACCGCTACGCTTGGGCGGAGCGTGCAAAAACTGCCGGGTATCCCGAACGGTTCGCCCAACTTGCTTTGGGCCACAACAGCAAGGCCGTTCATCGGGCGTATGCCAAGCAAGCGCAAGTCACGATCCCAGCGCTTGAAGATTACGAGCGTCTTCATGCCGAACGGAAGATTATTTCCTTCGAGACCAGAACTGAACCGCCGGTCGCAGCTATTGTATGAACCGCGTCAGGCAACACAGCAAGGGAACGTTGCCTTCGTGCGCCGCTCCTTTGCCGAAAACAGGGAGGACTTTTATTTGTTCGGTTTCTGTCGCCGTAGCGACTCATTCGTTGGTGACGGCGTGCTCATGACGACACGCCAAATGAATAAAAAATGAAAAACACCCACAGAGCCAAAGAGGATCTAAAGCCAGTAACGATAGGATTTCGGTTGGAGCAGAAACTTAACGCGGTGCTTGCAAAACAGGCCGGTGAGCTTGGAATTACCGTTCCCGAGCTCGCGAAAATCCTTGTAGTGCAGGGAATGCTTCAAAACGAATCGCTTGCTCAAGTCATCGAGCATCTCAAAGGACTTGGTTTGGAAGTGAATCAGGTGAATGAGGAGATTTGGATTTGCGCCGAATCTTTGAATTTCCTCGTGAATTCTTGGCAGCCCCGCTTTTCGGACGACGAGGAGCGCCCGGCCTCGCAGATTTATGAGACGGAAAAAAGGAATTTCTGGTGATCGTCGATCCCGCTACCACCTCGAGCGA
>CAZSXX010000378.1:0-4347 GCA_964611245.1 uncultured Verrucomicrobiota bacterium | reverse complement strand
AACGGCGATGTCCTGCAGCAGCGCATGGACCCAAGGCCGCGAGGAGCTGATCTTTTTGACCACAATCTGGTCGGCCCCATCCGCGTCTGTGAGCTCGAACTCCTCGACGGTGATGGCGATCGGCTCGGTTTCCCCTTTCAGGATGGCTTCCGCGCGGATCACCCCGGTTTTGGAATCGATGGAAAAATTTAACATGCGTCCATACGGTTGAAGGCGATGGGCCAAGGCCCGCTCGACAATGAAAGAGGAGCCAACGTACTTGACGCTGTGCATCAGGTTCCCGAACGACTGGAGCAGCCCCATTGAAAACCAATGTAACCCAGCTCCTCCCAAATGGCGAATCGGCAAAAAAGTCCGAAAATGCGCTGGGCAAAGCGGCGATCTCGCGTAAATTTCGACGTCTATGTTTGAGCCGATCAAAGTGCAGGTGGATGGGGCGAGCGAGAAGCTGGGGCGATTGCGGAGGTTTCTTTGACGTCCCCAGCGCGCAGAAACGGCAGGCGGAGCTGGACGCCTTGATGGCGGCGGAATCTTTCTGGAACAACCGGGAGCAGGCCCAAAAGCTGATTGACGAAGCGGGCTCCCTCCGCAAAAAAATCGACCCCCTTTTGGCTGCGGAAAAGCAGCTTGAGGACATCCGTTTCCTCATGGAACTGGGTGAGTCGGAGCCGGAGGCGGCCCAAGTGAAGCTCGAGCAGGAGATGGCGGCGGACCTCGCCAAGTTCTCCCGCGACCTCGATTTGTTCGAGCTCAAATCCCTCCTCAGCGGGCCCCACGACAAAAACAACTGCATCCTCAGCATCAACGCGGGCGCCGGCGGCACCGAAGCCTGCGACTGGGCCAACATGCTTCTGCGCATGTACCAGCGCTGGTGCGAACGCCGCGGGTGGGAAGTCGAAATCACCGACGCCCTGCCCGGCGAAACCGCGGGCATCAAAAGCGTGACCCTGCTGGTCAAGGGCGAGAACGCCTACGGCTTCTGCAAGGCCGAACGCGGCGTCCATCGCCTCGTGCGCATCTCCCCATTCGACTCCAACAAGCGGCGGCACACCAGCTTCTCCAGCGTGGATTGCATCGCCGAAATCGAGGAGACGGGCGAAATCGACATCCCCCCCAACGAATTCCACGTCGACACCTTCCGCTCCGGCGGCAAGGGCGGCCAAAACGTCAACAAGGTCGAAACCGCCGTGCGGATCACGCATTTGCCCACCGGCCTCGTCGTCGCCTCGCAAACCCAGCGGTCCCAGCACCAAAACCGGGCCACCGCCATGAAGCTCCTGCTCTCCCGCATTTACGCCCAACGGATCGACGCCCAGAAGAAAGAGATGGAGCGGTTCTACGGCGAGAAGGGGAGCGTATCCTGGGGCAACCAGATTCGCAGTTACGTTTTCCAGCCCTACCGCATGGTCAAGGACCTTCGCACTGGCGTGCAGACCAGCGATGTGCAGGCCGTGATGGACGGGGACCTGGACGAATTTGTCAACGCATGGCTCCGGGCGGGTTGCCCGGCCAAGCGGATGGCCGGCGTGGTGGATGACGAGGCAGATTGATGAACATTCTCGACAAGATTGTGGCGGCCAAGCGCGATGAGGTGGCCAGGTTGGCCGCCAACGCCCGCGCCGCCGGGACGGAGAATTTGCTCTGGTCCGCCAAGGCCCATGGTGCCCGCCGCGATTTCGCGGACGCCCTGCGCTTCCCCCGCCGGGGCCGCGTCGCCCTCATCGGCGAGGTCAAAAAAGCTTCCCCATCGGCCGGGGTCATCCGGGCCGATTTCGACCCCGTCCAGCTCGCCCGCGAATACGAGGCGGCGGGCGCAAGTTGCCTCTCCGTCCTCACCGACGAGCAATTTTTCCAAGGTTCCCTGAAATTCCTCCAACGGATTCGCGACGCCGTCCAGCTCCCGCTGCTCCGCAAGGATTTCATCATCCACGAACGCCAGATTCTCGAGTCCATCGAGGCCGGCGCGGACGCGATCCTCTTGATCGTGGCGATTCTCGACGACAAGGATCTGCGCCGTTTCCACGCGTCCGCCCGCGCGGCCGGGCTCGCGGTTCTGGTGGAGGTGCATGACGAAGTTGAGATGCGCCGCGCCATCGACGCCGGGGCGGAGATCGTCGGCGTCAACAACCGCGACCTCAAAACCTTCACCGTGGACCTCGCGACCACCGAGCGCCTGGCGGGCCTCGCCGCCGGGAAAATCCTCGTGGCCGAAAGCGGCATCCACCAGCGGGCCGATGTGGTCCGGTTGGAAAAATGCGGCGCCCAGGCGATTTTGGTGGGCGAGGCGCTGATGCGCTCCGGCAACTTGGGTGCGACGGCGCAGGCGCTCCTCGAAGGATGATCGCCGGCGCCACCCGGACGGCTCGCCGCGCGCGGTTCGAAACTCAATGAAATCTGGTGTTGTATATTTGGTCGGAGCCGGGCCCGGAGACGCGGGCTTGATGACCCTGCGTGGCGCGGAGCTGTTGGCCCGCGCGGATGTGGTGGTCTATGACGCGCTCGTCAACGGTGAATTGCTGAAGCTCGCCCCCAAAGGGGCCGAGGTGATTTATGGCGGCAAACGATCGCGCGACCATGCCATTCCGCAGGAAGACCTCAACGCGTTGCTCGTCGCGAAGGCGAAGGAGGGAAAGACCGTGGTGCGCCTCAAAGGGGGCGATCCTTACACATTTGGCCGAGGCGGCGAGGAAGCGGAGGAGCTGGAGGCCGCGGGCGTGCGCTTCGAGGTCGTCCCGGGGATTTCATCGGTCACGGCCGCCCCCAATTACGCAGGCATCCCAATCACCCACCGCTCGCATTGCTCGAGCTTCACGGTGATCACCGGCCACGAAGATCCTGGCAAAACCGAGAGCAGCATCGACTGGGCCCACATCGCGAAGGACCGCGGCACCAAAGTCGTCCTCATGGGCATGGAACGGATCGCGGAGATCGCCCGCCGCCTGATTTCCCATGGAATGCCCCCGGAGACCCCGGTTGGATTGGTGCAGTGGGGCACCACCGGGCGGCAAAAGTCGGCGGTCGGCACTCTGGAGACAATCGAAAAGGTGATCGCCGAAAACAAGATTGGTCCCCCCGCCATCACGGTGATCGGCGGCGTCGTGGAGATGCGCAAGAAATTGAACTGGTTCGAGCGGCGCTCCCTTTTCGGGCGGCGCATCGTCGTCACCCGCACCCGCGAGCAGGCCAGCCAGCTCTCCCATCAACTGGCGGAGCTCGGCGCCGAGATCCTCGAAATCCCCACCATTCGCATCGAGCCCCCAGTGGAGAAGAACGCCCTCAAGGACGCGCTCCTCGGCCTCCATGAATACGACTGGATCGTCTTCACCAGCCCCAACGGCGTCACCACCTTCTTCGATTATTTCTTCAAGGCATTCGACGACCTCCGCGACATCGGCGGCGTCAAAATCGCGGCGGTTGGCCCGGCGACGGCGGCAAAACTCAAGGAGCTGCACCTGCGCGTGGACGTGATGCCGGAGGAGTATGTGACCGCGAAAGTCGCGAAGGCGCTGACGGAATTCGAGAGCCTCGACAACCTGCGCGTTTTGTTGATGCGGGCGGAGGTGGCGAATCCAGACCTGCCGAAGGAATTGGAAGGCCTGGGCGCGATTGTCGATGACGTGGCCTGTTATCGCACCGTGCCCGAAACGGACGACGTCGACGGCGTGGCGGCACGCTTGCTGGAGAATGGGGCCGATTGGATCACCTTCACTAGCTCCTCGACCGTCGAGAATTTCCACGCCCGCTTCAACCTGCCCGATCTGGCCGAGAAATTTCCCAATCTCCGCATCGCCTCCATCGGGCCTGAGACGACCAAAACGCTCAAAGCCCACGGGGTCAGCCCGGCCTTCGAGGCCAAGCCGCACAACATCGAAGGCCTGGTCCGGGGCATCCGGAAGCAGGCGTAAAAAAAGCCGCCGACCCGTTCGGATCGGCGGCGTTTCGAATCTCCAGCCTTACTTCTTCTTCGCTTTGGCCGGCGCGGCTTTGCGCTTCTCCTCGATCGCGGCCTGGGCGGCGGCGAGGCGGGCCACGGGCACGCGGTAAGGCGAGCAGCTCACATAGGTGAGGCCAAGCTTGTGGCAGAACTTCACGGAGTCAGGATCGCCCCCGTGCTCGCCGCAGATGCCCAGCTTGATGCCGGGGCGGGTCTGGCGGCCCTTCTCGATCGCGATCTGCATCAACTGGCCCACGCCGGTCTGGTCGATCGTCGCGAACGGATTGCGCTTCATGATCTCCGCCTCCTGGTAAGGGGCCAGGAAGGAGCCGGAATCATCACGGCTCATGCCCAGCGCTGTCTGCGTGAGGTCGTTCGTGCCGAAGCTGAAGAACTCCGCCGTCTCCGCGATC
>CAZSXX010000377.1:0-4355 GCA_964611245.1 uncultured Verrucomicrobiota bacterium | reverse complement strand
TCCTTCGCGAATTGGGCGTCGACCATGGCCAGCGGGATGCAGTGGAAGGCGAGGTCCCATGCGGCGTACCACGGGTATTCCCATTTGTCCGGCATGGAGATGATGTCGGCGTTGTTCAGGTGGCTCCATTCGTGGTTGCGGCCCCGCTTCCGTTCGGCGGGCGGCGGGGGTTGGTCCTTGTCGCCACGGATCCACTCGGGGACGTCATAGTGGAAGAATTGTTTGCTCCAGATCATGCCCGCGAGGGCTTGGCGCTGGACATTCCGGGCGTCCGGGCAGGAAAGGTCGTGCTGGAGGTCGGCGTAGAATTCGTCGGCCTCACGCCGGCGGGCGTCCATGATCGGGGAGAACTCCGCGAAGGGCTTCGTCATTGAGGCTTTTGCGAGGCGAAGGCGAATGGTCGCGGAACCGTGCGTGGGGATTTCGAGCTGGTGATGGGCGGCGGCCCGGGTGCCAAAGCGGTCCGGATTGACGGACTTTTCGGATCCGTGGATTACCCAGTCGTGGAATGCGTCCTTGAAGAACCCGGGTTCTGCGGGCTGCCCGAACACGCGATGAACGTTGGTTTCGTTCTCGGTGAAGAGGAGGACGGGGTTGCCGTCGCAATAAAAATGATGGTTTCCGAGGGAGGCGTGGCAGGCGATGACGCCGCCCGAGTTTTTGGCGGAGAGCGATGGCTTGGGGGTGTCGTTGTTCCAGGACCAGGTGTTGCGGAACCAGAGTTGGGGAAGGAGGTGGATGGTGGAGGCTTCGGGGCCCCGATTATGGACGGTCACCTGCATCAGGATGTCCTCGGGGCCGGCGTTGGCGTATTCGACGAAGACGTCGAAGTAGCGGTCGTCGTCGAAGATTCCGGTGTCGAGCAGCTCAAACTCAGGCTTGTCCTTCCCCCGCCGGCGGTTTTCCTCGACCAGCCATGCATAGGGAAACTCGCGCTGGGGATACTTGTAGAGCATCTTCAGGTACGAGTGCGTGGGGGTCGCGTCGAGATGGCAGTAGAACTCTTTGACGTCCTCGCCGTGGTTCCCCTCGCTGTTGGTCAGCCCGAAAAGGCGCTCCTTCAGGATGGGATCGCGCCCGTTCCAGAGGGCGAGCGAAAGGCAGAGGCGCTGCTGATCGTCACTGACGCCGGCTATCCCGTCCTCGCCCCAGCGGTAGGCCCGGCTGCGGGCGTGGTCGTGCGGAAAGTATTCCCAGGCGTTGCCATGGGGGCTGTAATCCTCGCGGACCGTGCCCCACTGACGGTCGGGAAGATAAGGGCCCCAGCGTTTCCAGAGGACGCCGGCGGAGTTGGATTCGTTGAGGCGGCGTTGTTCGGCGGAGGTGGGTTTCATGGGGCAGGTTGCCGGCATCGGTCTGGGACGAACGGCGCCCAGATGATGCACGCGGGGACCACCCGCCGCGAGCCCAAGGTTTGAGGCGCGTTCTGGAACCGTGACGCGGTGGTCGGCCCCGGCTCAGCGTTTGCCGCCGGCGTTGGCGGATTGGTCGCGGGCTTTGGCGGCCGCACGGATTTCGTTCCTGGCCTGGTCCAGGCGCGGTGGCCAGACAAATGCCGGCGCCTTGGCCGGATCGTACCCCGCCATGTGGCCGGTGAGGCGGGTGGCGGGCTTGGTGTATTTGAGTTGGGTTTCGCCGAAGGCCTCCTTGCACATCGCGGCGAGGCCGGGATCGTATTCGACCAACTGCGAGCGCAGGTGGACGTGATTGTGGTCGTGGTCATTGACGCGGTTGTCGTCGAACCACGACTGGACGCCTTCGGCAAAATACTCGTGGTGATTGACGGAGGCATATTTGCCCTTCCAGAGGCCGGCTTTCATGGCGGCGGCGTAGGTGGCTTTGAGGCGGGAGTCGAAGGTTGGGTCGACATTAATGAGCCCGCGCAGGTGGATGTTGTGCGCGAATTCGTGGATGAGGATTGATTCCGCCGCGTAGGGATCGCTTGGGTGACCGAGGAGGTTTTCCTCGCCGACGGAGCAAAGGGGGTCCGTCTCGCTGCCGCCGAGGCCGCGGGCGCGGGCGTCCCAATAATCCTTGCCGGAGAGGGCGGGGAATTCCCGCATTGTGTGCCCGGCCATGCGGGCGAACTCGGGCAGGTCGGTGGTGTATTCGTCATGGGCCATGACGCACAGGCGGGCGCCGCTCTTGATCATGGCGTCGCGCACATCCGGGCGCTGGGCGAGCATCATGTCGACGAGGAAGGCGGCTTCCTTGAGCGCGTAAGGATTCACCTTGGCGGAGGCGACAATCGGAAAACCGTTCGCGTTGACCCGTTGGGTGTAGAACGCCGGGACGCCATCCCGGCCCTGCGGATCGAAGCGGAAGGCTTGGACCTGGACCTCGCTGGCCACGGTGGCTTCGGACTTGTCTTCGCGTCCCACCACGAGAAAGCGGTGGCCGAGGGTGGTGGTGATGACGGTGTCCTTGCCCGGGGCGACCGAGCCGTTGGGAACGCGCCCGGACTCGACGTCCAACCAGAAGACGTCGATGGGTTGCCGGCTGCCGTTGATGATTTGCAGCCTTGGGCGTTGGGCGACGGGCGCATCTGCTGTGCGCGCGGGGAAGGGCGCCCATGCGACGGCCAGCAGGATCCAAAGGCTGGCCCAGAGGTTCCTGGTATGGGTGGTGCGATGGTTCAGCATGGATGTCGGGTGGCTCTCAATTTTACTTTGGACGCCGGTCCGTGGCGTCATTGGTTTTGGCGCGTTCACTTTGGCTGCATCTCCAGCAGGGCCTCGGCGAACGCCTGCCCCATCCGGGCGAATGTCTTCGCGCAGCCGAGGTAGTGGTAACCGGCGTTGGACGCCCCGCGCCGGTGAAGTGCGGCCTCCGCGGGTGAAATCAAGTCCGCCTCGAATTTCCTCAGGAACTCTTTCTGGTCGTCCTCCGTCATCGTTCCGTCCTTGTTGGCGTGGTTTTTGTGTTTGGTGCGCAGGAAATACGCCATCTGGTTGACTTGCTCGCGCTTTTCCTGGATGGCCGCGAGCGGCTCGTCCCAGAAGTCCGCGGTTTGGATGGCGGTGACGTTCCCGCGGAACTCCGGCAGCGCGGCCGGGGCGGCCATCGCCTCGCGGAACTTGAGGTTGTCTTCCTTCGCCTTGTTCCCGTCCACGCCGAGCACGCCGATCACGAACGGCATTTTCGGGGCGTCGAGATCCCGGCGCACATCGCGGATGAAGTCCGCCATCCAACCGCTGTATTTCGCGAAACGGTTCCCTTCGGTTCCTTGGGGCAGCTTTGGATAAACGTCGCCACTGACCATGTCGTTGAACCCTTGGAACCAGACGAACCCCGCGATTTCATGGCCCCGCTTTGGGTCATACTCCGGGCAAACGCGCTGGATGTTTCCAAGGACCATTTTCACGTGGGCGATCATCAGGCGGTAATAAAGCCCGGACTCGGCCTCGGTGTTCCGGTCCTTCGCGATGTCCTGTTCGGTGCGCGGATAAACGCCGGCGCTCGGCGGGCGGTAATCGTAAAAGAGGGACTTCCCGCCCCAGGCCGTCTTGATGATGAGCGCCGGCTCCTCCAGCGCTTCGTCCATTTTTATTCCAAAGGTGAACTCCGGCCCAATCTTGCCTCCGTCCTCGGTGGGGTTCCGCCGCGCGCCATAACCGGCCGTCAGCCGGCCAAAGCCCTCGCCGTTTTTGGTTCCGTCGCCCGTGAGATACGAAATCCAGACGCGGTCGCACGTGCGCGGGGTTCCATCCGGATTGCGCATCTTCCGCAACAGCGGGGCGGTCGCCGGATCGTCCCCAATGTAATCGAACGTCCCGACCTTGGCGTGGCCCTCCATGTTCGACTGCCCGGCCAGGATGAAGACCTTCATCGGCTTCGGCGCGGCCGCGGCCGACGCGACGAATGAGGCGGCGATGGCAAGCGCGAGCATGCGCTTCATGCCGCCGCCGAGAGTCCTGAAAGCCCGCGTGGCGCGGACACGGGCTCCGGTGCTTCCTTCAACGATGAATGGCTGGAGTTTCATGGCAGGAGGCCAGTGAACCCGTTTTCTGAGGCCCGGTCGAGCGGCACTTCAGCCAACGTTTTTCTTGGAGCCTGACGCCCTGGTGGGTTGAAGCTGTTTTCACCGGAATCGATCCGAACTTTCATGGGAGGAAAAAATTAACGTGCTTATCGTGTCAGCAGCGTGTCGGGAACGGGAAAAAATGAAAGGGAGTGATGAGCGCCGCACTTCCAGGCGAGGGTTGTGGTTGTTGGACGGAATTGGGTTTCTGCACTCAAACATGCGGTGAATCGTGGCATGGGAGGGTGGGTTTTCCGTGGGGGCACCACCCTTTGATTCGCGTGGAAAACGTGGAAACAGCGTGAATGGCGGGGTTTTGGGGCTGGGGAAGCGT
>CAZSXX010000376.1:0-4362 GCA_964611245.1 uncultured Verrucomicrobiota bacterium | reverse complement strand
AGTTGCGGAGGATGCGGGCCGCGAGACCGGAGACGTTCTCAAGGAACATGGCCTGGCGTTGGCCATTGGACCCGACGACGAGGTTGTGGAAGCTGAGGGAGAGTTCGACGATGGGGTTGAAACCGGGGAAAGAGCCGTAACGGGGCCACATTTCCTCCACGAGGATGCGGCTGTGGCCGGAGCCGAAGAGGTGGACCATGTGGCCGGCGAGAATGGTCTGGGCAAACCAATCCGCCGCTTTTTGAATGGCGGTCTGCTGGGCGCGGACACGTTCCAGCAGGCCGGCGCATTTTTCCAAATACTCGAGACTTGGTGTCATCCGCCGCCGATTCTATAACCGGCGACGGAAGGCATCCATCCGCAATTTTTGGAGGGTGGTCACTCGGCGATTTCCGTGACTAACTGCGCGTTGTTTTTTTGGAGGGTTTCGGAGAATTCGCGGATGGTGCTGGTTTCCAACGGGACGCGGCGTTGGTTTTCGACTTTGTGGAAGCGGTAATCGAGGAGGAATTTGCCGACATGGACGATTTCGGCGCAGCCGAGCAGGAGTTGCCATTTTTGCCCCTTGGCGAGGGGAGGCAGGGGCGCGGGCGCGGCTTTGGATTTCAGGGCGGGTTTCCTGGCAGCGGGGAGAGTTCGCTTTTTCATTGTCTTCACGTAAAGGAAAGCATTATAGCACGGATTCGGGCGGCTGTCATATCCCGGAGGTCATTCTCCGATAAAGTGGAGATTGATGGTCCGCCGATGCGGGGCAAGGCGGTGTTCCCATAGGTAAAGGCCCTGCCAAGTTCCAAGGCCGAAGCGCCCTCGCTGGAAGGGGATGGAAAGAGTGACGCAGGTCAGCGCGGAGCGAACATGAGCGAGTTGAAAAAACTCTTGGCGCGCCTCAAAGAATGGCGGGACATGAAAAACCTGAAACGCGATGGACTGCTCATGAAGCTGGGCGCGGCCCGCGCGCAAAGCCCGGCCGCCTGGCGGCTGGTCGCCATCCGCGCGCCCCAAGAAGGCGAAGGCATCAACGGGCAAACGTTCGCCTTCCGATTGCGCAAAGGCAAACTGCGAACCGTCCGGCGCCGCAAAGGCCGCCAACTCTTGCGCACCAATTTGAACGAGGAGGATCCGGCGCGGCTTTGGCGACACTACATCCAACTCACCCAAGTCGAGGAAGCCTTCAAGAATTTGAAGGGCGACCTGGCCATCCGCCCCATCCATCATCAATTGGAAAGCCGGATCGAGGCGCCCATCTTCGTCAGCTTCCTGGCTTACTGCGCGCACGTGAGCCTGCGCGAAAAACTCCGCCGCCGCGCCCCCGGACTGACTCCGCGCAGCGTTCTGGAAAAGTTTGGCGCCATGCGGATGCTCGACGTGCATTTCCCCACCACCGACGGGCGCGAGCTGATTTTCCGCCGCTACACCCAGCCGGAGGCCGAACAAAAAATCCTCCTCGACCAACTCAAACTGAGCCTCCCCGAGCAAGCGCCGCCGCGCATCACCTCCGGGCGGCAACTGGAATTGTAGGGCAGACCTTTCAAGGCTCGGCCTTGATTTCCAAACGCTTCCACGCTTGGAACCTATCGAGTAGCGAAAGTCGGGCTAATGCCGGGCGTTGCGGAATTCGCGTTCCGCGATCCAAAGGGAGAGGCGTGTCCTATTTCGCGAAGGAGGGGTGGTTGGGGTCGCCGCCGGACTGGAGGTAGGCGAGCAGGTTCATGACCTCATCGGGGTTCAATGAGTTGACAAGGCCGGCCGGCATGAGGGAAACCGGATAGGGCTTGCGGGCTTTGACTTGGTCCAGAGGCACTGAGGTGAATTCGTCCGGATTGCGCGGATCGGCGACGGGCCTCAAGGGGCGATTCGACGAGACGAAGATCGGCGACGACCACAAGCTTGCCATTTTCAGGGTAGGCCCGGCCCACGTGGACGGAGCCGTCGGCGAGGTGAATTTCCTCGGAGCCATATTGGTCGGAGATCACTTTTGAAGGATCGATGATGTTCTCCACGAGATCGCGCATGGTGTAGCGGGCGGCCACGCCGGTCAGGTCCGGGCCGACTCCGCCGCCGGCGCCATTGAAGCGATGGCAGGAAGCGCAGCCTGTGGAATGATACATGGCGCGGCCGTTTTCATAATTGCGTCCTTTGGCGGCGGCGGGGGCCAAGGCGACGACTTGGTCCACGGAGTATGACTGGCCGGGCCCCATCGGGAGAGCGAATTGAGGGGCGGCGGTGGAGGGCTTCTGGGTGGAGAGGGCTTCGAGGGATTGACGCTCGGAGGCGTCGGTGACGGTGGCGAGGGCGTCCTTGCGGATGTTTTCAAGAAACCCGCGGAAGCTGTTTCCACCCTGCCAACGGGCGGTGGTGGGGAACCAAGCGAAGAAGGATTTCCGGAGGGCGGGGGTCCAGCCTGTCTTCGCCTCGCGCAGGAGATAGGCGTAGCCGATTTGTTCCTGGTTCGGGCGGCTGGCGGAGGCTTGGGCAAAAGCGCCGGCGTATTCGCGGTTCCGTTCGAGGAGGGCGTCGCTGGCGTATTTGAGGTTTTCGTCGTTGGCCGTGAGCATGAGGGGCACGGTTTTGGCGACGACGGTTGGGGCTCCCAATCGGATCAAGGTCCCCGCGAGTTCGCGGTTGAGGGAGGCGCTGGGTGAGGGGTAAAGGGCGTCGAGGCGGGCGATGGTGGCGGAGCGAATCCCGCCTTCGGGAGAGCCGAGGCGAATGAGGGCGAGTTGATAAGCGCGGACCATGGCCAGTTGGGCGGCCTCGTCGAGCTTGCGGGCGTCCAGGCGGTTCAGGGATTCGAGCAACGGGCCGAGGCGCTCGGCGGTCCCAACCCGGGCCAGAGCCACGGCGCCTTCAATGGCGGCCCAGGGCCGGGTTTCGGCCAGGCCGCGGCTGGCCCAGTCAGCGGCGGGCTGGCGCTCGACGGCGACGCGGGCGGCGTAGCGGACCCAGCGATCCGGGTGGGCGAGGTGCGGCCAGACCTTGGCGATGGCGTCGGGCCCGGTCCCGTCCTCGTGCAGTTTTTCGAGCTCGCGGCGTAGGGCGTGTTCCGGGGTTTGCTTTGGCGCGGCCGCGGGGGCCGTGCTTTCGGTACCGATGTAGGTGACGCGGTAGACGGCAGATTGGGTGCCGCGGCCGCCGACGGCGAAATACATGGCGCCATCGCTGGGGTGGATCAGGAGGTCGGTGAGGGGAAGCGGCCGGCCGCTGAGGAACTCCTCCTTTTCGGCTTTGTAACCGGCGCCATCGGGGGGGAGGTGGATGGCATACATGGTGCCATAGGTCCAATCGTTGCCGAAAATGGCGTGCTGATAGCGGGCCGGGAAGCGCGCGCCTTGGCCGGAGGCGACACCCGTGGGGCTGCCGGGGCCGATGTCCACAAGGCCGGGGAGGCTGTCGGGATAGTAGGATGGCCATTTGCCGGCGCCGGAACGCCAGCCGAGGTCGCTGCCGCTGGTCGCCAAGTTAATCCGGGTGGGGCGGTACCAGGGTGTGCCGGCGTCCCATTCCATGTCGGAATCGTAGGTGAAGAGGTCGCCCGCCGCGTTGAAGGCCATGTCGTAGGCGTTGCGGTATCCATAGCTGATGAGCTCGAACGCTTTGCCATCGGGGTCTGTTTTGCAGAAGTAGCCACCGGGCGCGAGGATGCCCCGGGCATGGCCGTTGGCGTCCCAGAGGCGGGTGACGATTTGGTCTTCGCCCCAGGCGCGGGCGGCGCGGGAGAGCTCCATCTTGTCCGGCAGCTTGGTGTGGTTGCCACCGGCGACGTAAAGCGATTTGCCGTCCGGAGAGAGCACGATGCCATGGGGTCCGTGCTCGCCGCCGCCGTCGAGCCGGCGAAGGAGTTTTTCCTCGTCGTATTGGCCGTCGCCGTTGGTGTCGCGCAGGCGCCAAAGGCCCTGGCGGCCGCCTTGTTCGTTCACCATGACATAGAGGCTGTCGAAGGCGCAGAGCAAACCGTGGGCGCCGCCGACGGAGTTGGTGAGGCGTTCGACGGTGGAGGGGGATTCGGCGCCGGAGGGATTCAGGGTGAGACGGTAAAGTGCGCCGCCTTGGTCGGAGGTGATGAGGCGGCCTTTGGGGTCGACCGTCATGCTGACCCAGGAGCCTTGGTCCGGCTTGGGGACGGCGTGGATCAGCTCGACTTTAAAGCCGGGGCGGACCTGGATGTTTTCGGGAAGGGTGACGCGCGGGCCGACGCTGACCGAGGCGTTCGCCAAGGCGTCGCCCCACGGTTGGTCGCCGTACTTGCCGACGATTTTGGCGGGCTTCCAGTCCGCGCGCGGCGGAACGGAGGCTTCCCATGATGAATCGGTTTCGATGAGCGTTTCCTTGCCGTCGGCACCCTTGAGGGTCAGGCGCGCGACG
>CAZSXX010000375.1:0-4380 GCA_964611245.1 uncultured Verrucomicrobiota bacterium | reverse complement strand
GAGCGTGGACGGAACACTGAGCGGGATCGAAATGAACTGGAAGCCGGAGGCGGCGGTCTGCGTGGTGATGGCGTCGGGAGGGTATCCGGGGCCGTATCCGAAAGGGCGCCCGATTGTGTTTCCGGAGCGCGTGCCGGAGGGGACGAAAATATTCCACGCGGGGACGGCGCGGCAGGGAACCGAAATCGTGACGAACGGGGGGCGAGTGCTGGGAGTGACGGCGCTGGGGTGGGATTTGCGGGCGGCGCGGGCGGCGGCGTACGAGACGGTGGCGCGGGTCGAGTTTGAGAACGCGCAGTTCCGGCGGGACATCGGCGCGCAGGCCCTTCCGTAGGGCGGGATCATTCGGCTGGCGCGGGGGCGCTGCGCCGGATAAATTCGCGGGATGCAAAGCACGGCCGCATTGCCATCCGCCAGCAGCGCGCGGGCGGCAGCTCCATCCACCGCCACCGACGCCCTGCCGTGGTTTGTTTACGCGGTCGTCTTGGGGGCGGCGTGCATTCCGATGGGGGCGCTGTGGGACATTTCCTGGCACTCGACGATCGGGCGCGACTCCTTTTGGACGCCGGCGCACATGATGATTTACCTGGGTGGGGCGCTGCCGGGATTCGCATGCGGCTGGCTGGTGTTCAAGACGTCGTTTATTGGGACGGAAGCGGAGCGGGCGGCGTCGGTGACATACTTGGGATTCCAAGGGCCGCTGGGGGCGTGGGTGACGATTTGGGGGGCGCTGACGATGCTGGTTTCGGCGCCGTTCGACAATTGGTGGCATGACGCGTATGGGCTGGATGTGGAGATCCTGAGCCCGCCTCACACGCTGCTGGCGTTGGGGATGTACGCGGTGGCGATTGGGGCGATGCTGCTGGCGCTGGCGTGGCAAAATCGGGGTGGGGAAAAAACGGAGCGCGCGGCGGGGCGGCTGTTCGTGTTCGCGATGGGCGTGCTGATCGTGATGGCTTCGATCATCCTCACGGAGAAAAGCTATCCGAACGCCCAAAGATCGGCGCCGTTTTACATCATGAGCGCGGTGACCTACGCGTTTTACCTGGCGGTGGCGGCGCGGGCGGCGCGGGGCCGATGGGGAGCGACGAAGGCGGCGGCGATCTACATGGGGTTGACGCTGACCATGGTGTGGGGATTGCCGTTGTTCCGGGCGGAGCCGCTGCTGGCGCCCATTTACCTGAAGGTGGACCACATGGTCCCGCCGGTGTTTCCATTGCTGCTGATCCTGCCCGCGTTGGTGATGGACGTGATCCACCAACGCTTCGGCGCGGGACGCGGATTTTGGAGGGACGGGGCGCTGGCGCTGGGGTTGGGGGCGGGTTTCTTTGCGGTGTTTTTGGCGGCCCAATGGAGCTTTTCCGCGTTCCTGCTGGGCGACGGGGCGAAGAATTGGTTTTTTGCGGGTGGGCAGCAATGGCCCTATTTCATCAAGCCGGGGCCTTGGCGGGAGAAGTTTTGGGACTTCAACGGGGAGGAGCTGCGCTGGGGATCCGCAGTGGTGGCGCTGGGGTGCGCGGTGGCCGCCAGCCGGTTTGGACTCGGGCTGGGCGGGTGGATGGCGAAGGTGAAGCGATGAGGGCGAGGGGCATCGCGGCGCTGCTGCTCTGGATTGGGATGGCGCTGGAGACGGGCGCCCATGTGGGCACCCAGAATGTGTTCTTCGAAGGGGAGGCGGGCCCCTACCCTGTCCGGGTGGTGATCCGTCCGCCGCGCGTGGTGCCAGGGCTGGCGGAGATTTCGGTGCAGGTCAAAACCAATGGGGTGAGGCAGGTTTCTGTTTTGCCGGCGCGGTGGGACACGGGGCGGAAAGGGTCGCCGCCGCCGGACATCGCGGAGGCGGTCCGGGGGGAGACGAACCTTTATTCCTCGCAACTTTGGCTGATGAACTCGGGGGCTTACAGCGTGTTCGTCAATGTCGATGGCGGGGCGGGGACGGGGACGGCGATTGTGCCGATCAACGCCTTGGCGACGGAGCGGCTGGAGATGCCGCGTTGGATGAGCCTGGTGTTTTTGGGATGCGGGATTGTGTTGTTTGTCACGCTGGCGGCGCTGGTGGGGACGGCGGCGCGGGAGGGTTCCCTGCCGATTGGGGCGGGAGTTGACGTGGCCCGACGGAGGCGCGGAAGGCTGGCCGCTGTGTGCGCGACGGTTTGCGCGGGCGCGTTGTTGTTCGTGGGAAAAGCGTGGTGGGACAAGGTGGACCGAGATTTCCGGAACCACCGGCTGTACGTGCCGGCGGACGTGTCGACGCGGGTTGAGGGCGGGACGCTGATATTGGAGGCGCCGCCGAAGCGCGGAAGCCGGTTCGACAGCACGGGCCTTGTGCCAGACCACGGGAAATTGATGCACCTGTTTCTGGTCGAGCGAGGGACCGGCCGGGGTTTCGCTCATCTGCACCCGGTCCGGCGGGGCGAGGAGACATTCGTGGCGGCGCTGCCCGCGCTGCCGCGCGGAAAGTATCATGTTTACGCCGATGTGACGCAGGAAAGCGGATTCAACCAGACGTGGCTGTCGACGGTGGAGTTGCCCGAGGGGGCCGGAGGGGGCGAGATGGACCGGGACGACGCGTTTGTGATCTCCGCCACTCCTGCGACCGCGAAGGAGCCGAGTTTTGGACTAAGAAATGGGGCGAGCCTGACATGGGAGCCGCCGTCGAAACTCGAGGCCGATGCGGAATTAACCCTGCGATTCTTGGTCCGGCGGGAGGATGGCGGGATCGCGACGCTGGAGCCGTATTTGGGAATGTACGCGCACGCGGTGATCTGGAAGGAGGACGGAAAGGTGTTCACCCATTTGCATCCGCTGGGGACGATTTCGATGACGTCGCAGTTGCTGTTCGCGCGACGGGAGAAAGGGGAACGCATGGCGAACCAGCCGCTGGACATTGTGTGCGGGGCGCCGCCGAAAGATGTTTCGTTTCCCTATGCGTTCCCGGAGCCGGGAAAGTACCGGATGTGGGTGCAGGTGAAAGTGGCCGGGCAGATTGAAACGGCGGCGTTCGCGGTCGATGTGTTGTAGGACCGCGGGGGGGTGGGCACGGCTATTTCTCGAAGGCGCGGGCGGGCTTGATCATTTTGGCCATCAGGAGCCCCGCCAGAAACCAACCGAAAACTTGGTCGATGGCGTCGAGGGCGATGTAGCTGAAGGGGTAGCTGTACCAATTCCACTGGGAAATGCTGATGGCCAGCCAGGCGAAGAGGCCGATCATGCCCACGAGGGAGGCGCGAAAAAGGTAGGAGCCGACGGTGGAGGCGAGGATGAGCGCGGCGATCAATCCACAGGCGACCGTGGAAAGCAACTCGACGCCAAGGATCTTGGGAGACATCGGATCGCCGCCGGAGGGATGATACAACAGCAGGCCGGACGGGCCGGCGCGGTATTTGGCGGTCCAAGCTTCGGTTTGTTCGGCGGTCATTTTCTGGGACAGGTCGGCGCCGGGGAAGAAATAGAGGCCGGGCTGGGTGAGGTTGGTCTTGAGGGCGGAAAGGACTTGGTCCTCCTTCTCGTTCATGAAACTGAGGCCCAACATGCCGGTGGCGGGATTCATGTGGGCGAGGGCGCTCCAGATGAATGCGATGAGCGCGCCAAGCACGCCCGCGAGAACAGTTTTTTTCATGTTGTTTGGATTCGCGGAGGGTCTTGGCCAAATTTGTGAACGAGCGCCTGTTTGGTCAACAGTTTTGGTATTTCCAGTTCCTGGATTTGCCCTCGGCAAGCCAGGCGACCGCCTGTTCGACCCGCCTCGCGCGGGTCTCCGGGCGTTTGGCCTCGGTGATCCATTCGAGGTATTCCCGGCGGTGGCTGGGGCTGAAGTTTTTGAAAGTTGTGGAGGCCTTGGAGTTTTTTTGGAGGGCGGCGGCGAAGTCGGGAGGGGTTGGGCCTTCTTTGGTGGGTTGCGGACGGGCGCGGGGGACTTGAACGCCGTCGTCGTTCAGGCGGACAGCGTGCTGAACACAACGGATGATCACTGGATCATCGGGCAAATCGGAAAGGAAACGGATGCGGCCGAACTGGCCCATGGCCTCGCCGGATTTATTTTCGAGACCATCGAGAACTTCGGCCATCAAGGAGGGTTTCCAGAAGGCGAAGGTGCAATACTCCTTGAAGGCGGCGATGGAGCAGACGATGCCGTTGCGGGAGAATGTCGGAAATTTCCACTTGATGGCCTCCTCAACCGTTGGGCAGGCGCGATGGACCAAACGGCGGAGGTGGGCGAGGATGGGCTGCGCGAAGGCGGGCGCCTCCGCGACGTAGGCGTCCACCCTTGGGTCCGTTTTGGGCATATTAAGGCTGGCGCGCGTATTTGATTTCCATGGTGCGGACAAATTTGCCGTCACGCTCCTCGAAATACTCCATGGTGCGGTGGTTGTCGTCGTT
>CAZSXX010000374.1:0-4396 GCA_964611245.1 uncultured Verrucomicrobiota bacterium | reverse complement strand
TCCGGTGAATCCGGATTTCTCCAACTCCGCCAAAATCTCCTTTCGGCGCGTGCTGCCCGCCTCGATCAAGGACCGCGGAACTCCCGCCACTTCGAACCACGATGATTTCGCGACCAATTCGAGCCCGAGTCGTTGACGCAACTGACTGGCCAGTTCCGCGCGGTAGAGGGCGCCCGCCGTCATTTTTTGGCGGAAAATGGACTTGCTCACAATCGACCGAGTGACGCCATCAAGGCGGACTCCGACATTGATCAGAACGCAATGGCAATGAAGCTGCGGATCGAGGTTGCGGCTGGTCCCGTGTTCGAATCCCGCGACTACGAGCCGAACCGGAGTTCGGGTGTGGCCACCAAGACCCTCCCTCGCTTGCCCAGCGACTTCTTCGAGATGGCGGACCACGCGTTTGACGGCGGCCCATTGCGCCTCACGGATGATTCTCTCCAAGCCGGGAATGTCGCGAGAGGCTGCCCAGAGTTCAGAAACGCTTTTGGGTGCGGAAAACGTCAGATCCCATCCAGGTCGACGGCTTTCCGTGCCGGCATTGCGGACAAGCTCCTCTGTGCCGTCGGGACTGAAGCCGCCCATGAGTCGGCGATAAACGGCGTCATCCACCAAACCGGAAAGTCCCAGGGCTTCCGCACCTTCGCCCAGCCAAACGCCGCGCGGTTCGCCTCCGTTCAGCAAATAATCGTCCCGCCCGATTGAGGTGTAATAGGTGCCGTCGCCCCGGATTTGGATGATGGATAACATGGGTCACCTCAGTGTTTTCTCCACCCACATCCGGGCCTGTTCGGGGTCGAGCCGCGCGAAAGTGACTAGAGTTGCCCGGAGCACCGCGCGAAAGTCCCTGCGGACGGCGGTTACTTGGTCCTCATGCCGGTCAAGGCGGGTTGCAATGCCTTCCACCACGTGTTCGGCATGGAGCGCCTGCAACATCAGTTCGCGGGCATAGCTGCCAGGAGATCCCCCCTTGGAGGAACGGGAGACCAGCAGGGCGTAATGCTCATCCGTGACTCGAAATGAAATGATTCGCCCCTGACGCATGGCCGTTTTGCTCCTGTGAATGGTTGACCAAGGTTATGGAGCAAAACCGCAAACTTGTGCGGTTGACGGCCGTCACTCGTCCACACTTCGTGTATCCGGTGTGGATAGGCAGGGAAGAGGAGACGAAGTGGACGCAGCTTGGGATGACGGGAGGCGGTTGGTAGTGGTGGGCGGAAGAGCGGAGGCGTGGATGGGGATGGGAGCGAGGACGGTGGCTGGGAACACGGGAGGCGGCGGCGGCAGAAAGGGAACGGAGGCGAAGGGTGTGCGGAAGGGGAGCGCAGGAGTCGGAAAGAAGGGGAGCCCGGGGAGGAGAGCGGAGCCAGGAAAGTGGACGAAAGCGGGGCGGACGCCCGAGGCGACGAGAAAAGGGCGGAGAAAGCGACGGTTCTGAGCGTCGAGGCAAAAATCAATGGCTGTGGCTTGGCCCCTGATTTTTGGTCTGCGATTTTTTAACTTTCGCCCGCGCCTTGCGTGGGGTGATCGCCTTGGCGGGTTTCATTTTTTGCGCGTCGGCAGTTTGCGCTTTCTGGCTGTGAGTTGCTTTGCTGAATGCCTGCTCGATTAGGGTGCGGTCCTTCTCCGGCATGGAATGAAGCTTCGCCCACCCCTTGCGGAACAAAGGGGTAAGCGATTGCAGCTTTCGAATCTCTTCCAACTCGGCGTTCACGGGGGCGTCACTCATAATCAGCCATGTCGTTTGGCAATCTTTCTGGCCGCATCCCAGCAGCGTTCAATCTTCATCCGCGCCGCATTTTTTGAAATCTCATAGTTCACGGCCAATTCCTCGTCCCCAAGGCCGAAGATAAAGTGCTGCCACAGAACCTCGTCGCACGGAAATTTCGAGGCGCGCAGGAGAGCCAGAAGATAGTCCAAATCGGAGCGGATGCCCAACGACAATTCACCGCCTTCCGCTCCAGCCTCCACTATGTTCACCAACTCAGCCGGGTCCAAAGGCTGGACTCGGTTCGCATACTTGGACCGCAGCACATCGGCGATCTTGTTGCGCGCTATTCGAAAGCACCACGCCCGGAATTCCAACTGTCTGGTCGCCCTGACCGCGGAAAGCTTCCTGAGGATCGCTTCGATTGCGTCGTGAACCACATCGGGTCCGATTTGCCAGCCCAGGCGCCCAATCACAAAGGCCTGAATCTGCGGGTAGATATCCAAGACGGCGTCGTGCCCCCAAATCACTCTCGCCTCCGGCGGAGGGTTCCTTGGAGGCATTTTGGCGCGTTTTGCCGTCATGGTTGTTTTGCTCCCCGTCATAATAGGCAGAACCAAAGGTGCGGCAACCAGATTCACCTCAGTATGGGACGTAAAGTTTTTGCATTTTGGTTGTTCGATTCTCCGCGTCCACCCGACTGCAATGGTTGAATCGCGCTGTGCGCGCAGACGGACTGCGGTCCGCCGCGACATTACTCGTGAAAAACCCATGATAACCATTACTCCCATTTCGGTCGCAACTCTCGACAACGCTTTTGAGAGCAACCGCAACAATGCCAGCATTCCCAACAGCTCATGGATGGGGGAAGCCAGCGCCTATTTTCGCCTGGAGGGTCCGGTTCAGCGGCAGCCGCTGGTTTCGCTTTTCAAAGGCTTTACGCCCGACGGCAAAGTGCCGTTCTTTCCACGAATCCATGAGGCGGTGCCCGATGGATGGCAGATTCAGTTTACAGCTCCACCGACGGTTCGAAATCTTTGGGCGATGGCCCCAGACCGAGATCGGACCGAAATTGAAGCCTGCCATCAGCACGGGTCGAGTTACTGCCTCTACAGCCTCGAACGCGCGCTTCGAGGCCCCACCGATGGTCGGTTGGAAACTCAGATTCCTAGCCTGTCGATGGCCGTCGTCCCTTCCGATCCTTTACAACAGGAGTTGCCTCAGCTTCAGACCGATGCCTTCCTGCCGAACCTTCATCTGCGAATTCACGGACCGGCCCAGCGGGTTCCTCTTTCTCCCGACGATCTGGAGAAGAAGGCGAACCGCTTGAACGCTCTCTACAACGAGAAACTTTTCGGCAGGCTCCATTGGTCCCTCGGGCTTGAATTCATTAAGGAAGCTTCCAAGGATTCCAGGATAATCGGTGTGCCCGAGTCGCTTGATTTCTCCCAGGAACAAAAGGGGAAACGGCTGCCCGGTCTTTCGAGCTTTCTACACAGTCCTCTATCGTTACGGTTTCAAGAATGGCAATCGCGCGCGGAGGGTCGGGGCTGGAACAAAACGGACGCAACCGCCCTGCTCAAATTTACGCGGGAGAAAAAATCCGTCTGGTCGACATTTGAAAAGGCCACTCTGGAGAAACTGGACAAAATCAAAAGCGAATTGGAAGCCCCGAAAACAGTCACCAAGAAGTGGGGCAAGACCACGACCATGACCCACTCGTATTGATCGCCGACGCTTTGCTGAGAGGGTTTTCTGCGAGGCGATAACGCGCTCCAATGCTGTGGTAACCCAAGTCCCCCGCTCGGGGGGGAGCCAGTTTTCTCACTTTGGCTGTTCGGATTTCAGTCAAGGACCGACTGCAAAAGGGGAACCGCGCATCGTTTGCCGACGAGTGGCACGGGTCGGTCCAAAAAGAATCACGCTTATGAAACAAATTGAGAATGAGAACCGAAGAGCGGGGAACCTTCACTCCAAAGCGGAATCGGCCCGTTTTGAACAGGCCATCACCGAGGTCGCTCTCCTCATCCGCGACTCGCCGGGCACTTCGGGCGGTGTTCAACTCCGGCGATTCCTTTGGTCGCTCTACAACATGCACCACCTTGTGAACCTCTGGGATTTCGCCTCGCGTGTCGGGGGCGAACTTGCGGAACCAATCTCGGAAATCGTTCGAGCAGCTTTGGCCGGTGAACTCCGTGAAGAGGACGTGAAGCAAGGACTCGTCCTGGCGGGCGAGATGGAACGGTGGGATTCCACGGCCCCGAGCGCCGAGGCTGTTGAATCCATCGAAGTCGCCGAACGATCACTGATTTCCGCCGTTCGCAGAATGCCGCCGTGCCGGGAGCACACGGAATTGGCCCGGACGATCGGAGCACTGGCGAGGCTGCGAGCCGATATCAGTGCTGCTCACAAGATCGAATCCAAGTAAGGCTGGGGGCGCTTCTAAACTCGGCAGAACCTGGGCCATCACCAGCAGTTCATCCATGGTGAAGTGGCGTTTCTCCCAACCTCCAATCAGGGCTTCGACCGCAACGGCGGTGCCGATCCCTTTTTCGATGCCATACAACCTGTCGGCACATCTGTGCAAGTAACGACGTTTTGAATTCCTCCCGGTTCGTTCGGCGGCGGTCTCCGATGGGGCTAGAGCCGCTGCGGGCCGAAGCGAAGCGCACCCTCGGTCGCGGTCCG
>CAZSXX010000373.1:0-4400 GCA_964611245.1 uncultured Verrucomicrobiota bacterium | reverse complement strand
CTCCTCCCCGCGCTGAGCCGCGGCAAGTACTCCGGGAAAAAATCCGCCTGCATCAACAACATCCGCCAGCAGCACCTCTCCCAGATGATGTACGCGGATGATTTCGCCGGAAAATTCCCGCCCCACGACGACATCAGCCCGGACTACCACCGCCTCAATGGAAATCCGCAAAGCATTGTCAATTCCATGCGCGGGACCTACGTGAAAAACACCCAGATTTTCATCTGCCCCATCACCAAAGTCTTCGGCAAAGTCTGGCCGACCTACGCAAGCCCGTCCGGCGGCGATGCCGGGTACGGCGGGTGGGACACAAAGGCGTTGAACGTCTACACCCCCTACATGTGGTTCGCCAATTTTCCGGGAATGACCTTCGTCAACGCCGAGGGAAAGAAAAGCCCCAACCCCGAGGACAACGAGCCAGCCTGGCCCAGGAACACAAGCGAGTGCGACAGCCGCCGCGCCTTCATCACCCATCGGATCAGCTCCACCCCCGGGGTTGCGGTCTGGGACACCGGCCACCTTGGAAAGCATGACGCCGGAAAGGTCAGCCGCCCGCTCTGGAGTTTCTCCGCCACCCCGGACCAGCCCGTCGGCCAGGCGGATGGCAGCGTCATCATTCGGCCCAAAGCCAAGATGCGTCCGCGCGCGATGGGCGGCCCATCGCCCGACACGCTTTATTATTACTGAGCGGCGATGGCCCGCGGCTTCCCGCTGAGGCCCGAACCATCAACCCATCCCACACGCCCGCAACAGCCATTTCTGCACCAGCGCCTCCTGCTCGAGGCTTGCGGGCAGTTTCCGTTTGCCTCGGATCGCGTCGGCCAGCGCGGCGATGTCCCCCACGTAGCGCTCATACTTCGGGAGAGGCGCCAATTGCGGGCCCGCTCGGTAAGGCCCCGCCGCTTTGGCCAAGTCAAACTCCAACGTCGGCGGCTCGATCGGGCGCAACGTGGCCGAGCCATTCGTCCCAAACACCTCGAAAACCCGATGCCGCCCCGAACTCGGCTGCAAATTCGAATTAAGGATGATGCCAGTCGCCTTGGAAAACTGGAAAACAGCCAAATTATTGTCCTTCAGCTCGTCCGGAAACGGGCCGTCCTTCCGCAAGAAAGGCGTGACGGAAACCGGTTCCCCGATCAGGCGGATCAGCGCGTCAATCAAATGGGACCCAAGTTCAAAAAGTCCGCCCCCCTTGAACTCCGCCCACTCGGGCCGCCGCTCCGCGGTCAATTGATTCCCAATCATTCCGCGCACCAAGTAAATCTCGCCCAGCCATCCCTTCCGCGCCGCCTCAAAAATCGCGTCAAACCCGGGATGATGCCTCCACATGTACCCGACCTGCATCAGGCAACGGTTTCGCTCAGCCAGGCGCACCAACTCCTCCATTTCAGCCAGATTGTCCGTCGGAGGTTTTTCCACATGCGCATGCTTTCCCGCTCCAAGGGCGATCCGGGCGTGCCTGGCATGGTCCGCCACATCGGACTCCACAAAAACCACGTCGCACGCCGCCGCCAGCGCCTCCTCCGCCAAAAACTTCGCTCCCCTGGATTCGTAACCGGCCCGGACCGCCGCCGACTTCTCCGCCATCCCCACCAGCTCAAACTCCGGCGACAATCCCACCAGCCGCCATTTCTCCGCCGCATGTGAATGAGACCCACCGAGAAACCCGGCTTTGATCCGACGGCCGGGATCCACCGCCTGGGAAATTCGTGAGCTGATTGCCGTGGCGCCGATCGCCGTGGCGGCCAGAAATGTTCGGCGGTTCAACATGGTTTTCAAGATTCTGCCCAAAGCGAGAGGGAAACCCCAACCCCAAAACAAGAAAATGGAGCGGGTGACGGGAATCGAACCCGCGTGGCCAGTTTGGAAGACTGGAACTCTACCATTGAGCTACACCCGCGCCCAGTGGGCGGTACCCTACCGGCGTGGCTTGCGTTGTCAATTCGCCTTTGTCATTCTCCGCCCCAGTGTCCAAGTCGCTGCTTCTCCAGAACGGCCGCGTGATCGACCCCGCCAACGGGCTCGACAGCGCGCAGGATCTTTTGATTGTCGATGGCAAGGTGGCGGCGATTGGGGCGACCGCCGAGGGGAAGGCCCCGTCCGATTGCGAGAAATGGAACGTCGCCGGACTGGTGGTCTGCCCAGGGTTGATCGACTCCCATGTCCACCTGCGGGAGCCCGGGCAGTCGATGAAGGAGACGATTGCGACCGGGACGCAGGCGGCCGCGCGGGGCGGGTTCACCTCGCTGGTCTGCATGCCGAACACCACCCCGGCGATCGACACGACCGGCACGGTGGCGCTGATCCGCGAAAAGGCGGCGCGCGAAGGGTTGGTGAACGTGTATGTGACCGGGGCCATCACCAAAGCCATCGCCGGCGAGGAATTGGCCCCGATTGGGTCGCTGAAGCAAGCGGGCGTGGTCGCCATCACGGATGACGGCAAATGTGTCCAGAACAACGAGCTGATGCGGCGCGCGCTCGAGTACGCGAAGTTGTTCGACCTTCCAATACTGGATCATTGCCAGGATTATTCCCTCGTCACCGAGGGGGTCATTCATGAGGGATATTGGAGCGCGGCCCTGGGGCTGCGGGGCTGGCCGGCGGCGGGAGAGGAGGCGATCGTGGCGCGGAACATCCTGCTGGCGGAGTTGACCGGCGCGCGTGTCCATTGCCAGCATTTGAGCTCGGCGGGCAGCGTCCGTTTGTTGCGGGAAGCCCGGAGCCGCGGCGTGACCATCTCGGGCGAGGCGTGCCCCCACCATTTTGTCCTGACCGACGCGGCCGTCGCTGGCAGCGAGGTTTTCTGGGGAGGCGATGGTGAAGAGATGGCCCGGCGTTTCCCCGCGGGAAGCGACCTGCCCAAATGGCCGGTCTACGACACCAATTTAAAGATGAATCCGCCCCTGCGCTCCGCCGCCGACCGCGAGGCGATCCTCGCCGGGCTCGTCGACGGGACGATTGAAATCCTGGGCAGCGACCACGCGCCGCACTGCGATTTCCAGAAGGAGGTCGAATTCGATTACGCGCCGTTTGGCATCACCGGCCTGGAGACGGAGCTTCCCCTCTGCCTGATGCAGCTTTACCATTCGGGCCGGATGACCCTTAGCGGGATGATCGAGAAATTCACCGTCGCCCCCGCGAAATTATTGAACCTCAAAAAGGGAACCCTGGGTGAGGGGGCTGACGGGGACGTGACGGTCTTCGATCCCGAGATGGATTGGACGTTCACGCGGGAGGCGACCGCCAGCAAATCCACCAACAGCCCGTTTTACGGCTGGCCACTCAAGGGCCGCGCCATCATGACGATCGTCGGGGGCCGGATTGTGTGGAATGAACCGCGGCGCGCGAAGGCATGATGAAGGCAATTGTTGAAATTTTCCTGCTGGGAATGATGACGCTGGGCCTGCACGCGGAAACCGCCGCCTGGCTCACCCATTTCGGCGACGCAAAAAAGAAGGCGAAAGCGGAGGACAAGCGGTTGCTGATGTTGTTCACCGGCTCCGACTGGTGCCCGTACTGCATCAAATGGGAGAAGGAAGTGTTTTCGAAGCCGGAGTTCCTTGAGTTCGCCAAAGCCAACGCAGTCCTGCTCTTGGTGGATTTCCCGGAAAAGCGGCCCCTCGCCAAAGCGCAGCAGCGGGCCAACGATGCGCTGTCGGAGAAATTCAACATCGAAATGTACCCGACCGTGGTCGCGTTGGATTCCTCCGGCAAGAAGATTGGCGCATTCACCTATGCCGAAGGGGGCGTGCCGGCCTTTGTGGCGCAGTTCAACAAATTGAAATGACGGTCCATCCCCCAAAATATATGTGGCGCTGTTTATTCTTGGCTCTGTGCCTCGCCCCGGTCGCCGCACAAACCAATCGTTTGGGCCTCTTCGAGGGCTCGGCCGATATTGGGGCAGGAAAGCCGGGCGGCGTCGTCTTCAACGCGGGGCAGGGGACCTACACGGTCACCGGCGGCGGCGCGAACATGTGGTTCACCAACGACGCGTTCCACATGGCTTGGACCCAGGTCTCCGGCGACGTCTCCCTGGCCGCGGACATCCTCGTCAATTCCACCGAGGGCAATGACCCGCATCGAAAGGGGGTCCTGATTGTTCGCCAAAGCCTCGACGCGGATTCCGCCTACGCCGACGCCGCGTTGCATGGGGACGGCCTCACGTCCCTCCAGTATCGCGCCGCCAAGGGCGAACGGACCTATGAAATCCAGGCCAACGTCACCCAGCCAAAACGCCTGCGGATCGAAAAACGTGGGAAGTATGTCTCCATGTCAGTCGCTGGCGACGGGGAGGAATTGCGCCCGGCGGGCGGCTCCTTCCGGCTGCTGCTTGAGGATCCGTTTTACGTTGGTGTCGGCGTTTGCGCCCACAACAGCAACCGCCTTGAATCCGCCGTGTT
>CAZSXX010000372.1:0-4408 GCA_964611245.1 uncultured Verrucomicrobiota bacterium | reverse complement strand
GTCAACGCCATCACACCGGACGGCCCCCGCGCCATCCACCGCACCGTCTCTCACGGCGCCAGCTTCGGCGCCAACCCTCTTCGCCAGGACATCGGCCTCGCCAACGCCACTTCCCTGGGCGACATCGAAATCACCTGGCCCGGCTCCGGCGCCCGCCAAACCGTGCGCGGCCTCCAGTTGAACCGCGGCTATGAAATCGTCGAGGGCGCCGACCAGCCAGTGGCCCTGAACCTCAAGCCATTCCGCTTCGACGAAAAGCCCCTTCTCGACGCCGCCCCCCTCCAGGCCACCAAACAGGCCACACCCGCTAATGACGCCGCTAAAATAAATTGAAGAAATGTGTTGCTTGTTCGGCCACGCCCGTGGATGGTTCCGCCATCTGTTAGAGATTTGTTGTTTTATTCGGCATGGCGCTTCGTCCTATGGGTCATTTTTCCTGGGGATGTTTCGAAACCCGACGTTCGGGAACAGCTGGGATGGGCCACTTCTTCTTACGGTGATATTCAATGAGTAACAAATTGTTCGTGGGAAATCTTTCCTTCAACACCACCGAAAACGACCTCCAGGATGCCTTCGCCGCCCACGGCCAGGTCATGGAAGTCAACATCCCCCAGGATCGCATGACCAACAAGCCCCGCGGCTTCGGTTTCGTGACCATGGGCACCCCCCAGGAAGCCGCCTCCGCCGTCGAAGCCCTCAATGGCCGCGACATGGACGGACGCGCCCTCACCGTCAACATCGCCCGCCCTCGTGAAGAGCGGCCCGGCGGCGGCGGCGGTGGTGGTGGCCGTGGCGGTTACGGCGGCGGTGGTGGCGGCGGCGGCGGTGGCCGTGGCGGTCGCTACTAAGCCTCAGGCTTCAATTTTCAATTGCGCGGCGCGGGCGAGAAGCCCGCGCTTTTTTCTGCCCAGGCTTGGCCCAGCTCACTTGCCCTCAAGTATCTCCACCAAAGCCTTCCCATCCGCTTCCGGCAGCTTCACTCCCAAAAGCTTCGCGACCGTCGGCGCCACATCAATATTCTCGATCAACCCCAGTCGCTCGCCCTTCTTCAACCCGCTCCCGGACGCGATGAACAGGGCGTTCATCCTCGGGTTCTCCGCCACATAACCGTGGTACCCCGCATTCATCCCCGCCGTCACCGCGATCACAAAATTCGTCCCCGCCGCCGCCCCATTCACCCCATATCCATCCCGGGGCCGTAAAATCAAATCCGCCATCCCGCCCTGCCCCGCCTCCGGCAGCCCCATCTCCTGGAACCGCTCCGGCCCGATGATCTCCGCCACCCCTTCCTCCTTCGCGAACAGCTCGGTCACCCGTTGCCGGTCCGCGTCCCGCGTCGCCGGATCATTCAGGTAAATGAATCCGGACCCGCCCTCGGGGATGCATTGGACCCGCGCGCGCGTGATCAAGTTCAGGCTCGAAATCTCCAGCAACCCATGCCTCCGCAGCAGCACGTTCGGCTGCAGCACATTTGTCACCGTCTCAAACCCATGGTCCGAAGTCACGATGAACGCCGTCCTCTCCCAATTTCCCGCCTCCCTCACCGCCGCCATCACATCCCCCACAAACCGGTCCGCCAGCGCCAGCGCCGTGTGGCTCGCCATCGTCTCCGGCCCATACTTGTGGTGCGTCGAATCCGTGTTCAACAAATGGAACGCCATGAAATGTGGCTGCCGCTTCCCTATCAAATGGCACGCTGTTTTCGTCCACACCGCGTCATTCTGCGGCTGCCGCAGCGCCGCGAACCATTCCTGCTTTTCGCTCCCCAAAATCCCCTCCGCCACCAACTCCGTCCGCAGCCCCGGCGTCATGAACGTCACCATGTTCGGCGAATCCGGAAAATCATCGTCGATCGATTTGGAGCTCCGCGTGCATGGCCAGTTCACCCCCGCCGTCCTCAACCCCGCCGCGCGCAGCGCGTCGAACAGCGATGGAACCGCCACCAACTGCGCCGCCGTCACGTTCGGGTCGATCCGCAGCGGCGCCCCCGCCGCCCCACGCGCCACCACCCCATTGAACAGCACCGAATGCTTGCGCGGATGCGCCCCCGTCACCAGCGTCGTGTGGTTCGGCCACGTCACCGACGGCGTCGACACCTTCATCCCCTCCGCCGCCACCCCCTCCCGCGCCAGCGCCCGCAAATTCGGCGCATGCGTCTTCGGGTCCGCGAACATCCGCGCCGGAAATCCGTCGATCGTCACCAGGATCACCCGCCGGTCCGCCGCCTCCGCCGAACTGAGCGGCAGCAAAATCAAAAAACACAGTGCAATCCGGATCATGCGAATCCTAGTAAGCGCCCTTCACGCGCATTTTCAGCCCATACACCTTCTTGCTCGCCGTGATGAAAAGCTGCCTCCGGTCCGCGCCCCCAAACGTCACATTCGCCGTCCACGGCTCCGGGATCGGGATGTTCACGATCTTCTTCCCGCCCTTGTCGAACACCGTCACCCCCTGCCCCGTCAAATACACGTTCCCCTCGCTGTCCAACGTCATCCCGTCCGACCCCAGCTCGCAAAAAAGCCGCTTGTTCTCCAGCGCCCCGCCCGCCGTCACGTCATACGCGTAAGTCTTCCTGTCCCGGATGTCCGCCACATAAAGCGTCTTCCCATCCGGCGTCCCGATAATCCCGTTGGGCTGCTTCAAATCCGTCGCCACCGGCGTCGCCTGCCGCGTTTTGATGTCGAAGAAATACACATGCTCGCCCGCCTGCTGGCTCGCCGGATCCCGCTTCCAATAGGGGCGCGGGTACCGCGGGTCCGTGAAGTAAAGGTTCCCATCCGGCCGGATCCAAAGGTCATTCGGCCCGTTCAACAGCTTCCCCTTGAACTCGCCCAACAACACCGTCGCCTTCTTGTCCGGCGAAATCGACCAAAGCTCATTCTTCTCGTCCGCGCACGCGATCAGGTTCCCGGCCCCGTCGAAAAACATCCCGTTGCTCCGCCCCGCCGGCTTCAGCCAGTCGCTGAATTTCCCGTCCTCCGCCGTCCACTTCACAATCCGGTCGTTCGGCTGGTCCGTGAAATACACATTCCCCGCGCGGTCCACCGCCGGCCCCTCCGTGAACTGGTATCCATCCCCCAAAACCTCCGGCTTGGCCCCCTCCGCGATGATCGACACCTCCGCGGCGAAACCCCGCCCCGCCGTGAGCAAGGAGGCCGCCAGCATAAAAACAAAACGTGTGCGCATCCCCAACCATAGCCCCACCGCCTCCCCAAATGCCAAAAAGAAAACGCGCCCCTTTTCCTTCGTCGCCCGCCCGCCCGCTGCTAATCTCCCGCCGTGAGCAGTGAGAACGACAAGCAACAGTATCAGCGCCTCCGCGCGCTTTCCCCGGATGATCTCTGGGCCCAGGTCCAGGATTTCAACCGCCTCGACGCCCCGGGGCGCCTCCAGCAAGTCGCCCTCATCCGCGCCGTCGCAGTCGTCCTCAGCGAATGCCCCAGCGACGACCGCCGCGCGCAGGCCCGCCAATGGCTCGCCGGCCTTCTCTCCGACCCCGCCGAAAAAGTCCGCCGCTACGCCATCAACGCCCTCCCCAAAATCGGCGCCTCCTCGTCCGAGGAACAAGCCCTCCTCGCCCTCTGGCGCCAATCCACCCTGCCCCGCGAGCGCCTCGCCCTCGCCGCCGCCCTTGGCAAAATCGGCGGCCCCGCCACCCTCGCCGAACTTTCCCATGCCCCGGGGCGCGACCCGTCCCTCGCCTTCGCGGAGCAGCGCGTCAAAGCCACCCTCGCCCGCGCCGGTGCCCGCAGCTCCATCGTGCTCCATCGTCCCTTCGCCGATTTCCAGCAACTCCGAGTGGGACTCCGCTCCCGTGCCGGCCTCGAGACAATCCTGCGCGGCGAACTCGTCAAAAACGGCGCCCGCCAATTCCGCCTCCTGCGCGTCCAAAGCGGCCTCGTCCTCCTCCAGCCCCTCGTCCCCATTTCGCTCGCCGACCTCTATCGCTTCCGTTGCTTCGCCTCCCTCCATTTCCCCATCGGCGAGGCCACGGCCCTTCCCGAAATCGCCGCCCTCATCACTTCGAAGCCCGCCCTATCGATCCTCCAGACCTTCACCGACGGCCCCATCCGCTACCGCCTCGACTTCATCGACAAAGGCCACCAACGCGCCGCCGTCCGCGAGCTCGCCCAGCGCGTCTACGACCTCTCCCCCGCCCTCCTCAACGGCGGCGGCGACGCCCCATGGACCGTCGAGATCCAAAGCCACGGCGGCAAATTCCAGGTCTCCCTCGCCCCCCGGATCGTCCCCGACCCCCGCTTCGCCTACCGCCAGCGCGACGTCCCCGCCGCCTCCCATCCCCCCCTCGCCGCCAGCATGGCCCGGCTCGCGGGCCCCTTCCCCGACGAAATCGCGTGGGACCCCTTCTGCGGCTCAGGCCTCGAGCTCATCGAGCGCTCCCATCTCG
>CAZSXX010000371.1:1480-4413 GCA_964611245.1 uncultured Verrucomicrobiota bacterium | reverse complement strand
CTTGTTCCGGCCCGTCGGCAGCCGCGACGCGTTCAGCCACACCACCTCCCGCGGATTCGCCTGCCCAGGCACGGCCAGCTCATTCTCCGACAGCAAGTCGGTGCGCTGCCCCGTCAACGGATCTTCATACGTCATCACCTCGGGGGTCGACACGCAACCCGCCAGCAAGGCTGCCGCGCACAGCACACAAAACGCGTTCTTTATATGGTTTTTCACGCCAGTTTCCTTATGTCAGCCGCAAGTGTAAACACGAAGCCCCTGCGGTTGCAACCATTCTACGGACAAACCTCCCCCTCTATTCAACACTGTTTTTTCCGCCGCAACTGCGCCCACTTCGCGTCCAGCTTCTCTTTGTACGACCGCGCCCACGCGAATTCCGTCGCCAATATCCCAAGCCCCACTGGGATCACCAGCACCGCCGGCCCCGGCGTGACGATCATCACAATCCCCAGCAGCAAGACCGTCCCTCCCATCAAGCCGATCATTATTTTCCTCATCCTGTTTCGCTCTCCAACCGCCTTAAAATGACCCGTCCCGGTTGAACCGTCAATGTCCCCAGGGCCACTTTCCTCCTCAACGCCGCCAAGCTCCGGATTGAACCATCGAAGTCCGATCCGATATTGTTGGGTTTCACATGAAAAAAAATCCAAGCGCCAATTCACGGAATTCCATCTACCGTCAAAAATTGTACTCGTGGATGTTCGATTTGTCGAAAATGAACGGCTTCCCCAGCAGCAAATTGTCATGGCGGATCACAATGTTCCCCAGCTTTTTCGACACGAAGTTCGTCGCCGGCAGCTTCAACTCCCCCTGCGCCAGCGCCACCGCCGCCTCAATCGTCAAGTAGCCCAAGTCCTGCGTCTTCCAAAGGATCACCGCCTGCGTGATGTCCCCCATCACATATCCCTTGTTCTCGCTCGGCAGCCCCAGCCCGATCACTTTGACCTTGCCCACCTTCCCCGCCTGCTTCACCGCCTCCGCCGTCCCCGGCACCGCCGGCGAGCAGATCGCCATGATCAATTTCAGGTCCGGATATGCGCTCAACAGCGTCGTCGCCTCCGCCTGCGCCTTGTCCTTCAAGTCGTCGCATGGCCGCAGCGCCACCATCTTCACCTTCGGATGATTGTCCCGCCGCCGCGCCTCGATCTGCTGCTGCCACGCGTTCATGTTCGCCGCCGTCAGGCTCGCCGTGATGATCGCGAACTCCCCCTCTCCGCCGCACAGCCGCGACGCTTCGTCCATCAGCGTGTTCCCAATCCCCTCCGGCGTCGCTTGGTTCACAAAGAACGACCGCGCGTCCGGCATCGCGTCCGAATCATACGTGATCACCTTGATCCCCTTTTTCTGCGCCTTGCGCAACGCCGTCGAAATCCCGTCCCGGTTCTCGCACGCCGCCGCGATCACATCCACTCCCAAAGTGATCCAATTCTCGATGATCTCATTTTGCTTCGCCGGGTCCGGCGTCGTCGGCCCGTCAAAGATCAACTCAACCCCCAGGTCCTGCGCCGCCTTCTCCGCCCCGTCCTTGCACGACACAAAGTAAGCGTTGCCCTTGCTCTTCGGCATCAGCGCCACCGTCAGCTTTTTGCCCGCGGTGGATTCAGGTTTTCCGCAGCCCACGGCGGCGGCGAGCGCGACAAGCGCCAGGATGGAAGCGATTCGTTTCATGGGATTGATTTAACGCCGCGATCTTTGTCGGCTCGCCCGCCACGCCGCAAGCTGTTTTGGCAGCGTCCCCGCCGCCAGCGCCACCAACAGCAGCGCCCCCGTGCACACCCCCGTCAGCTCGCTCGCGATGTTCATCAACCCCGGCACCCGCGTCAGCCCATTCCCCAGCACCGCCAACGCCGCCACCCCCAGCAACGTCCCCTGCACGGACCCCACGCCCCCAAAAATGCTCGCGCCCCCCAGCGCCACCGCCGTGATCGCCAGCAATTCATAGCCCAGCCCCGCGTCCGCCTTCGCCGTCCCCAAGCGGGCCGTGTAAATAACCGCCGCCAACCCCGCCACCAATCCCGCGAGCGCGTACACCAGCAGCAGCCGACGCTCCACCGGAATCCCGGCGTACCGCGCCCCCTCCGGCGAAAAGCCGATCGCCCGAAAACTCCTCCCACACACCGTCCGATGCACCAACAGCCAGATTCCCACCGCCGCCGCGCCCAAAATCCACGCCTGCGTCGGCGCGCCCGCCACCTCCCCCGCCCCAAAAAACCGGAACGACTCCGGCCAATTCGTGAACGCGTCCACCCCCCGCGTCAACGCCTCCGCCAGCCCCCGGAAAAGCGAGAACGTCCCCAGCGTCACGATCAACGGCGGCAGCCGCAGCTTCGTGATCATCAGCCCATTCGCCAGCCCGCAGCATCCCCCCAGCCCCACCGCCGCCACCGCCGCCAGCCACGGCGGCCACCCCGCGTCCCTCCACAGCTTTCCAAACACCACCGCGCACAATCCCAGCGTCGACCCCACCGACAAATCAATCCCCCCCGTCAAAATGACCGGCGTCATCGCCAGCGCCAACAATCCAATCTCCACCGAATGCCGCACGATGTTCGCCACGTTGTCCGCCGTCCCAAACCGCCGCCCCGCCATGCTGAAATAAAAAATCTCCAGCGCCAGCAGCCAACCCAGCTCCGCCTCCGGCCGCGCCAACGCCGCCTAGGGCTCCTCCCAACCCCTCACCGCCCTCCCCCTTTCTGCCGCCGGCTCCGGATTCCATCCGCCACCACCGCCGCCAAAATGATCCCGCCCTGGATCGCCCGCTCCCAATGCGGCTTCACCCCCGCATAGGTCAGCGCCGGCCCGATGCACACCAACAGCAGCAGCCCGCCGACCACGCCCCACAATTTACCCCCCCCCCCCCCCCCCCCACACCCCCCCCCCCCCCCCCCCCCCCCAGCCCACACACACAACCCCCCCCCCCCGGGAGGGGGCCC
>CAZSXX010000371.1:0-1470 GCA_964611245.1 uncultured Verrucomicrobiota bacterium | reverse complement strand
ACCGACACGCCCCCCACCACCGCCGCCGCGATCGCCTCCATCTCCAACCCCCGCCCGCTGTTCGGGTCCACCTGCGGCGACTGCGCCATGTTCAGCGCCGCCGCCAAACCCGTCAGCCCGCCCATCAAAATGAACACCCCGCACGTCACCGCCCGCGGCCGGATTCCCGCCAACCGCGCCGCCTCCGCGTCCGACCCCACCGCGTGGACAAACCGGCCCGCCGCCAAGTGCCGCATCGCCACCGCCAGTCCCGCGAACACCGCCAGCGCCACCCCGCACACCGCCCACTGCCCCTGCCGCATCGACATCCCGAACCACTGCGCCCCCTCCGGCAAATTGATGAACACCCCCTGCTGCTTCAACCGCAGCGCCTCCCGCATCGTCACCATCGTCGCCAGCGTCACTACGATGCTCGGCAACCCCAGCCCCGCCACCAACCCCGCGTTCACCGCCCCGCCCAGCGCCCCGATTCCAATCCCCGCCAACGCCGCCAATGCCATCGGCGTCCCATTCGCCGCCAGCAACCCCGCGCACGTCCCGCACACCGCGAACAGCGACCCGATCGAAATGTCGATCTGCCGCGAGAGGATCACCAGCGCCGCCCCACACGCCAAAATCAGCTTCGGCGCCGCCGCCGTCAGCCGCGACAACAGCGGCTGCGGCTCAAAAAAATTCGGCGTGAACACCGCCATCGCCAGCAGCAACAGCCCCGCCGCCCCCCACGCCGACCATTCGCGGAAATTCCTCTTCATCCCTTCGCCCCCAGCGCCGCCGCCATCACCTCCCGCGCCTCCGCCGTCCCCGGCAGCGTCGCCGCCAGTTCCCCCTGCCGCATCACCGCGATCCGGTCGCTCATCCCCAAAATCTCCGGCAGGTCGCTCGAAATCATCAACACCGCCAACCCCCTCCCCGCCAGCTCCCGGATGATCCGGTGCGCCTCGCTTTTCGCCCCCACATCCACTCCCTGCGTCGGCTCGTCCAGGATCAAAACCTTGGGCTCCGTCGCCATCCACCGCGCCAGCGCCACCTTCTGCTGGTTCCCGCCCGACAGCGACCCCGCCGCCGCCCCCGGTCCCGTCGTCCTCACCCCCAGCTCCCGGATTCCCCGCCGCGCCGCCTCCTCCTCCCGGCCCCCCCGCAGCCATCCTCCCGGAAACAGCCGCCCATGCGACGCCATCGTGATGTTCGCCGCGATCGCCATCTCCAAAATCACCCCATGCCGCCGCCGGTCCTCCGGCACATACGCGATCCCCTGCGCGATTGCCTCCTGCGGCGAACCCACCCGGATCGGACGCCCGTTCAGCAGAATCTCCCCTTCATCCGCCGGCGTGATCCCAAACAAAGCCCGCGCCAACTCCGTCCGCCCCGCCCCCACCAACCCCGCCATGCCCACAATCTCCCCCGCCCGCACCTCCAGATTCACATTCTTCACTCCCCCCGCGCGGCAGCCCACTTTCCGCAACTCCAGCA
>CAZSXX010000370.1:0-4417 GCA_964611245.1 uncultured Verrucomicrobiota bacterium | reverse complement strand
TGCCGCCGATGCGGCGCCCACCTGCACACCGCGGGGACGCGGGGCCTTTGCCTGAGTTGCTTGAGCGCCACGACGGTGACCCGGTTTTCGGCCGGGGAATCCGACGCGGGAGGCGACGGATTATTGCTGGAGGAAGGGGTTGCGCTGGGCCCGCAGAACCGGTTTCTGCTGCACGACAAGCTTGGCTCGGGAGGGATGGGCGAGGTTTGGCTCGCCACAGACCTGGAGCTGAGCCGAGAGGAGGAGCCATTCTGGGTCGCCCTGAAATTCCTCAGTGAATCGATCCGCGGGAACAAGTCCGCCCTTGGGGCAGTCCGGACCGAGGTGATCCGCAGCCAGGAGCTGAGCCATCCGAACATTGTCCGGGTGTTCGATTTGCACAGCACGCAAAAGGGGATGCCGTTCATCAAGATGGAGTACGTCAAAGGGAACAGCCTGAGTTACTGGCTGCAGGACTGCCCGCACGGCGTGATGCATTGGAAGGACGTGATGGACATCGCCCAGCAGTTGTGCGGGGCGCTCCAGTACGCCCACGAGAGCGCCGGGGTGGTCCACCGGGACATCAAGCCGGGGAATTTGCTTTTGCGAACGGACCGGATCCTGAAGCTGACCGATTTTGGGATCGCGGAGGCGCTGTACACCACCCGGGCCGCGTCGCTCAAGAAGCATGGCTTGGGGACACTTTGGTACGCCAGCCCGCAGCAGATTGCCGGCCAGAGGCCAACGCCCGCGGACGACATCCATGCGGTTGGGGCGACGCTTTACGAGTTGCTGACGGGCACCCCGCCTTTCTTGGGGGATTCGCCGGAGACGCAGACAGACTCGACCGCAGCCCTGATTCACCAGGTCCGGTACGATGCGCCGGAGCCGATGTACCAGCGGTTGGCCAAGAGGGGCGTTCAAAACGAGGTTCCGCAAAAATTATCCGAACTGATCCAGCGGTGCCTGGAAAAGGACGCGCCCGCCCGGCCACTTGCGCGCGAGATTCTGGCGGAGCTGCAGAAGATTTCCGCCGCTCCCCGGGCCGCCCCAACTTCGGCGGCGGCGCCCAAGCCGGAGCCCGCCCGCATCGCCGAGATTCCCGCTGAACAATGGGAGGCGCACCCAATCCCGGAGCCGGCGCGGGGTCGAGCCTGGATTCTTCCCGCGGTCGCCCTGGTTTTCGCGGGGATTGCGGGAGGGGTGGCCTGGCAGTTTCCGGCGGTGCGGGATTTGTTGACGAGCGAGGTGGGCGCAAGCCTTCAGGAGCGCGCGAAAATTGACACTGGAGCCGGAGCCGCGGCACCGAATTCAAATGAGACGAACGTTGCGCCTGGTCCTGTGGGCAATGGAGCAAGTTTGGTGGAGCCGACCGCCGGAGGCTCAGCTGAGGCCGTCCGGACTGGGCGGTTGGTTGTCGACCTCACCCAGTTGGAAAAAAGCAGCGCGAATGTCGCCCGCAAGATCGTGCTCGAGCCGGCGGGTGGCCCCCTTTTTGAACCCATTTCGGTCGCGGCGGGACAGGCGCGATTCACGACTCCGGACCTGCCCGAGGGTCCGTGCAAACTGACTGTTTTCGAGCCGAGTGGATGGCATCTGGCGGTGTCCACGAGGGTGGTTCGGGACACCAATTCCCTGGTGAGGCTGGATTCCAGCCCGGTGCAGTTCACGATCAAGGTGGAGCCGCCGAACGCGTTGATCTCCTGGCCGGCCGGGATCGGGCAATATCCAAATGGGACCGGGGAGATTTCCGGCCTTTTCCGGCAGGGGACGTTCCCGGTGACGGCGTTGTTGGCCGCGCATGTGCAGGACACCAACACCCTTCTGGTGACGGTTGACCGGTCAAAAAAGGTGGCGGTCATCAAAATGAACAAAGTCTTGGGGCCGGCCCCGGGTCTTGGTGTTTGGGGCAATTCCCTCGGGATGGAGTTCCGGGAGATTGGGAAATTGTGGGTGTGCGTGACGGAGACGCGGTTGGCGGATTTCAGGGCTTTTTGCAAAGCCACAGGCCACAGCGCGACCGAGGGGATGATCTCGCTCACCCGGGAGGGGCCGAAAGGGGTGCCGGGCCGGTCTTGGTTGAACCCAGGGCCAAGCTTCGCGCAGACCGACGACTCCCCCGTGGTGGGAGTGAATTGGGGGGACGCGGACGCGTTTTGCAAATGGCTGAACGAAGTTGAGAAGGGGATATTGGGGCCGGGCCAGACCTATCGGCTGCCGGAGTCGAGTGAATGGATGGACCTGGCGGGGCCTGAGCTGTTCCCATGGGGGGCCAATGTGCGGGCGCTGCAAAGCGGGATCCATGGGAATTACGCCGGCGCGGAACTTGCCGACGACGTGGACTGGCCGCCCTCGTGGCTGTTCTTGCGGGGCTACAAGGACGGGAGAATCCGGACGGCCCCACCGGGAGCGCCGTTTTTGGCTCACGCCGGAACTGGGCTGCAACATCTCGGGGGCAACGCCGCTGAGTGGACGCAAAACCAATTGTTGTGCGGGGGTTCGTGGGCGGACGGCGAAGAAGGATCGATTGTGAGCCATTATGATTGCCTGCAAACCCGCCAAACCCGGCGGATTCCCCCTGGGCAGCGGGAAGACCGGAATGGTTTCCGGGTGGTGATCGCAACTGGAGCGTCGCCACAGGCGTTGAACCGGTGACAGCCATGTCCGCCAAGACCTTCATCGCGCTATTGCTGCTGGGAATCGGCGTTGTTCGAAGCGGCGCGGAAATTCTCCTGCCACCCCAATTCTCCGACAACATGGTCCTGCAGCGCGGGATCAAGAATCGAATTTGGGGTGAACGCACGGGGGGCGAGTCGGTGTGGGTCGAATTTCAACCGGGGGCGGGAACGAGGAAAGCCGTTCCACGCTCAGCCAGCGTCCGAAGAAACGGGTGGGAAATAGATCTGGATATCCCGGAGGTGAATCGATTCGACGCGGCTCGCCCGGGCACAATCACGATCTGGGAGGGAAAGAAAAGCGCCGTCGGTGGAAGAATTGCGCTGACCAATGTGGTCATCGGGGACGTCTGGTTCATCGCTGTCGCGGCGGGGCAGGGGATGTCGGGGCCTCCGCGTTCGTTCGACGCGCTCCGAGTTTTGGAGCTTCCGGACGCGAGGCAATTGGGAGTTGCCGCGGCTGCGGGCGGCGTTTCCTGGAACCCAACGCCCGACCGCGTCCAATTGATCACCTCGGACTTCGCGTTCACGCTTTTCGCAAGCAGGGAGAAAAACAATTTTCCCATCGGAGTGATCGAGACGACGCCGGAGGCGCTGCAGGATTTCCTGAGGGGGCATTTTCGGGCGAAGCGGACCGCGGATGGACAGGGTGAATTCAAGAGATTCGAACAACTCCTGAAAGAGGCGCGGACCGGCCCGAACAAGGCGATCCAGGACGAGAATGCGCGGATTGAGAGGGGAATCATCGAGGAGAAGCATTCCGGCGTCGTGAGCGCGCCAAGCCTGTATCAAATCTATTCTCCTTTCGAACTGGTTTACCGGGCGGACGATTTTTCCTCCCGCTTGGTCAATTTTGAAGGAGCGATCCGGCCCGCCACCGCGCCTGTAGTTAAGACGTCAAAATAGGCAGGGTGTAATCGCGGAACGGGGAGGTGCGGAAGAAAGGATGGCGACCCTATCGGGAATCGAACCCGTTACAAGCGTTTCGCGTCACTTCGCATAAACAGCATTTCAACCGCATGAATAAAGGGTGAAAACGGCTTTCATGTGTTCGGTCAGTATGTCTTATTTACGAGTACAAATGAAAAAATCTCGTCAGGAATTGTCAGGAAAAAACTTTCGGGATGACTGCGTGTTTCTTTGACGTGACTGGTTTCCTGACAAGTTCCTGACACCGGTTTGAGCGCCTTTAGGTATCCTTTCCCGAACATTTCCCGTGCGGCCAATTCTGGAGTGGTCCAACCGGGTGGCGCGGGGTCTGGTTCTTCCCACGGTCTCGCCGGGTCGTCAGCCACCCATCGCCAGCAATTTCCATCGAATGAAGGCACCGAGGATGCGGTGGTCGTCGTCGTCGTCGCGGTTGGATGGTAGGCCAATTTCCCTAAAAAGGCGCCGGTGGCGACGATGGCCAGAAAAACTAGGCCTCTAGAATTCGATATGAGGCGTTTTGTTTTTCGTCCGGGGTGTCCGTATGGTCCTTTGCGAGGTCGCTTCGCCATGGCCACGGGGTCAGCGGAGAAGCGGCACGATGAATATCCGAACGGTCAACGCCACGAACAGAACGGCCCAGGCTGAAACCAAAAGTTTTTCTTTCATCAGGTCAAAGGGTCAAAAGTTTTTCCCCGCCCACCCGCAATAGTGAGACATGGACGGGGAAACCGAGTGCCACAAGGCACCCGGAAAGAAAGGCCCCCACGCATGGAAAAGCTTTAAACATGCGCGGGGGTTTGTGCTGTCGGACAAGTCCGAAAAATTCATGGGAG
>CAZSXX010000369.1:0-4419 GCA_964611245.1 uncultured Verrucomicrobiota bacterium | reverse complement strand
CGGACCTGGGCCGAAGTGGTCATGCATAGACACGCTTCGGCCCGCAATCCCGGCTTGGAATCGCCGATTCGGGCCGGACTCGCCTCGAATATTTCACTGCTTTTCAAAGGGAGGGCCATGGCGTATTTTGCCGCGCCATGGCCGGAAAGCCCGGCCCACAATGCCCACAGTTTTCATCAAAACCTACGGTTGCCAGATGAATGAGCGCGACAGCGAAGCGGTCGCCGCGCAGCTCACCGCCCGGGGTTATGGGCTGGCCGGATCGGAAGCGGGGGCCGATGTCGTGCTCCTCAACACCTGCAGCGTCCGCGACGCGGCCGAGCAAAAAGCCTTGGGGCGCATGGAGAATCTCGCCGCGGAGGCGCGCAAAAGGCGCCCCTCCCAAATCCTCGGTTTCATGGGGTGCATGGCCCAAAGCCGGGGCGCCGAACTGCTCGCCATGCCCGGCGTGAAGCTCGTGGTCGGGACGCAGAAGTTCCACCGGACCGGCGAGCACCTCGACGAACTCCTGTCCGGCCGCCGCGACAAGATCTCCGACACCGACGAAGAAACAGGCAGCGAAGGGACCATCCGCGAACACCTGCCGCCCGTCCCCGGTCATGGCGTGACCGGCTACGTCAGCATCATGCAGGGGTGCAACCAGCATTGCACCTTCTGCATTGTGCCCCACACGCGCGGCGAGGAGCGGAGCCGTCCCATTCCCGAGATTGTGGAGGAATGCCGCAGCTTGGTCGAGGCGGGCGCCCGGGAAGTCACGCTGCTCGGTCAAATCGTGACCAGTTATGGCAAGCGCGAAATCGGCGCACGCGACGGCAAGTCAGCGTTTGTGCAGCTCTTGGACGCGGTCCACGAAATCGACGGGCTGGAGCGCATCCGCTTCACCTCCCCCCATCCAAAGGGCTACGGCGAAGATCTCGCGGAGGCCTACGGTCGGCTCCCCAAGCTCGTGGAAAGCGCGCACATCCCGGTTCAAAGCGGCAGCGACCGGGTCCTGAAGCTGATGCACCGCGGCTACACGCGGGCGCGGTTTTTCGACATCATTGGCCGGCTGCGGACCGTCCGCCCGGAAATGGGCCTGACCACCGACATCGTCGGATTCCCCGGCGAGACTGAGGAAGATTTCGCGGAGACGCTCTCGATGGCGCGGCAAGCCCACTTCGACAACGCCTACGTGTTCAAATACTCGCAGCGTCGGGACACGCCCGCCGCCGGGATGCCCAACCAATTGCCCGACGAGGTGATCGAGGAGCGCCACGGGCGGCTCCTCTCCCTGATCAATGAAATTGGGAAAGCCCGCTACGAGCGGTTTGTCGGCCAAAAAATGGAGATCCTTGTGGAAGGGCCAAGCCGTCGCAATTCGGCGCGGATGGAGGGGCGTTCCCGGTGCAACAAAATTGTCGTCTTCGAAGGGGCCGAGCGGCACCGCGGCCAAGTGATGGATTTGCGGATCACGCGCGCGGGCTCGTTCACGTTGTATGGGGACCCGGCGGTGGTGGGGATTGATTAACCAATAATGACACTTTCAAAACTTGCGATATTGCTGGGAGGGCTGATCGCCATCCCCCAAATCTGGGCGCTGCTCAAGCCGGCCGAATTCAGCGCGTGGGCCCGCAAATTCCCCCGCTCCGAAGCGTGGGGCTATTTGCTGATGGGGATTGGCGGGGCGTGGTTCCTGTTCAATTTGAACCGCGAGGCCATCGCGGAGTTCGCGGCCTACAAAACCTGGATGCTGCTCGGGTTCGGCGGGGTGGCCGCGGCGGCGTGTTTTTTCGTGCCGGACTTCTTGGCGGTGCGCGGCCTCAGCGTCTGCATGCTCATGCTCGCCTCATACACCATGAGCTTCACGCGCTGGGCGGACTCGCCCTGGCGGCTGGCCCTTGTGGTCGCCGCCTACTATTGGGTGGTCCTCGCCATGTGGTGGATGATCTCGCCCTGGCGCCTGCGGGACCTGATCAACTGGGCCACCGCGAACCCCGCCCGCCTCAAAAGAATCGCCACCACCCGCCTGGCCTTCGCGGCCCTCATCATCATCCTGGGAGCCACTGTTTATTGAATGAGTGAAGTCCTGGTTATCGGGCACCGCAATCCGGACACGGATTCCATTTGCTCGGCCATCGCCTACGCCGAGTTCAAACGCCAGACGGGCATGCCCAACGCGATCGCCGCGCGCTGCGGGGACACGAACGACCGGATCGACTTTGTCCTGCGCAAATTCGGCTTCTCCGCGCCGCGGTTCGTGGCGGATGTTTCCCCCAAGGTCCGCGACGTGATGCAGGAGAATGTCGTGAGCGTCCCGCCCCACGCCACCGCGGCGGAGGCGCTCGGGATCATGGACGAGCGGAACATCCGGGTCCTGCCCGTGCTGAACGAAGACCAAACCTGCAAAGGGCTGCTCTCCCTGTTCAAAATGAGCAAGGTCTTCTTTCCCGCTCCCAACCGGCTCTTCGATTCCCGACGCGTCAACGCCTCCATCCGCAACCTGGCGGGCACCCTCGGGGCCACCATGATCTTCGCCATCGACCCGAACCGGGTTGAGGACCTGATCCTGATGGTCGGCGCGATGAGCCTCGACTCCTTCGCGAAACGGCTGCCGCTTTATCCGCGCGAAAAGTTGGTCGTGATTGTTGGCGACCGGCTGGACGTCCAGGAGCTGGCGGTGCAGGAGCGGGTCCGGGTCATTGTGGTGACGGGCGGGCTGCCCGTGGACAAAGGGCTGATCGAGAAGGCCAAGCGCAACGAGGTGAGCATCCTCGTTTCGCCCCACGATTCCGCCGCCACCGCCATGCTGGCGCGCGCCTCGATCACGGTGGAAAACCTGATCCACGAGAAATTCCTCGTCTTCCGCGAAGAGGAGACGTTGGCGCTGGTGCGGCCCATCGCCACCGCCTCCAATTTCCAGGCGTTTCCGGTGATCGACCAAAACCGGCGCACCGTCGGCATCCTCTCCAAGTCGGACCTCCTCAAAACGGTCGAGCGGCAGCTCATCCTGGTGGACCACAATGAGATCAGCCAGGCGGTGCACGGGGCGGAACAGGTGCAAATCTTGGAGGTCGTCGACCATCACCGCGTCGGCCTGACCACGCAGCAGCCGATCATGTTCCACAACGCGCCCGTCGGCTCGACCAGCACCATCATCGCGGACATGTTCCTGCGGCACCGCGTTGATTTTTCGGACAAGCTGGCGGGCCTTCTGCTCGCGGGACTGGTGTCGGACACCTTGAACCTCACATCGCCAACAAGCACGCAAATCGACGCGGACATCCTTGCGATCCTTGAGGTGAAATCGGGGGTCAACGCGCGGGAGTTCACCGAGACGCTTTTCGCCTCGGGTTCTGTGCTGGTCACGCGGGAGCCGGCCCAAGCGATCACCACCGACTGCAAGGAATACGAGGAGGCGGGCCGGATCTTCAGCGTGGCGCAGATCGAAGAGATCGGATTCGACCAATTCCAAAAGCGGAAGAAAGAGGTGGTGAAGGAGTTGGAGAACTACCGGAAGGACAAGCGGTATTACTTCGCGGCCCTGCTCATCACCGATGTGGTGGCGCAGACATCGCTCCTGGCCTTGGCCGGTCCCGACGACCTGCACCGGCGGATTGACTATCCCGAAGTCGAGGATGGCATTTACGCGCTGGACGGCGTCGTCTCGCGGAAGAAACAACTCCTGCCCTATTTGACCCACTGCCTCGCGCAGGCCGGGGCTTAATTGGCCACGTCATCGTTAGGTTTATGGTGAATTTGAGTTCGCTGAACCCGCAGCAAAGGCAGGCGGTCGAGACGATCAAGGGTCCGGTCCTGATCTTGGCGGGCGCGGGCACCGGCAAGACACGGGTGATCACCTTCCGGATTGCGCACATGGCCGCGCGCGGGGTTGCCCCGGACAACATTTTGGCGGTGACGTTCACCAACAAAGCGGCCCGGGAAATGCAGGAGCGGGTGCGGCAGATCTTGCCAAGGCGCGCGAACGAAGCGGATGGAAAGCCACTGAAGCCGACGATCTGCACTTTCCACTCCCTGTGCGTGCGGATTCTCCGGATTCACATCGACAAGCTGGGCTACAAAAAGAATTTCGTCATTTATTCGGAAAGTGAGCAATTGGCGGCCGTCAAAAAAGTCCTCAGCCATTTCTCCGCCAAAGGCGAAAAGGTCGACGCCGGGCAGGTGCTCTCGGTGTTGAGCCGCTTCAAGAATGGCGGCGCGAAGGCGCTGGGGAACGCGGACCCAAATGTCGTCGCGCTGGCGAACCACGTGAAGGGCCGGTACGACTCCGCCTTGCACGCCTGCAACGCGGTGGATTTCGACGACTTGATCCTGCTGACGCTGCGGCTGTTCCGCGAGCACCCCGACGCGCTGGAGGCGTGCCGCAACCGCTACCGCTACGTGATGGTGGATGAGTATCAGGACACGAACGCCGCGCAGTTC
>CAZSXX010000368.1:0-4438 GCA_964611245.1 uncultured Verrucomicrobiota bacterium | reverse complement strand
CGGCATGCGCGTGGTCGAAAAAGGCGCCGACCTCGCCAACCTGCTGGACGAAGCCCGAGGCGAAGCCGGGCGCGCCTTTGGAAACCCCGCGGTTTTCCTCGAGAAATACATCCGCCGGGCCAAGCACATCGAAGTCCAAATCATGGGCGACCGCTTCAACAACGTCCTCCACCTGCACGAGCGGGATTGCTCCGTCCAGCGCCGCCACCAAAAAGTCGTCGAGATCGCCCCCTCCGTCGGCCTCAACGAACGCGTGCGCCAGGAACTCTGCGACGCCTCCGTCAAAATCGCCTCCGAGATCCACTACGACAACGCGGGCACCGTCGAATTCCTCCTCGACCTGGACACCAACGAATGGTTCTTCATCGAAATGAACCCCCGCATCCAGGTCGAACACACTGTCACCGAAGTCATTACGGGGATCGACCTCGTCCGGTCCCAAATTCTGGTGGCCCAAGGCCGTTCGTTGCACGGCCCGGAGCTCGACCTGCCGCCGCAGGAAAAAATCCCGCGCAATGGCTACGCCGTGCAATGCCGCGTGACCACCGAAGATCCAGAAAACAAGTTCACGCCGAATTATGGCCGCATCCTGACCTACCGGTCGGCCGCGGGCTTCGGGATCCGCCTGGACGGCGGGATGGGCGACGCGGGGAGCGTGATCACCCCGTTCTACGATTCGCTGCTCGTGAAGGTGACGGCCTCCGGCCGCGATTTTCCCATGGCTCTCCAGCGCATGGACCGCGCGCTGCGCGAATTCCGCGTCCGGGGCGTGAAGACGAACATCCCCTTCCTGGAGAACGTCATCGCGAACAAAACCTTCCGCGATGGCGAAGCCACCACCACGCTGATCGACACCACCCCCGAGCTGTTGGCCTTCAAGCATCGCCGTGACCGGGCCACCAAGCTCCTGATGTTCCTCGGCGACGTGATCGTGAACGGAAATCCGCAGGCGAAGGGCTACCGGCCCAAGGTGTCCGTGACGCTGGAGCCCGTCGCGTATGACAAGAAAGTGACGCCGCCGCCGGGCACCAGGCAATTGCTGTTGGAGCTGGGCCCGAAAAAGTTCGCGGAATGGACCCTCAAGCAAAAACGCCTCTTGGTGACCGACACCACGTTCCGCGATGCCCACCAATCGTTGATGGCGACGCGTGTGCGGAGCTTCGACATGCTCGCGGTGGCGGACGCGGTGGCGCGCCGCACCCCCCGGCTTTTCAGTGTTGAAATGTGGGGTGGCGCGACGTTCGACACGGCGATGCGCTTTTTGCGCGAGGACCCGTGGCAACGGCTGAGGGTCTTGCGCCAGAAAATCCCGAACATCTGCTTCCAAATGTTGTTCCGGGGGTCCAACGCGGTCGGTTATTCAAACTACCCGGACAACGTGGTGGCTGGCTTTGTGAAACACGCCGCTGAGCAGGGGATCGATATTTTCCGCATTTTCGATTCGCTGAATTACCTGCCGAATTTGCAGGTGGCCATGGAGGCCGTCCAGGGGACCCACGCGATTTGCGAGGGGGCAATCTGCTACACAGGGGACATTCTTGATCCCCAACGGACAAAGTATTCCATCAAATACTACCTCAAGCTGGCGCGGGAATTGGAGAAAATGGGGGCCCATTTCCTGGCAATCAAGGACATGGCGGGCCTGTGCCGGCCCTATGCGGCGCACCAACTGGTCAAGGCGCTGAAAGAGGAGATTGGCCTGCCGGTGCATTTCCACACCCATGACACCAGCGGCATCAACGCGGCGTCGATCCTGCAGGCGAGCGACGCGAAAGTGGACGTTGTCGACCTGGCCATCGCCTCGATGTCCGGCTCAACCAGCCAGCCCAACATGAACTCCGTGGTGGCCGCCCTGCAAAACACCCCCCGGGACACCACGCTCAACCTCGAAGCCCTCAACGAGTTTTCCGATTACTGGGAACAGGTGCGGCAAATTTACGCGCCGTTCGACACCGCGCCGAAAACCGGGAGCGCGGAGGTGTATCTGCATGAGATGCCGGGCGGGCAATACACGAATCTGAAGGAACAGGCCAACAGCATGGGCCTGGGCCACCGCTGGCCGGAGATCGCCCGCACCTACGCGGAGGTGAACCAACTTTTTGGGGACATCGTCAAGGTGACGCCGAGCTCGAAGGTGGTTGGGGACATGACGATGTTTTTGGTCACGCGGGGGATCCGCGCGGCGGACGTCGTGAACCTGGAGCCGGGGACGGCCTTTCCCGAATCGGTGATCGACATGCTCTCGGGCGGGCTGGGGGAACCGATGGGTGGGTGGCCGAAGCCAGTGCAATCGGTCGTGCTGGGCAAGCGGAAGCCGATCGAAGGGAGGCCGGGCGAGGGGCTGCCTCCGCTGAATTTTGCGAAGCTGCGGACGGACCTGGCCACGCGGCTCAAGCGGGAGGTGACGGAGGACGACCTGTTCAGCTCGCTGATGTATCCCGAGGTGTTCGCGGAATACGCGAAATCGGCGCGGGAGTTCAGCGACGTGTCCGTGCTGCCGTCCGCCGCGTTCTTTTTCGGGCTCAAGCCGGGGGAGGAAATCTCGGTGGACATCGAGGAGGGGAAAACTCTTTTCATCAAGCTGATCAACATCGGGACGCCGGACAAGGATGGCTCGCGGGTGCTGCTGTTTGAGCTCAACGGGATGCCCCGCGAAGCGACGATTTTCGACAAATCGGTCAAGGCGGAGTTCAAGAGCCGGGCCAAAGCGGATGCCGACAATCCGTTGCAGGTGGGGGCGCCAATCCCGGGGTTGATCACGTCATTGGACGCAAGCGCCGGGGCGAAAATCGCAAAAGGGGACAAGTTGCTCACGCTCGAGGCGATGAAAATGCAGACGACCATTTATGCGCCATGCGATGGGAAAGTTCATGCCATCCATGTGGCCGTGGGGGACACCGTCGCGGCCCGGGATCTCTTGGTCACGATGGAGTTGGTGGAGTAGTCCTCGTCGCGCTTCAGCGGCGCGGAAAATCGGATTGATACCGCCGCAGCAGGGCGGCGGGATCGTTCTTGAGCAAGTAAATCTTGCCGCGAATGGCCCGGGATTCCCCGGGTTGAAGCCCCCCAATGTGTGGGTCGCTGTGGAGGCAAACATAAACGCCTTCAAACAGCTCATGAGTGGCGTCAAATGCGGTCGCCAGAATGTATTTTCCATCAGCGGAAAAGCAGCCAATTAAACCGTTGGTGGGCGCATCCTTGCAGACCGGACGCGGATTCACGTCGTCGAGCTTGATGCCCTTGGGCACGTAGACTTGCCCGCCGCGGTAGATGGCATCCTCGGTCCGGGCCGTCTGGTCGAGCGTGGTGAGCCCCCGCTCGGTGAAGATGAAGCTGCGGGCGGTGTAGTTGCTTTGCTTGCAGCCGGTGAAACGGTCCACGCGGATGCAGGCCGGCTGAAACCACTCGATGGGGGCGGCGGTTGTTCCTCGATTCACAATCTCGTAGGCGATGTCCACTTCGTCCTCGGTGGTGCGGAGTGTGTGGAGCATTTCAACCGAATCGCCAATCGTCGTTCGCAGCCTTAGGAGTGTGCCAGCGGCGTTCGTTTCGGAAAGGACAGTTTTGTGGGGGATGGTGGTTTTGCTCCAATCCTGCGTCCGGGATCCTTTGCGGCAGAAGGCTTCGAGATACCAGATGTCCAGGGTCTTTCCAGGAAGCCCGGCGCTGGAGATGGTCAGAAGGTTGTTCGTCCATGACATGCGGAGATTTTCGGCGCGGGCTGGCAGGACGCAGAGCAGCGCTGAGAGAACGAAAAGGGCGGATTTCATGGGCCGAAGATATCCACCGCCAATGGCGCCGTCATTGTTTTTGAAAATGGGCGGAAGTTCTCCGGACGCAGCGCTACATTGGGGCGTGACGGCGGAACGGGAATCGGCGGAAGGGAAAGCCGCGCGGTGGCGCCTGGAGCAACTGCGGGAAGCTCTGATGGCCCTGCACAAGGCATTGATTGAGTCGGAGCGGGTGGGGTATGAGCAGGCCATTGGGCCGATTGGGTCGCCGCACGATTTCTTGCGGCTGCTTCTGGATGATCCGTGGTTCGCATGGTTGCGGCCGGTCTCAGGATTCATTTCCACGGTCGATGAAACGCTCGACGCCGACGAGCCTGTGACGGATGCCCTTGCGCAGGCGTTGCTGAAACAGGCGCGTGAACTATTGAGGCCGAGCGAGGAAGGGGAGGGTTTTGGACGGCATTACTTCATCGCGCTGCAGAGGGATCCGGACGTGGTGTTCGCGCACGCGGCGGTGGCGAAACTGGCGCGATAAAAGCGGGGCGCGTCAGGCCAAAAGCTCTTGGACCACGTTGCCGTGAACATCGGTGAGGCGGTAATCGCGGCCGGCGTGGCGGTAGGTCAACCGCTCATGGTCAATCCCGAGCAGGTGGAGGATGGTCGCGTGGAAATCGTGCACGTGAACCTTGTTCTCTGCCACCGTGGCG
>CAZSXX010000367.1:0-4492 GCA_964611245.1 uncultured Verrucomicrobiota bacterium | reverse complement strand
GGGGGCGTCCGGGCCGGGGAGGAAAAGCCAGAGGGCTTCGGCGTTGGCCGGGAGGGGGATTTCGCGGGCGGGATCGAGGTGGACGACGAGCGGTTGGTCGAGCGATTGGGCGGGGGCCCGGAACGGGGAGAGAATGAGGGCAAGGAGAGCCAGGATGGCGGGGAGGGGGCGGGTCACGCCATGACTCCGGTGACGGGCTGGCCTTCGGCGGCGAAGACGGGGCGGTTGCCGACGCCGCGCAGGATGGTGTGCGGGTCGATGCCGAGGAGATGGAAGATGGTGGCGGCGAGGTCATCGGGGCGGACGGGATTCTCGGCTGGGTAGGCGCCATTTTTGTCGGAGGCGCCGTGGATGTGGCCGCGCTTGACGCCGGCGCCGGCGAGGAGGGTGGTGTAGCATTGGGGCCAGTGGTCGCGGCTGGCGTTGGCGTTGATTTTTGGGGTGCGGCCGAATTCGCCCATCCAGACGACGAGGGTTTCCTGGAGGAGGCCGCGGCTGTCGAGGTCCTCAAGGAAGGTGGGGAGGGTCTCGTTGGTGATGGGGAGGTGGTATTTTTCGATGATGGGGTACATGCGGGTGTTGTTGAACCCGTGGGTGTCCCAGCCGCCGGCTTTGGTGCTTTGGCCGCCGATGCTGTTGGAGAAATAGACGGTGACGAACTTGACGCCGGCCTCGACGAGGCGGCGGGCGAGGAGGCAGCTTTGGCCGTAGGTGTGGCGGCCGTATTTGTCGCGGAGTTCGGGGGATTCGGCGGAGAGGTTGAAGGCGTCGCGCAGGCGGGAGGAGTGGAGCATGGCGAGGGCTTTTTCGTAGTAGGCATCCATGCCCTGGGCGCCGGCGGCGAATTCGAGGAGACGGGATTGGTGGTCGATGAGCTTTTGGAGTTCGCGGCGGTGGGCGAGGCGCTCGAAGGAGACGTCGGCGGGGAGGCTGAGCTCGGGGAGGCGGAAATCGGAGGAGTTGGGATCCTGGGTGAAGAGGAAGGGGTCGTGGGCCTTGCCGAGGAAGCTGGCGTGTTGGCCAGGGGTTACGGCGCCGTCGCGGATCACGTAAGGATAAGAGACGGAGGTGGGGACCTCGCCGCTGTTGGGGGCGAGGGCGTCGACGACGGAGCCGTAGGCGGGGAAGAGGTCGAGGGTGTCGCGGAGGCGGATGTCGTCGGTGGGCGGGGCGTGGCCGGTGAGGGCGTAATAGGCGGCGGAGTTGTGGTTCTTCATGGTGTGGGTCATGGAGCGGATGAGGGTGACCTTGTCCATGACTTTGGCGACGCGCTCAAGGCCTTTGCAGAGGTGGAGGCCGGGGATGTTGGAGGGGATGGAGTCGAGGGGGCCGCGGATGCCTTCGGGGGCGTCGGGCTTGCGGTCGAACATGTCGATGTGGCTGGGGCCGCCAAATTGGTAGAGGAAGATGACCGATTTGGCCTTGGCGATGGGGTTTTTGCCGGCGGCTTCGGCGGCGAGGAGTTTGGGGAGCGTGAGGCCGAGGAGGCCCATGCCGCCGACCTTGAGGAGGGAGCGGCGAGAAATCCGGGAGGAGAAGAAGTCCGGGCAGGCGTAGGAGCTGGATTTCATGGTGGAAGGATAGCAAAGGGCGGGAGGAAGAGCAAAGGGCATTGGGGGCGATTTTGGGGGAAGACTTCTTGACGTTGGGGGCGAGGGGAACGTACGAAAGCGGGATGCTTCCACCGCTCTACACGCTGGCAGATCCGCGCCGGACGACGCGCCGTTCCTTCATCGCAGCCACCAGTTCATTGGCGGCGGCGGCACTGTGGTCCGGGGAGGCGTTTGGGGCGGCGTTGAGGACGCCGAAGTTTTCAGGGTATCCGTTCCAGTTGGGGGTGGCGTCGGGGGATCCGTCGCCGGATGGATTTGTGCTGTGGACGCGGCTGGCGCCGAAGCCGCTGGAGGGGGGAGGGATGGGGCCGGAGCCGGTGGAGGTGGAGTGGCAGGTGGCGGAGGATGAGCAGATGCGGAGGGTGGTGAAGAAGGGCACGGCGATCGCGAACGCGGACTGGGGACACTCGGTGCATGTGGAAGTGGGGGGGCTGCGGGCGGATCGGTGGCATTGGTACCAGTTCAAGGCGGGGAGCGAGACGAGCGCGGCGGGCCGGACGCGGACGATGCCTGGGGCGAAGACGATGCCGGGGGCGCTGCGGTTTGGGTTCGCGTCGTGCAACCATTATGAAGCGGGATATTTCACGGCGTATGACCACCTGTCGCGGGAGGATCTGGATTTAGTGGTGCATCTGGGGGACTACATTTAGGAGGGGGGGATCACGCGGGCGAAGGACCGTCCGCGGGAGCACAACAGCGGGAAGATTTTTTCGGTGGAGGAGTACCGGAACCGGTATGCCTTGTATAAGATGGACCCGGATTTGCAGCGGGCGCACGCGGCGGCGCCGTGGATTGTGACGCCGGACGACCATGAGGTGGAGAACAACTACGCGAACGACATTTCGGAGGTGAACCTGGTGACGCGGCGGGAGTTCCTGGAGCACCGGGCGCGGGCGTACCAGGTTTATTATGAGCACATGCCGGTGCGGCGGAGTTCGCTGCCGGTGGGGCCGGACATGCAGATATTCCGGGAGTTGAGCTTTGGGCGGCTGGCGAACTTTTTCGTGCTGGACACGAGGCAATACCGGACGGACCAGCCGTGCGGGGATGGGAACAAGCCGCCGTGCGCGGACAGCCTGCGGCCGGAGGCGACGATCCTGGGGGCGCGGCAGAGGGATTGGCTTTTCAAGGGGCTGAGGCGGTCGGAGGACCGTTGGAACGTGCTGGCGCAGCAGGTGATGATGGCGCGGGTGGATGGGCGGGAGGGGGAGGGGACGAGCTCGAGCATGGACCAATGGCCGGGGTATGAGATGGAGCGGCGGCGGGTGTTGAAGTATCTGCACGAGGGAAAGATCAACAACGCGGTGGTGTTGACGGGGGACATCCACACGAACTGGGCGAACGAATTGATCGCGGATTTCGACCAACTGGACTCGAAAGTGGTGGCGACGGAGTTGGTGGGGACGTCGATTTCGTCGGGAGGGGACGGGGTGAGGGAGCCGGCGCGGAACAAATGGCTCCTGGCGGAGAATCCGTTCGTGAAATTCCACAACGCGGAGAGGGGATATGTGATGTGCAAATTGACGCCGGCGGAAATGCGGGTGGAATACCGGACGGTGGAGTATGTGACGCGGCGAGGCGCGGGGGTGGGGACGAGGGCGGCGTTTGTGGTCGAGGCAGGGAGGCCGGGGTTGCAGAAAGCGTAAGGGGGGAAGGGCGGGAGTACCTGATCTTAAGTCAATGTCTTCCCAGAATGGGACAGTGAGACAGTGGGACAGTGGGGTTGGTCGGCGGGGTTGAGCTTAAAGGCCCTGAGGAGGGGATCAGGTTTTCACTTTGGCATGGCGGTAGCTGATGGGCGGGCTGTGAACGACGCCATGCCGATGTTGAGCCAGATTTTGGAACCCGAGAGCCGGCCGTTGCCGCCCCATGAGTTGGTGGGCCGCTTCGAACGGCGTCCGAAGGCGAAGAACACGTTCGTGAATCCGATCATCCCGCCGGCGTCGGCGGATCCGTGGGTGGTCGCGCACCAGGGTGCGTATTACTATTGCGAGAGCCGGAACCAGAACAGCATTTGGGTGCGGAAGGCGGGTTGCATGACGAAGCTGGGGGAGGAAGAGGGGACGCAGATCTGGGCGGCGCCGTCGATGGGGGCGAACAGCAACGCGGTGTGGGCGCCGGAGCTGCATTGGATCAATGAGCGGTGGCACATTTACTACGCGGCGGATGACGGGATGAACGAGAACCACCGGATGTGGGTTTTGGAGTCGGTGACGGATGACCCGCAGGGGGCGTACCGATGCAAGGGGATGATGGAGACGCAGGGGTGGGCGATTGATTTGACGGTGATGCGGCATGAGGGGGAATTATACGCGATCTGGTCGGGCTGGCCGGGGGCGAGCAACGGGAGGCAGAACCTGTACCTGGCGCCGATGTCGAACCCGTGGACGATCGCGGGGGACCGGGTGTTGCTGGCGGAGCCGACGCTGGAATGGGAGCGGGTGGAGATGGACATTTGCGAGGGGCCGCAGGTTTTGCAGCGGCATGGGAAGCTGTTTGTGGTGTATTCGGCGAGCGGGAGCTGGACGGTGGATTATTGCCTTGGGATGCTGGAGTTCAAGGGGGGGGACATCATGGATCCGCGGAACTGGGAGAAGGGGGAGGCGCCGGCGTTCGCGAAGAACGAGGCGGTGTGGGGGGTGGGGCATTGTTCGTTCGCGCAATCGCCGGATGGGAGGGAGGATTGGATCATTTACCACGCGAAGACGCGGAAGAAGAGCGGGTGGAACGACCGGAATGTGCATGCGCAGCGGTTCACGTGGACGGAGGCGGGGCGGCCGTTTTTTGGGGAGCCGACCGCGGCGGGAGTGGAGATGGCGTCGCCGACGGGGAGATTTGGGGAGCGGGTGGCGATTTAAGGCTAGGGGCAGGATTTAGAG
>CAZSXX010000366.1:0-4522 GCA_964611245.1 uncultured Verrucomicrobiota bacterium | reverse complement strand
TCGACGGCGGCGGCGGGCCGGACGAAATTTACGTGCTCAGCACCAGCACGAACTTTGAGACGACCGTTGTGGGCGGCACCGGGGACGACACGATTCATCTCGGAGGCGACGCGCCGCCACTCGTCTTCGACCCGCCACCCTACACATACACCCCGCCTGCCATCCAGTTGGATTTGCCTCCGGAAGTGGTCTACGACAAATTGACCTGGGATCTCACGGGGCTGTACTTTGAATTCGAGCTCGGGTTCTGGGATACGATCCTCGCCGCCGTGGGAGTTGGCGGCAACCTGGACCTCGCCGCGAGGAGGATTTTAACCAACAAGATCAACGCGGTCTTCGCTTCGTGGGATGCGGCGCTGCCTTATTTCCGGGCGCCAGGCTTCGACATCAATCAGGCCCAGATCCAGATCAATTCAAAGTTGAGATGGAACTTCTTCATTCCCACGACGCGGATTGAAGTTCGGGTGCTGAATTTCAAGGTTGATTACGAGGTGGGACACCTCGAGACCCGAACGAAGTTGGTGCAGCCTCCGTCTGTGACCGTGGATCCGCCAACCTTTGTGTTCAAGGCGGATGGCACCAATGACTTGAACGGCATCCAGGGCAAATTGACCGTGTTCGGTGGAGATCAGTTCGAGGACAAGGGTGACCGTGTCCTGGTCCACAACCAAGCCGGCGGATCCATTCCCGGGTTGCTGCAAACCCAGTCCAGCAAGCGGATGATACAAGTTGGAGAAGATCGCAACGGCAACCCGATCTTCCAGCAAGACAAGGATCAAGACACGTCCGCGCTCCTGTTCGACACGTATCGGAGTTTTGAAGGTCTCGGCCAGAAGGTGGGAAGGATTGGCTTGGACACGCTGGTCTACAGCGGGGTCCGCCTCGACGGCATAGAAATCTTTGATATCCGCCTCGCGGGCGGGAACGACGTGTTCACGTTGAAGTCGGAGGCGTCTGGAGTTCAAGCGGCGTTGCAACCCATCAAGACCGTCGTGGTCGCCGGGGCTGGAAACGACCTCGTGCAAATACAGGAGCTCAGCGATGACATCACCGTGTATGGCGGGGCGGGGGATGATGTGGTGGAAATTCAAGACGGCAACCGGCTGCGAAACATCAACGCCCGTGTCACATTTGACGGAGACGGCGACATTGAAGAGCAAAGCCTGCCGGTGAAGGCGGTCGATTTCGTGGCGGCGATCGCTGGTTCTCCGAGTGTTTTCATCAACTCGGAGGCTCAAAACCTTTCCTTCACGGACGGGGACGGCATCACCAAAACCTACGCGCTGCCGCAGCTCGGCAAAGTCCTGCTGAACAACACCGCCACCGGCAATGTGGACATCCGCGTGGCCGTTCTGAACGTCGGGGCTTTGCCCCAGAAATACGGCATCCAGAAGAAGAATGCCACTGGCCAATTGCTCTACCTGAACACTCAGGGTGGAGAGACGCCGACGAACACGGGCATCCCGGTGATCCTGGCGGTCCCAAGCAGCGTGAGTGGTTCGCGCCCCGTGTTCCTCGCCGCCGGCGACATCGAGGTTTTCACGGACACGGGCAGACCGTCGTTCGCCAGGGATGCGCTTTTGAGGGAGAATTTGGTTCAAGAAAAATCCTCGCAAAAATATGGCGTCCAAAAAGCCAATTCCTCCGGAGTCCCGCTGTATTACGACGCCGACGGGGCCGAAACCACCGTCAATTCAGGCGTGCCTGTAATCAGCCAAGTCTCGAGCAGCGCGCCCGGCGCCCGGCCGGTTTACCTCAACGCCGAGGACAAGGAAGTCTTCAGCGTCACCGCCCGCAAGGCGTTCGTGAACGATTTCGTCAATGGCTCCTTGATCTACATCGATCAAAACGGAAATCGCGTCGACGATTCCACTCTGGTCGTGAATGGATCAGGGGCGGACTTCACCGTGTATGAAGATTTGAGCGGCATTGTGGAATTCGAGAAGATCCGCGTCGAAGTCAGCGCCAACGGCACGACTTGGAGCGCGCTCCCGGCGTTGCCCGCGGTGCGCGTGACGGGTGACGACAGTTTCACCAACATGGGATTTGCCCGCTCCTACGATTTGGCGGCCGCGGGGCTGTCCAGCGCCCGTTTCATCCGGATTTCGGGGACGGACGCCTCCTCCGGTGGATTCGACCTGGACGGAATCGGGATTCGCTATCCCGGCCCGGCCGCGCCCCGTTTCCCTAGCATTCTCGCAAACACCACGGGCACTGGGTTGGAAGCGGTCACGGGCGGGCCCAACAGCGCGCTGACGAACATCCCCTCAAGCGCGAAATCTCTCCCGCTTTCGAATAACCGCGTCATCACCTACGTTTCCGGCGCGCCTTCGCTGATCCCCGTTCAACAAACCAAGGTCATCACCTGGTATCGGACTAGGGACGTTTACAAGCAGAGCGCGGGCGGCAACGATCGTCTTGTCATCCTGGATCAGGCCAATACTTCAAATGTCCAAGGCTCGCTGACCCGCTATGAAGCTCCTGTCTATGATCTCGATGGCCAAGGCTTGCTCCAATTCTACGGAGGAGCTTCAAGCCCGGCCCAACGATTCTATTTCGGTGGCGAACCCGTGCTTGATCCATTCACGGGCCAGCCCCTGACTCACGCCGCAGGAGACCCTGTCTACGATCTCTTTTCCGGCGCGCCGATGTTCGATCTCAACGGCAATCCACGGGTCCATGCCGCCGGGGATCCGGTGCTGCACTTGAAGAATGATCCCGTGGTTCGCTCGAGTGGTGAAATTGTTCGATACCTTGGTGGCGAACAGGTCCGCGATGAGAATGGAGCGCTGGTCTTTAATGCGGACGGCTCCGCGTTCCTCCACACCGGGGGGCAAGCTCAGATTCAGAACCGCAGGACACAACTGTATGACGCCGTCAATCAGTTAGGCGCCAGAGTCGCTTTGGGCACGGCTTATGTGCCTCCCACTTTCCCGAATGTGACTCTAAACGCTTCCACTATGCTCAACCTGGCCTCATTGGGTGGCTTCACCCACGATTTGAAGACCGCCGACTTGGTGGGAGTGGTGGTGTACCAGGGTTCAAAGATTACGCGGCTTCAGCCATCCCAGTACTCCGTAAACACGGTAAATGATCGCATCACCTTCAACGCCACCACGCCCGCCGCGACGAATGTGACGGTCAAGTTGATCATTCAGACTCCCTCGATTCAGATTCAAGGCGCGCCCGTGCTCTATTTCGGCGACGAGCGCGTGCAGATAGGCCAGCCAAAGGTCGATTCGGACGGAAACCTCAAGCTGGATGAAAACGGAAATGTGGCGCTGCACACAAGCTCCGTGGACCCGCGAGGCCGCCTCGTGTTCCATGCGAGGGGAGAACCTCTTTACCGTCTGAAGCCAGGATCCGGCAACGGACCCTATGCCCCCGAGAGGTTCGATCTTGTTACTTACGCCGGTGGGGAGCCCAGGCTTGCCTTGGGCAAGGAAGCCAAGCTTTACACCGGAGGCGAGCCAGCCTTCCACACGGACGCGGATATCAGATTAAAAATTGGTCATTTTGTCCGGTTTGAGGCGTCGGGGGCGCCAAAGGGAGTTCATTACGCCAACCTCGAGGGTGTGGAGATTCGTTTGGGGTCCGGGAACGACACGCTCCTCGTTCGAGCGGCCCAGGGAGCCACCAAAGTGTTCACCGGCGCCGGCGATGACGTGATCGGAGTTTACAACAATTTCTTGTCTTTAGATGACATCGCCAGCGCCTTGCAAATCGATGCCCAGGGCGGTTCAAAGAATGTTCTGACCATTAGCGATCAGAACGATCCGGACCCGGACAGCCAGGTCCAGATTACTCGCGACTTAGTCTCCGGGTTGGCGCCGGCGCCGATCCAATACACGGCGACCGGAGGTTTCTTTGAGAGCACTTGGTCTTCTGTGACTAAGGCATTCACGACGGGCGTCCTGATCCGTGGAGGGACGGGAGGCAACACGATCGGCATATCCAGCACGAGGACGGCGAAGATCGAGGTCACACAACTGGACAGCGGACAGGGCGCGGATATCGTGACCATCACCGACGCCCAGCCTCGATACCTGGTGGTTAAAGGTCAAAATGGGAATGATCGCATCGACGCCACGGCCACCGCGGCCGGAGTGACGGTGTTTGGCGACCAAGGCGCGGACATCGTGTTGGGAGGCAGCGGAAAGGACGTGCTCGCTGGCGGCGATGGGGCCGACACGATCAAGGGGAATGCCGGGATTGACATCTTGCTTGGCGACTCCGCAGCCATCGAACGCGACGCGTTGTACCGGGTCACGCTCATCTCGACTATCGATGACGCGGTTGGCGGAGCCGATATCGCAGATGGCGGGTCTGGCAACGACGTGATTTTCGGGGGTGCCCGAGGGGATACGCTCGATGGAGGAATCGACGACGACGTGGTTGTGGGAGATGGCGGCTTGGCGGTGGTCGACGCGGCGACAGGCCGAGTCGTGCGTGTTGTGGCCTCGAATCACGCCAACGACGGTGATGACACCATCGATGACGTCGGCTCCATGGGATCGGATAT
>CAZSXX010000365.1:0-4535 GCA_964611245.1 uncultured Verrucomicrobiota bacterium | reverse complement strand
TTCAAGGATGGGGCGGCGGAGATCAAGAGCTCGCGCTACCCGTTCTGCGCGGCGGGGGGCGAGGTGAACAAGGACGACAACATCCGGTCGGCGATGACGCTGGTGCCGTTCAACCAAGATTTGAACCGGCTGTCGCTGGTGGTCCGGAATTCGACGGCGGCGAAATACCGGGTGACCTGGGGCGGGGTTTCGAAGTCGTTCACGGGAGAGCAGCTATCCAAAGGGGTGAACCTGGCGGCGGAGTTTGAGAAAAACCCGTTTTCCGAGGCGTTCAACAAGGTGGACGCGGCGGTGGCGGCGAAGCAGAATTACGAGACGCGGCAGATCAAGGAATTGTTCCATGGGCCGGAGGGGCGGGCGGACAAGGAGATGACGGCGCAGCTCACCGAAAAGGCGCGCGGGCCGTTGGCGCAGGCGATCCGGGCCGCGTTCGTGCCGGTGACGCACACGATCCGCGTCGAGGCGGAATAGAGGGGCCCGATCCCCGCGAAGGGCGGAGGAGGACGGGTCAGAAATCCATGGCGGCGCTGTCGGCCTCGATGGCGGCGGCCAGCCGATCGTTGGCTTCCATCACGAAGGGAAGGAGCGAAACTGGTGGGCCCGCCGGGCGCAGCGCGAGCCAAGTTGAATGGAGAACGCGGGCCAAGGTTTCGCGCAGGGAGCGAACATGGCCTCGGCGGAAATGGCGGATTTCATCGAAAGCCGGGGCACCCCCCGCGCAGAGGTAACGCACGTGCGGGTCGCGGCGCGCCATGGTTTCGACCTCGACCGAGGAGTAGACGCCGATCGAATAGCAGTAGGCCAGGACCGTGCGCAGGACCGCTTCGGAGGCGCGGCCGGGTTCCGGCCGAGTGAGGCGCGGCCATGAGGTGGCGTCGATGGCCTCGAAGACCGTGCGCATCAGTTCGTGCGGCGGAATCGATTCGGCCAAGTTGGCGGGCAGTTCCGGCTTCAGGCTGTCGCGAAGGGATGTCATATGTCCAATCTCCTGGCCAAAGAGTGGCCCAAGAAGGTTACGGACGGGTGACGGGCGGGTGAAGGTTGTGGGGCGATTGGCCGGGCTATTCCCGGAAAGCGCAGGTTTGACGCCAGCCGGTGATGGAATCCTCGCAACCACTGGCTCGGAGGTAATCCAGATCAAACTCGGAAGAGTGGAAGCCCTGGGCGGAGCCATCGTGCTCATGGGCCAGAATATTGGCCGCATGGACGGCGGTGGCCGGGCAGAAGCCGCCGTCGCCCATGGAGCGGGGGGCGTGATGCAAGGCCACAGCCTCGACAATTGGCTGGGGAAGGCCCCAAGCGGCGAGCAGGCAACCGCCCAATTCCGCGTGGTCGGCCCCGAAGAAATCGAACTCCGCCTGGCGGAGGCTGATGCGATTCTTGCGGGCATGCTGGATGGCGCGGGCGTAGGCTTCGGACCGGTTTCCGGCGAGGAGGAACTTGCCGATGTCGTGCAGCAGGCCGGCGGTGAAGGCTTGGTCGGCCATTTTGCCGCGTGGACATTCGAGCTGGGTGATCCAACGGGCGCGGCGGGCGGTCGAGTAGGAATGGCGGAGGAGTTGTTCGAACGAGAATTCAGCGCGCTCGACCTTTTGGAACGAGGAGACGGTGTGGGCCATGAGGACCATGGCTTTGGTGGTCTCCATGCCGAGATACATGACGGCCTCGCTGGGGCGGGTGACATCGACCTGGAGGGAAAAGACGGCGCTGTTGACGAGCTTGAGGATTTTGGCGCTCATCGGCGGATCCCGCTCGATGATGTCGCCGATTTGCTCGAGCGTGGCGGAAGGAGAGGAGAGGGCGTCGAGGATTTGATAGAAGACCTGGGGAGGGCTGGGGAGGAGTGGGCAGGTGGCCAGAAGATTCTCGGCGACGGGCCCGGGCATCCAAAACTCGCGGCGGAACGCCTGGGCGAGCCGGGATTCGATTTCCTCGGCGCCGGAGCCCTCGATGAATTGGTGGGCGGCGCCAGCCCAACCGGTGGATTCGTGGGCCACTTGGGGCCGCCCGCGGAGGAAGCGCCAGATTTCAGGGCGGCGCTGGCGGACCTCATGGAGAAGTTCGGGACCAGTCATGCCCCGAAGGGAGAGGTCGGTGATGACGGCGTCGAACTCCTGTTCGTCGAGGGCGACGAGGGCCTCGTCGCCAGCGTGGGCGAAGGTCATGCGCCAGTTTTCGCGGGCCGAGGACTTGAGGAGGTCAGGCCAGATTTCCTGGTCCTCCCCGACAAACATCACGCGGCGGCATTCTGGGTTGGCCAACATCCACCCATAGTATCGTCATAATTAGGTGGGCCTTAAGGGGCGTGGCCGACCGTGGGACGGGCAGGCCAACGGAAAACTTGGACGGGCGGGGGAGTTGTGGAAATATCGGCGGAAGTGATGCCAAGAATGTTGACCCATTTTTCCCGGGCTGAATATGGCCGTATACTCGATGAGTTCCTTGGGGCCGGATACCGGGGGCTGGATTTTGAGGGGGCGTCCGCGCTGGAGCGGCACGACGAGCCGTGGCTGATTTTGCGGCATGACATCGATTTCTGCGTCGAGGCGGCGCGGGAAATGGCGTTCGTGGAGGCGGAAAAAGGGCTGAGCGCGAGCTACTTTTTCCTGCTGCGCACGCCGTTTTACAACCTATTCGAGGCCAACAATTCGCGGGCGGTGCGCGACATTCTTGGGGCGGGCCACCGGATTGGGCTGCATTTTGACCGGATGGCTTACCCGGCGTCGGCGGAGGTGGGCGACTTGGCGGCGGCGTGCCGGCGGGAGGCGGCGGCGCTTTCGGAGTGGTTCGAGACGGAGATCAAGGTGGTCAGTTACCACCGGCCGATCGCGCGGGAGATTGAGGGGCATGCGGAGGGATCGTTCCCGCTGCTGAACACGTATATGGAGGCGTTCACGAAGCGCATCGCCTACATTTCGGATTCCCAAGGCGCGTTCCGATTTGGGCATCCGCTGGATGCGGAGGCGTTCCTGCAACGGCGGCCGATCCAGCTTCTCACGCACCCGATTTGGTGGGGGAGCGAACCGACCGCGCCGTTGGAGGCCTTGCGCCGATTCGCCGCCGCGCGCGGGGAGCGGCTGGAGGAGGACATGGCCCGGAATTGCAAAGTGTTCCGGACGGGGCGCTGGGCGCATGTGAAGGATTAGGCCTCCGCAACTCCCAACGCGTTTTTGGCCACGCCAAACGCGGTTGTGGAGCTTCCTTAAAAGTTAGACTGCCTTTTCGCCGCGTTCATCGGTGCGGATGCGGATGACTTCCTCGACGTTGGAGACGAAGACTTTGCCGTCGCCGATTTTGCCGGTGCGGGCGGACTTGACGATGACGTCCACGACTTGGGCGACCATGTTGTCGGCGAGGACGAGTTCGAGCTTCAATTTGGGCAGGAAATCGACGGTGTATTCGCTGCCGCGGTAAATCTCCGTGTGGCCTTTTTGGCGGCCAAAGCCCTTCACTTCGCCGACGTTCATCCCCTGCACGCCGATTTCGTTGAGGGCATCCTTGACCTCGTTCAACTTGAACGGCTTGATGATCGCTTCCACTTTCTTCATAAAATTCCCTTCATTGCCGTCAGTCGTTATAGGCGCGCTCGCCGTGCTCGGCCAAATCAATCCCGAGGCTTTCGGCTTCCTGGTCGACGCGCAGGCCGACCAGCGCGTTCACGATTTTCAAGAGGATGTAGGTGCCGATGGCGCCCATGCCGCCGGCGACGAGGATGCCGATGATTTGGTTTTTGAGCTGGCCGAGGCCGCCCGCGAGGGAATGGGCGGCGCCATTCACCTGAAAGGTGGTCCCGATCAATGGATTGACGTCGACCGAGGCGGCCAATCCGCAGGCGATCATGCCGATGGTGCTGCCGACACCGTGGACGCCGAAAACGTCGAGGGAATCGTCGTAGCCGAATTTCGCCTTGAGCTTGGTGACCGCAAAATAGCAGACGACGCCGGAGACGAGGCCGATGAGGATGGCGGAGGGGATGGTGACGAAACCGGAGGCCGGGGTGATGGTGGCGAGGCCGGCGACCATGCCGGAGGCGACGCCAAGGACGCTGGGGCGGCCCTTGAGAATCCACTCGGCGACGCCCCAACTCATGGCGGCGGCGGCGGCGGAGAAATGGGTGGCGGCGAACGCCTTTGTGGCGAGTTCACCGGCGCCAACGGCGCTGCCGGCGTTGAACCCGAACCAACCGACCCAGAGGAGGCCCGTGCCGATGAGGCTCAGGACGACGTTGTGGGGCGGCATGGGCTCCTGCGGAAAGCCGTCGCGTTTGCCCAGGACGAAGGCGCAAACGAGGGCGGAGGCGCCGGAGCTGATGTGGACGACGGTGCCGCCGGCGAAGTCGAGGACGGGGATCTTGCCGCCGAGGGCCCAGTTCATGAGGCCGCCCTTGCCCCAGACCATGTGCGCGAGGGGGAGGTAAACGAGGATGAGCCAGCCGAGGGAGAACCAGACGAAGGCGCTGAATTTCATGCGCTCGGCGAAGGCGCCGGTGATGAGCGCGGGGGTGATGATGGCGAACATCATCTGGAAGAGCATGA
>CAZSXX010000364.1:0-4544 GCA_964611245.1 uncultured Verrucomicrobiota bacterium | reverse complement strand
CCGACACCCTCGGCGTCGGCATCAATGTCCCCATCCGCACCGTCCTCTTCACCCGCCTTTGCAAGTATGGCGGCGACAAGACCGCCATCCTTAGCGCCCGCGATTTCCACCAGGTCGCCGGCCGCGCGGGACGCAAGGGCTTCGACGACGTCGGTTGGGTCGTCGCGCAGGCCCCCGAGCACGTGGTCGAAAACCTCAAGCTCGAGGAGAAAGCCGCCCGCGACGGCAAGAAAATCACACGCCGCAAGCCCCCCGACCGGAATTTCGTCAACTGGGACGAACAGACTTTCCAGCGCCTCATCAACGCCTCCCCCGAGGGCCTCACCTCCCGTTTCCAGGTCACCCACGGCATGCTCCTCAACGTCCTCAGCCGCCCCACCGACGGCTGCCGGGCCATGCGCGACCTGATCGCCCGCTCGCACGAATCCCCCCGCGCCAAAAAAGCCCACACCAAGCGCGCCTGGCAGCTTTTCCGCTCCCTCCTCGCCCGCAAAATCATCGAGATCGTCCCGCCCTCCGCCACCGGCTCCTACCTGCGCGTGGACCGCTCCCTGCAGGAGGACTTTTCGATGGATCAAACGCTCTCGCTCTACCTCCTCGAAACCATCCCCCTCATCGATCCCCAGTCCCCCAACTACGCCCTCGATCTCATCACCCTCGTCGAGTCGATCCTGGAGAACCCCGACCAGATTCTCCGCAAGCAGGTCGACCGCGCCAAGGACGCCAAGATGGCCGAGATGAAAGCCCAGGGCGTCGAGTACAACGAGCGCATGGAGGAGCTGGAGAAAGTCGAATATCCCAAGCCCATCAGCGAATTCGTCTACTCCACCTTCAACCAGTTCTCCGAGCGCCATCCCTGGGTCGGCCAAGAGAACATCCGCCCCAAATCCATCGTCCGCGAAATGTTCGAGCAGTTCCGCTCCTTCGCCGACTACATCAAGGACTACGACCTTCACCGCTCCGAAGGCCTTCTCCTCCGCCACATCTCCAGCGTCCACAAGGTCCTCGCCCACACCGTCCCGGACTCCGCCAAAACCGAGCCCGTCCAGGAGATGGAGCTCTACCTCCGCCAGATGATCCGCCAGGTCGATTCAAGCCTTCTCGACGAATGGGAGAAAATGCGCGACCCCGCCTACCAGCCGGCCGCCTCCGAGAAAGAAATCCGCCCCCCAGGCGCCGAAGAGGCCGACCGCGACGTCACCCGCGACAAAAAGGCCTTCACCGCCGCCCTGCGCAACCGCATTTTCACCTTCCTCCGCGCCGGCGTGAACCAGGATTATGAGCTCGCCCTCGAATCGCTCTCCGAGCGCGGGGAATGGGACGCCAAATCCTTGGCCGTCGCCATCGACGCCTATTTTGCCGCCCACTCCCAGCTCCGCCTCGATCCCGAAGCCCGCAATGTCCGCCACACCTACATCATCCCCAGCGAGGACAAACAATCCTGGCGCATCCAGCAGATGCTCATCGACCGCGAGGAGGAGAACGACTGGGTCGCCGAGTTCGAGGTCAGCCTCCCCCACTCCCGCGACGCCGGACAGCCCTGGCTGCGCCTCCTCCGCGTCGGCCCGCTCCTGCCGCCCTAATCCGCCTGCGCCCGCACCGCCGACTTCGCGTATGACCGCGGCCCAAACAGCGCCGTCCCCACCCGGATGATCGTCGCCCCCTCCTCGATCGCGATCTCGAAATCCCCGCTCATCCCCATGCTCAGGTGCGGCAGCGGCGCCCCAAGGATCGCCTCGCATTTTTCCCTCAGTCCCCGCAGTTCCCGGAAATAAGGCCGCGACCGCTCCGCGTTCGGCGAGTACGGCGGCACCGTCATCAACCCATGGATTTCCAGCCGCTCCAGCGCGTTGATCTCGTTGAACTCCGCCAGCAACGCCTCCGGTTTGTACCCAAATTTGCTCGATTCCCCCGCCACATTCACCTCCACCAGGATCGGCACGGTCTTCCCCGCCTTCTCCGCCATCCGGTTGATTTCCCGCGCCACCTCCAGGCTGTCCACCCCCTCGATCATGTCGAACATCTGCACGGCGTCCCGGCATTTGTTCGACTGCAAATGCCCGATCATGTGCCAGCGCAGCCGCCCCGGGCACAGCGGGATTTTCGCCTTGGCCTCCTGCACTTTGTTCTCCCCAAACAACACCTGCCCCACATCCGCCGCCGCCCGCACCGCCTCCGGTCCATGCCCCTTGGAGACCGCCAGCAGCGAAACCTCCGTCAACGCCCTCCCCGCCCGCGCGCAGGCCGCCCCCATGCGCTGGCGGATGCTCTCCAAGTTCGCGGCGATGTCCATCGCCCGCAAATTATCCGCTCCTCCCGCCCTGTGGGAAGTCTTTGCTTGCGAAAGTCGCGCTGCTATTTTGCTTTCATGGAACCGCCGCCGCCAAAACGCACGACCCGGCGGCGCGCCCGCGTCTGGATTCTCCTCGGCCTTTTCGCCTTCCTCTGGATTATCCTGCGCGCCGTCAACCGCCCGGAGCTCACCTACGCCGAACAGCCGCTCTCCTACTGGATGGAGCGCATGGGCAACGAGCGCACCGCCGCCCACGCCGCCTCCGTTCTCAACGAGATGGGGCCCGAGGCCGTGCCCGCCTTGGTCGAGGCCCTCGCCTCCCAATCCTCCTGGGCCAAAGACCTCCTATACGAGGGCGCCGTCCGAGCCCACCTCGCGCCCCCGCGCACCTACGACGCCCCCAACATCCGCGCCACCGCTGCCTACCTCCTCGGCCAGATGGGCTCCGACGCCGCCCCCGCCGCACCCGCCCTCGTCAATGCCCTCGGCGACGAGGATTCCCTTGTCCGCTTCAAGGCCAGCCGCGCCCTCTCCCGCATCGGCCTCGACGCCGTCACCCCGCTCATCATCGCCCTCGACAGCCCCGAATCCGTTGTCCGCTACGGCGCCGCCCGCGCCCTCGGCGCCATGGGTTCGCACGCCAAATACGCCGCCCCCTCCCTCATGCGTGCCCTCCGCGATCCCCAGGCCAACGTCCGCGACGCCGCCTTTTACGCCCTCGCCCAAATTGGCGTCCGCGCCCAAAAATCCTTCGGCCCCGACCACCTCCCGCAACTCCTCGAGGCCCTCACCAACTCCACTTGGGGCGCCTCCCGCAAGTTCGCCGTCCAGACCCTCCAATTCCTCGGCCCCAAAGCCCGCCCCGCCCGCCCCGCCCTCGCCGCCGCCCGGCAAACCTGGCCCGAGCTGGACGCTGAAATCCAGGACGCCCTCCTCGCCATTGGCCAATGACCCTCCTCGAAAAACAGTCCGCTTTGGCCAGGGACTTCGCGCGCTTCAAAAACCCCCAGGAACGCCTCACCCACCTCATCGCCCTTGCCCGCTCTGCCCCCGGCCTTCCCGCCGATCAAAAAACCCCGGCCACCAAACTCGACGGCTGCCTCTCCAACCTCTGGCTCCGCTCCGAGCTTCGCGATGGCCTCTGCCACTTCCAGGCCGACAGCGATTCCGCCATAGTCAAAGGCCTCGCCTCCGTCCTCTGCGCCCTCTTCTCCAGCCTCCCCCCCGCCGACGTCCTCGCCGCCGACCTCGCCCCCCTCCGCCAAGCCGGCCTCTGGCAGCAACTGACCCCCAACCGCCGCACCGGCCTCGCCCGCCTCGTGGACGCCATCCACGAATTCGCCCGCGCCCAGCTTCCCCCATGATCCCCCTTTGCGACGCCCACAACCACCTTCAGGACGGACGCCTCGCCCCGCATCTGGAGGAAATCCTCGCCGCCCTCCCATCCCTCGGCCTCCGCCACTGCGTCGTCAACGGAACCTCAGAACAAGACTGGCCCCACGTCGCCGAACTCGCCCGCAGCTTCGATTGGATCCTCCCCGCCTTCGGCCTTCACCCATGGTTTTTGCGCGGCCGCTCCCCCGCTTGGTTCGACCTCCTCCGCAAATTCATCGACGAAACCCCGCGCGCCTCCATCGGCGAAATCGGCCTCGACCGCTGGATGCACGACGCCGACCCCGCCGATCAGGAAAAAGTGTTTCTCCCCCAGCTCGCCCTCGCCGCCGAACGCAACCTCCCCGCCTCCATCCATTGCCTGAAAGCCTGGGGCCCCCTCGAATCCATCCTCCAATCCGCCCCCAAACCCGCGCGCGGCTTCCTCCTCCATTCCTACGGCGGCTCCCTGGAAATGCTCCCCAGCTTCACCCGTCTCGGCGCCTATTTCTCCATCTCCGGATATTTCGCCCACGAACGAAAAGCCGCCCAGCGCCTCGTCTTCCAGAAAATCCCCGCCGACCGCCTCCTCGTCGAAACCGACGCCCCCGACATGCTCCCTCCCGCCGCCCTCCAAACCAGCCCCAGCGCCCTGAACGATCCCCGCAACCTCGCCGCCATTTACCGCTTCGCGGCCACTCTGCGCGGCGAACCTGAATCCGATTTCGCCCAAAAAATTGCCGCCAATTTCAACCGCCTTTTCCTCGCCCCCGCTTAGGCCCCCCGGCCCCCCCCCCCCCCCCCCCCCGGCAACCCCCCCCCCCCCCCCCGAGCCGGGCCCCCCCCCCCCAAGGGCCCCCCCCGGGCCGGCCCCCGGGGA
>CAZSXX010000363.1:0-4572 GCA_964611245.1 uncultured Verrucomicrobiota bacterium | reverse complement strand
CTCTCTGATTATGTGTTTCTGGCGATCATGATGATCCTGGCGTGGGCTGGGTTGGTTGAATTCTACAACCTGTTGGAGCACCGGAACCTCTTCTGTTTCAAATGGGTGGGGGTGGGCGGGGGATTGCTGCTGATGGCCAGCACGTTTTTTTACCTTTCGGGACACGTGACGCCAGAGTCGAAGCCATCCGACGCGAACGACTTCGAAACCAGCTTCCTTATCCTGTTCGTCCTCGGGCTGTGCGTCCGTCAATTCGTGTCCAAGACCAGCACCGCTGGGCTCATCGCCATTTCGACGACTCTTTTCGGGCTGATGTATGTGCCTTACCTGCTCAATTTCATCCAAAAAATAAACTTCTTTCCCGGCTTGGGGGGGAATGGGGCCTATTACATCGTTTATTTCATCCTCGTCACGAAATTCAGCGACCTGGGCGCGTATTGCGTGGGATCGGTCATTGGCAAGCACAAGATGATTCCGCGGATCAGCCCCGGCAAAACGTGGGAGGGTTTTGGTGGGGCGATCGTCATTTCGACCGCGGCGAGCGTTTTGTTCGCGCACTTGGCCGGCCCGAGATTGGTGGGAATGACCCTGTTCCACGCCACCATTTTGGGGATTATCCTCAGCTTGGCGGCGGTCGTCGGCGACCTCATTGAATCGCTGTTCAAACGCGAGGCGGGTGTGAAGGATTCCGGGAAGTTTTTTCCAGGAATCGGGGGGATTCTGGACCTCATCGACAGCATCCTGTTCAACGCGCCGATCATGTATTTGTATTTGCGCCACATTCTCACCTGACCGCCATGACGACATTCGAAATCTCCGCGCGTAGCTTGGAACCCTTGGCTTGATGAAAAACGTCGTCCTTCTTGGAAGCACCGGCTCGATTGGCACATCAGCGATCAAAGTCGCGGAGGATCTCCCGGGGGAAATTCGCTTGATCGCGCTGGCTGCAGGCGCCAATGCCGCGTTGCTCACGGAGCAAGTCCGGCGACACCAACCGCAGGCCATTTCAATTAGCAATCCCAACGCCGCACGCGGGCTGGAGGCGACATTTGGCGGCTCGACGAAGGTTTTTTGCGGCGCGGAGGGGTTGGTCAAACTGGCGACGCTTCCCGAAGCGGACATCGTCCTGATCGCGATTGTGGGAACGGCCGGACTGGAGCCCGCGTTGGCGGCGATCCGCGCCGGGAAAGACATTGCCGTCGCGTCCAAGGAAATACTCGTGATGGCTGGGGAGATCGTCATGGCGGAAGCGCGCAAACATGGCATCCGGGTCCTTGCGGTGGACAGCGAGCATTCGGCCATTTTTCAATGCCTTGACGGAAAACCGGGGGCGAGCGTGCGGCGCCTCTGGCTCACGGCGTCGGGCGGGCCATTTCGCCAGACGCCGAAAAGCGAATTCGACGGCATCACGGTGGAGCGGGCGCTCAAGCATCCCTCGTGGGTGATGGGCCGGAAGATCACGATCGACAGCGCCACCCTGTTCAACAAGGGCTTGGAAATGATCGAGGCCCGATGGCTGTTTGACATCGAAATGCCCCGGGTGTCGGTGGTGGTGCATCCGCAAAGCATTGTGCATTCGATGGTTGAGTACGTGGATGGCTCGATCATCGCGCAACTGTCCGCGCCGGACATGTGCCTGCCGATCCAGTATGCTCTAACTTACCCTCGGCGGGTCGGGAGCGAGCGAGTTCAAACGAACTTCGCGAAAATCGGCAGTTTGACCTTTGAGGAACCCGACACCGACCGGTTTCCGGCGCTCGGGTTGGCCCGCCGGGCGGGGGAAATGGGTGGGACGCTGCCAGCGGTGCTGAACGCCGCCAACGAAGTGGCCGTGGAGGCGTTTTGCGCGGGCAAGATTTCGTTTCCGCAGATCACGGAGTTGGTGCGGCGCACCATGGACGCGCATCAGGTGGCCGAGAAACCGGATCTTCAGGCGATTTTGGAGGCTGACCGTTGGGCACGCGAAATCGCCGCCTCCTGATTCCCATCGACCCGGCCGTTCGTGTTTGGACCTTGCTGCCGCTCAGGGTTAATCCTTGACCACGACACGTTCCTGCCCCGCTGCCGAAGATTTTCGATGTTTTATACCTTGGAGGTGTGAAAACGATCAATCTGCTGGCGATCCTTGTGACAATGACAGTGGCCTCCCTCCATGCTGATGAGGAATGGCAACGGGTGGCCTTCGTGGGGAACGCCGAGGTCACGTCCATCTCCGGACTGGTGGAGGTGATCACCAAAGGGGAGGAACGAATTGTGCGGAAGGGGGAGAAGGCAAAGGAGGGCCAGACGCTCCGAATCTGGAAGGGGGCGGAAGTGATCCTCATGATGGATCGCTCGGAATCGTTGGTGCGGGCCCGGGGGCCGGTGCTGCTGCGGTTGGCTCCCGCGAGCGAAGGGTACGACCGGGCGTGCGCGGAGGAACCCGAAAATGGATTTGTCACGCGGGCCGTCCGGGGCAGCGCGAAGTTCAAATGTGGACAACGGTGGATGGCGCTTCGCGCAGGGATGACCTTGCCGGTCGGCACGCTGGTCCGCCCGGGACGGGATTCGATCCTCGATTTTTACCATTCGGCCTCGTCCTCCGTGTGCCGGGTGACGGATTCGTCCCGACCCACCGCGCTGTGGCCCGGCGCTGGCCGGCCGACGTCAGGGACCTCCAACCTGCTGGCGGCCAAGGCGCCATAATCGGCGAAATTTCAAGAAGTCAATTGGGGAAGCGGCGCATGGCGCCGCTTTTTGATTTTGAGGGCTGTGCGGATGAACGGCCAGTTCACCGGTTGCGGATGGCCGTGCAATGTAGCTCGGTTTCTCCGAATTCTATGATCATCCAATCTCGAATCCAACAACTTAAGGGACCCGCTTTCGCCGTGGCCATTTCCGCCGCGACGATGATCGCCGCCTCGGGAGCCGCCATGGCCGCGAGCGACAATTGGCCACAATGGAGAGGCCCGACCCAAAATGGAGTCGCTCCAAAAGCGAACCCGCCGACGAAATGGAGCGAAACGGAGAACATTAAATGGAAGGTGAAGGTCCCGGGTGAGGGCCACGCCACGCCGATCATCTGGGGGGACCGCGTTTATTTGCAGGCGGCCGTTCCCACCGGCAAGAAGGTTGAACCCGCCGTGGTCGCGGCTCCCGCGGAACCGCCTCCGGGCAACCGGCCGCCGGGAGGAGAGGGACGGGGTGGGCGAGGCGGCGGGCGGGGATTTGGGGGAGGGAAGCCGACGGAGGAACTCAAGTTCACGCTTATTTGCCTGGACCGGGCCACGGGCAAGACTCTTTGGCAAAAAGTCGCAAAGGAAGGGCTGCCGCATGAAGGGCATCATCCCACGGGCGCGTTCGCGTCCTCCTCGCCTGTGACCGATGGCGAGCATGTCTGGGCGTACTTTGGCTCGCAGGGCCTGCATTGTTACGACTGGAATGGGAACTTGAAATGGAGCCAGGATTTGGGCGACATGCGGGTCGCGAACAGCTTTGGGGAGGGGAGTTCCCCGGCGCTCCATGGGGACACAATCGTCGTGAACTGGGATCACGAGGGAGAGGACTTCATTGTGGCGCTGGACAAGCGGACCGGGAAGAATATTTGGAGGGTGGGGCGGGATGAACGGACAACATGGTCCACGCCCTATGTCGTCGAGCACGCAGGGAAGGCGCAGGTTGTGACAACCGCGACGGGCAAGGTTCGCAGCTATGACCTCGGGACAGGGGAGCAGGTTTGGGAGCACGCGGGCCTGACCCGAAACAGCATCCCGTCGCCGGTGTCGGCGGACGGAATCGTTTATGTGATGAGCGGATTTCAGGGGAGCGCGTTGTACGCCATCAAGCTGGGCAAGACGGGCGACCTGACGGACTCCGACTCCGTGGTCTGGAAGCACGCCAAGAGCACGCCCTATGTTCCGTCGCCCCTCTTGGTGGACGGGAAGCTCTATTTTTTCTCGAGCAACAACGAGGTGCTTTCATGTTTCAACGCAAAAACCGGGGAGGTCACCATCGACGCCGAGCGGATCGCCGGGCTGAAAGGGATTTATGCGTCGCCGATCGCCGCGTCCGGACGGGTTTACTTGGTCGGCCGAAATGGCGCGACGGTGGTTCTCAAAGCGAGTGGCGCCCTTGAGACGCTGGCGACCAATGTGCTGGAGGAGAGCTTTGACGCCTCGCCCGCGGCCGTTGGCAACGAATTATTCCTGCGCGGGCATTCAAACCTTTACTGCATCGCCGAAAAATAGGGATCAGGCGGCGGGGCCGACGCGGATTTTGCGGGGCCACTGTTGGTTGGCCTCCCAATACGTTTTCTTCAGCTTGATGGCGGGGTCATCCGCGCTGGGCTGAACGCGCCCCTCCGCATCGGTCGCGCGGGAAACAACGGTGTGCTCGCCGGGCGAAGGGTTGGCCCAATGGAAAGTGAAGAACCGCCAGGTGTATTTCTCACGCGAAGCCTTCTCCAACTCGGCCGGCTGCCAGGGGCCATTGTCGACCCTCACCTCGACGGACCTGATCGGCGTCCCGTCGCCCCAAGCCGCGCCCGCGAGGCGCACCGATCCGTCCGTGTGCTGCGTGGCGCGCGCCACGATC
>CAZSXX010000362.1:0-4577 GCA_964611245.1 uncultured Verrucomicrobiota bacterium | reverse complement strand
AGCGTCACCGCCAGAAAGCTCATCGACGATTAGGACAAGCTCCCCGCCTTCCTGAAGGAGCTCGGCTTCACCAGCTGCACCTTCAGTTATCCGCTCACCAGCCTGGCCTCCAGCTACTTGAGCTTCAGCGACTCCAGCCTCGTCAATTACAAAACCGAGGAGCTCATCCAGGTCTTCGAAAAGATCAAGGAAATGAAGGAGCGCAGCGGCTTCCCCGTGGTCAACCCCACCGAAAGCCTCTCCGAAATGCAGCGCCACTTGAAAAAGCAGCCCGAAAAATTCGGCTGCCTGGGCGGGCACAAATATTTTTACCTCGATTGGAACCTGAACCTCTACCGCTGCCACTTCTGGGAAAAGCCCATGTGCAGCATCTACGAGTTCGACCAGGGCAAAATCATCCGCGACGGCTGCACCCGTTGCATGATCGACTGCTACCGCGACCCCAGCGTCCTCCAATTTGTCGCCATCAGCGCCAGCGACGCCTGGCAAAATTTGAAAAAAGGCCGATTCCTCAAGGCGGCCAAGAACGTGTGCGATTCACGCAATCTGACCTCCCTCAAAGCGGTTTGGGATGATCGGAAGTGGATCGGCCGCGTCTAAAGTCCCATCGTTCCCCCTAAAATGGCCAGACCTGCACGCAACAACGGACACGCCCGGGCGACCACCCCAGCCAAATACGACGCCCACCATAATGTCCTCAACAAGGCTTATGGCGCGTTCGCCGACCTCCGGCGCGAGCTTTCCGACACCAAGCAATCCATCGCCGAGCGCGCCGAGCTCCTCAATCTGTTCGCCCACTGCGCCGACTCCCAGCGCGCCTGGCTGCTCCTCGAGGATTACTTCGAAAAACTCTCCCTCGCCCGCAAGGATTTCCCCGGCCAAAATTGGTGGCCCCGCTTGATGGCCGCCCAAGGCAAGGCGCGCCTCGAGGAAACCGCCCTCCTCTTCCTCCGCAACAACCGGCCCATCCCCACCGAGTTGATGCCCCACGCCAACCTCGAGCGCTTCGCCGAAATCGAGCAGGCCGAGCAGGAGCAAAAATTCGTCCAGCAGCTCGAGGACTGGCTCCTCCCAGTCGCCCAGGCGCACCTCGACGCGCCCCGCGCCTGCCTCCGCGTCAATTGCCAGGCCGTCCCCCTCGAGAACCAGCCCACCCTCCACGCCCTCAAGGTCCAATTCCACCTCTTCCGCCCCCGCGCCGGCGAAAAGCTCAAGACCGTCGCGGAGATGGTCGACCTCACCACCCGGGCCGCCCATGAACATGAGCTCTTCCCGGCCTCGGACTGGGAGTTCATCGAGTGGCTCAGCCGCGTTTACGTGGATGGAGCCCCGTCCGGCGAGTCGATTTTGTTGACCGGCATCGATCTGCTTCAATGGCTGGCCCGCTGGGGGCACGGTTCCCGCATGGAGCTCGCCGGCGGCGGCCACGTCCATTTTCGCGGGGAGATGCTCTCCTTCGCGCCCCATCTCGCCAGCGAGGCGGAGGAGCTTTCCTTCACCCAGCAGCTCCAAATGCCCGACGGCAAAACCCGCCCCCTCACCGACGCCAAGTTTTTCGGCGGCCTCCCCCAGTTGGCCCTCCTTGAGAACACCGCCTTTCTCCTGCGCAACAGCCCGCCCCAGGAACTGCTCGCCGCCTGGATCCCCAAGCCGTTCCTCCCCGTCCGCAAGCTCAGCCACCGCCTGCTCACCCACCTGAGCCGCAGCCATGGCCGCCAGTCCGAGCGCTGGGAGCAGCTCTGCAAATCGCACGCCGCCATTCCCCAATTCGTCTTCGAGCTGAACGACGACACCGTCCGCCTGCGCCTGCTCGCCACCAGCGAGGCCGACCAAAGCTCCTGGCAATGGAACGGGCATGAGTGGCAAATGACCGGCGAGCGCAAGGCCCCCAACGGCAAGCCCGAAATCCTCGACGACCCGCGCCTGGACCCCGCCGTCGAATGGCTCCGCCGCCTCGACTGGTTCACTCCCGAGCCCGGCCTCTGGATTGGCGACGCCAACGAAGCCTTCCTCAGCACGCTCGCCCACGCCTGGCCGGACCGCCCCGAAGCCGCCGAGTACCTCGGCAACCCCCAGTTCCAGCGCCTCTTCCTTTCCCCGCGCCAGCTCAAGCCACGCCTCATCGTCCAGGGCAGCGGCATCGATTGGTTCGCCGTCTCCACCAGTTGGGAGATGGAGGGCATGAAGCTTTCCCCCGCCGACCTCGAGCGCCTCCAGAGCGCCACCGGCCGCTTCGTCAAGCTTCCGGACAGCGGCTGGATGGAGCTCGACTCCGCCGCCGTCCAAAGCGCCCACGAAACCTTCGCCGACCTCGGCCTCGATGGCCTCAGCCCCATGCCCCAGCGCGTGGACCTTCTCCACGCCACCCACCTCACCGACGACACGCTCAACAAATTCTCCGAGCAGCCCTTCGCCAAGGCTCTCCGGGAGCGGGTCGCCGAATTCAAGGGCATCGCCCCCACCGAACTGCCCGCCAACATCAACGCCGAGCTGCGGCCCTACCAAAAAGACGGCTTCGATTTCCTCTGCCACCTCTCCCAGATCAAGCTCGGCGGCATTCTCGCCGACGACATGGGCCTCGGCAAAACCTTGCAGACCCTCACCTGGATCGCCTGGCTCCACGCTCAGAACCGCGCCCGGCCCCGTCCCGCCTTGGTCATTTGCCCCGCGTCCGTGCTGCACAACTGGCGCCGCGAGGCCAACCGTTTCGTCCCCCACCTCCGCGTCCTCGTCCTCGAAAGCGGCGCCGCCCGCCACAACCTGCGCAAACAGATTCCCGAGCACGACCTCATCGTCACCAACTACGCCCTCCTCCGCCGCGACCTCACCGCCCTGCAAAAATTCGATTTCGTCGCCATCATCCTGGACGAGGCGCAGTTCATCAAAAACCCCGCCGCCCAGGTCACCCAGTCGGTCAAGCAACTCCGCGCCACCCAGCGCCTCGCCCTCACCGGCACCCCCTTGGAGAACCGCATGCTCGACTTGTGGAGCATCGTCGATTTCGTCCAGCCCGGCTACCTTGGCTCCCAGGCCGATTTTACCCACCATTACGAGCCCAAGGGCGACGATCAAAACGCCCAGAAAATCGCCCGCCGCCGCCTTTCCGCCAAGCTCCGCCCGCTCATGCTGCGCCGCCTGAAAAAGCAGGTCGCCAAGGACCTCCCCGACCGCATCGAGGAGCGCCGCGACTGCGTCCTCAGCGAGGACCAGCGCAAGCTTTACCTCGCCGAACTGCGCCGCAGCCGCGAGCAGATCATGCAGTCCGTATCCCAGCACGGCCTCGGCAAATCGAAAATCCACGTCCTCGCCGCCCTCACCCGCCTCCGCCAAATTTGCTGCCATCCCCAGCTTGTCGGCAACGACACCGCCTCCGGCAAAACGGAGACCCTTTTCGAATTGCTCGAGCCCCTCATGGCCCAGGGCCAGAAGGTCCTCGTCTTCAGCCAATTCGTCCAGATGCTCCGCCTCATCGAGGCCGAATGCAAAGCCCGCCAGATGCCCACCCACATCCTCACCGGCGAGACCAAGGACCGCCAGGAGGTGGTCAACAATTTCCAGAGCGACCCCAACGCCGCCATTTTCCTCCTCAGCCTGCGCGCCGCCGGCACCGGCCTGAACCTCACCAACGCCAGCTATGTCGTCCTTTACGACCCATGGTGGAACCCCGCCGTCGAAGCCCAAGCAATTGACCGTTCCCACCGCATCGGCCAAACCCGCACCGTCAACGCCTACCGCCTCATCACCCCCGGCACCGTCGAGGAAAAAATCTGGGATCTCCAGCAGCGCAAAGCCCAGACCATCGTCGATGTCCTCGGCGAGGAAGGCTTCGCCCGCAGCCTCACCAAGACCGACCTCGAATACCTCTTCTCCGAGGACTGACCGCCCACCGCGCTCCCCACGCGGGCAAAAAAAAGCCCGGCTGGAAGCCGGGCTGCGTCAATCAAAACTCGGGGCGCGCGTCACGCGGCCGGCGTCTCTCCCACTTGGAAGCGCAGGAACCGGCGGACGCTGATCTCGTCACCCAGCTTCTTGCCCACCTGGGCCACGTGGTCCTTCACCGTCAATTCCCCGTTCTTCACAAAGCCCTGCTCCAGCAGGCAGATCGTCTGGAAAAACTTGTCCAGCTTCCCTTCCACAATCTTGGCGATCGCCTGCGGCGGCTTGTTTTTCACCTGCTCAGCGGCGATTTCCTTCTCCTTGGCCACAAGCTCCGCGGACACTTGGTCCCGGCTCACGCAGGTTGGGCTCGCCGCCGCGATCTGCAGCGTGATGTCCCGCACCAATTGCTTGAAATCCTCGTTCGCGACGGTCTCCTCCTTGTTCGCGCCCACTTCCACCAACACGCCCACCTTGGCGCCCGTGTGGATATAGGCCGAAATCAAGCCGTTGCCCGAGACTTCCATCCGCTGGTGCCGGGAAAACTTGATGTTCTCCCCAATCCGCGTCACGGCGGCCGTCCGCATCGCCTCCAAATCCGCGTCCGGATTCTCGGCCAGCGCCTTGGCGACCTCGTCGCAAAACGCCCGGAAACTCTCGTTCTTGGCCACGAAATCGGTCTCGCAATTCACTTCCGCCAG
>CAZSXX010000361.1:1633-4596 GCA_964611245.1 uncultured Verrucomicrobiota bacterium | reverse complement strand
TTGGTCGATTGGTTCAGCAAGGCGATGGTCGCCAGCGCCTCGTCCAGCCACTTCCCGGCGATCAACGCCGTCACCAGGCCGATTTTCGGCGTGGGGTTGGTCGGGTTCAGCGCGGCGCACCGGGCAAACAAGTCGGCCGCCTGCCGGTGCAGCGACTGGCGGTTGAACGCATGGCCTTGGGCGAACAGGTACTCCGGGACGTCAAACGGCCCGTTGTCCGCCAGGATCGCGTCCCAGCTCCGGAACTGCGACCCAAAAAAATCATCCGCCAGCTTCTGCTCGGTCCGTTCCCGCGGCTTTCCATGCAGGCGATGCTGGTTGTATTCAAGGTTCAGCTCCGCCGCGAGGTTGTTGGTGTTCAGATTTTGGGCCAATTCAAAGGCGGGCGCCGCGTTCGAGTAATTCCCGGCCCGCTGCAAATCCACCCCCCATTTGTTCAGCCCCCGCGAGAAATGGTTCGCGACGAGGATCGCGTCCGGAATCTTCAACGGCGTCAGAGCCTCGGCCCGCCGCACCAGTCCCTCGTTCGCCTTCCAGAACTCGTCGTTGGCCCGGATTTGCTCCGCGGTCAAAGAGGGCGGATAAATCGTGTTCGTCGAATATGGCTTGAGCTCGGAGACCAGCCCGTTGGGAAACGCCTGGAGCGTCTCGAAGAAATATCCAAAGCTCGGGTGGAGATAATAGAGCTGGTTGGAGGCGGACAGCGTGTTGAGCGCCGACAGGATCGTGATCGGGTCGATGCGCATGCGGGAATCCTCGTTGGCTCCGCCCGAGGGCCACCGATCCGGATACCGGCGCAGCAAATCACGGTGGTAAATGGGGAAGGGCAGGGCGCGGGGATTGACCACGATATGCGGGTTCTTTCCGCTGCGCGCATACCAAGCCTCCATCAACCCCAGTTGGAATGGATCCTCGCTCATCAGGATGGCCGGCTTCTGCGGCAGCCGCGCGGCGATGGACTCCGCGAAATCCATCAGCAGCTTGCCATTCTGGTTTTGCGCCGAACGGAAATTCTTCGCCAGCAGGGCGATTGGCACAAGGATGACCGCCCCCCAGGCCGCGGCCTGCACCACCGGGTTGACCAACTTCGCGAAGGGCGAGGCCGGCCGCCAATGCTTCTTGGGCGCCTCCGTCGAGACGAGCATCAAATATCCCACGTAATACCCCGCCGCGAGCGCCCCGAGGTAATAAAACGAAAGGAACGGCAGGCCCAGCCCGAGGTTGCGCGGGCTCACCTGCTGGTCAAACGCCACAAAGATGCACGCCGCCGCGAACAACACATGGATCAACCGGAACATCAGGTTGGTGACGCTTGCCCCCGCGGAGCTGACATCCCCAAACCCCGCCGGGAACCGGATGCCCATGATGATGACCGGGATGACCGAGGTGAGCGAAAGGATGAGGCCGCGCGCCCGCAGGGTCGGTGTGTTGAAAATCATCGCCTTCTGCGAGGCCAGCATGGTCCGCAACGCCTCCCAAAATGTCGCGTCGCCATGGCCCTTGATCGTCCAAACCAACGGCAGCAACAGGTAAAGCAGCATCCCCGTCAAACCCAGGGCCGCCATCCGCAGAATGAAGCGCGCTTTGAAGAATGATTTTCCCCGGATCCAAATGATCGCCCCCAGGAAAAATGGGAAAAACCCGATCAACGCCCAGTTGTTGGTCACGCCCAACCCGTAAAGCACCGCCACCCGCGTCATCCATTTTTCGTCCCGCGAAAGCCGGTACTCCAGGAGGGACCGGATCAGATACGCGAAAATCAGGAGGTCCAGCGCCTCGCCCGTCGCGGCCGTGGAATGCTCCCACATGGTCAGTTCCAGCCCCAGCAAGGCGGCCGCCAGCACGGCCGGCGCCCAGGCGTGCCGCAGGGGCAGAAGGGCATCCGCCGAGCGCTGCCGAATCCGCTGTTCATCCGTTCGGTCATGCGGCAGCAGCGCCACGGACCGCACCAGGAGCGCGATCGTCAGCGCGGAGCAGACCGCCGCGAAGAGGTTCAGCGCGATCGGCTGGATGTTCGCGGGCAGGATGCGGAACGGATAGGTCAGAGCATAGAACAGCGGCAGTTGTGTCGGCAGGCTCCAATCCCACCCTGTCACCTTCGAAATGACCGGCATGCTCCGCACGGACACCCACTGGTTGAGGGTGATCAGGTAGATCAAGAGCATCGCTCCTGCGGCCAGCCAGGGGAGCTTGGTGCGCGCAAACCCGTTGGTGTTCGGTTTACTCTGCATATCTTTGAGGCGCGTCCAGTTGAAACCATGCGACCCCCCCTTGGCAAGATTGACTTTTCTTCGGGCCGCCTTGCCAGTACATATCCCGCCGTGATTGCCACCTCCGCCCCGCCGCCCATGTCCGCCGGACTTCGCCGGTTCGTTTACTTGACCGCCGCGATCACCGGCGCGGCCATTCTGGTCGTCGAAATCCTCGGCGCCAAGATGCTCTCGCCCTATGTGGGATCCTCCCATTTTGTCTGGACCTCCCAAATCACCGTCACCTTGATTTCGCTCGCCTTGGGGTATTATTTCGGCGGTTGGTTGGTGGACCGCTCGCCCGCCCTCCCCAGGCTTTACAACTGCATCACCGCCGCCGCCCTTTACCTCGGCGTGACCGTCCTGGCCTGCGAGCGCATCGCCTACGCCTTCCTCCATTTCAACCTCGCCGTCGGCGCACTCCTTTCCTCCCTTTTCCTGTTCCTCGTGCCGCTCACCCTCCTCGCCGCCACGGGCCCATTCCTCATCCGCGTCCTCGCACAGTCGCTTGAAAGCGTCGGCGGGCAGGTCGGCCGCCTCTCCGCCATCAGCACCCTCGGCAGCGTCGGCGGCACCCTCCTGATCGGCTACGCGCTGCTCCCGCACCTCCCCAATTCAACCACCATGTACGCCACGGCCGGCGTCCTGCTCCTCTTGGTCATGACCTATTACGTTGTCTGGGCCCGCGCGGAGAAGACCGCCATCGCCGCCACC
>CAZSXX010000361.1:0-1623 GCA_964611245.1 uncultured Verrucomicrobiota bacterium | reverse complement strand
TTCACGAATACGCTGCTCGACGATCAAGCTGCTACCGCCATCGGCGCCGGAGTCCTCTTTGCCAGTTCCTTTTTGCAGGGCGCGTTCGACACGCACACCCGCCAGATGACCCGCCTCTACCTCGGCAACTCCAACTTCGGCCAGCTCCAGGTCTTGCAGCAAAAGTCCGGCTCCCGCCGGTTTTACCTGAATGATTTCCTCGTCCAGAACACCTACGACAAAGACCAGAAAGCCAGTCTCTCCCTCTTCACCTACATGCTCCACGAACTGGCGTGGGGTTATTCTCCCACCCTCACCAACGCCCTCTGCATTGGCCTCGGGGTGGGCATCGTCCCCGGCGCCATGGCCCGCGAGGGCGTCCAGGTCGATGTCGTGGAAATCAACCCCGCCATCGTTCCCGTCGCGCGCGAATACTTTGACTTCGACGACTCCGCCGTGAACATGACCATCGCCGACGGCCGCTTTGTCATCAACAAATCGCGGAAACAGTACGACACCAACATCCTCGACGCCTTCCTCGGCGCTTCCTCGCCCTCGCACCTCATGAGCCGCGAGGCTTTCTCGGAGATGGCGCGCCTCCTTGGGGAAAACGGCGTCCTGGTCATCAACAGCTTTGGCGATTTCCGCCCCGGCCGCGATTTCTTCGTCGCCTCCCTCGACAAGACCCTGCGCGCGGTCTTCAAGGATGTGCGCATCCACGCCTCGGGCAACGGGAACGTCTTCTTCGCCGCGTCCCAGCGCAGCCTCACCTTGCGCCCCCGCCCCAACCGCGTCTTCCCCTCGCGCACCAACATCGAGGCCGAGTTTGCCGAGGCCATGAACACCTCCACCCCGCCCAACCCCGCCAGCGGGATCATCCTGACCGATGATTTCAACCCGGCGGAATTTCACGACTCGGTCAACCGGGAACAACAACGCCGCACGCTGGCCCTGTCCGTGCGCGACCTTTAATTTTCGGTTGCGCTTTTTAAATTGGGGTTAAAATCGGGGCCGCTTATGACTCTCAGCGAAACCATGGCGGCGCTCGAGGCGGCGGGCTCGGAGCAAACCCGCAAAACTTACCGGCGCCACGGAATATCCCGCGAAATGTTCGGTGTCAGCTACGCCACCCTCGGAAAGCTCCGCAAAAAAATCAAGGTGGACCAAGCCTTGGCCGAGGAACTTTGGGAAACCGGCAACCACGACGCCCGCGTCCTCGCTTCGATGATTGCGGATCCTGACTCGGTCTCAGAGCGCACGGTGGCCAAATGGATCCAAGAATCGGACCATTCGGCCATTTATGGGGAGATTGTCAAATTGGTCTTCCACACCAAATTCTCCCTCGCCTGTTTCGAGAATTGGCGCGATTCCAAAAAGGATGAAATCAGCTCCGCCGCGTGGATGTTGCTCGCCTGCATGACCCAGGATGGAGTCGGCGCCCCCGCGACGTTTTGGGAGGAGCAGTTGGAGGCGATCGAACAGGGCATCCACAGCGCGCAGAATTCCACCCGTTACACGATGAACTCGGCCCTCATCGCGATCGGCGGGAACATCGACGCGTTGGAAAAGAATGCGCTGGCCGCCGCCCGCCGGATCGGCCGCGTCGAAGTGGACCACGGCGACACCTGCTGCAAAACGCCCGAC
>CAZSXX010000360.1:0-4628 GCA_964611245.1 uncultured Verrucomicrobiota bacterium | reverse complement strand
CGTGTCGACCCCCGAGGTGATGACGTATGAAGATCCGTTGACGGGGCAGCGCACAGACCTGCTGTCGGAGAATGAACTGACCGTGCCGGGGCAGGCGAACCCGCGGGAGGTGGTGTGGTTGAACGCCTCGCGGCTGCCGACGGGCCGGAACAAGTACCAGACCTACCTTGAAGTGCAGTACGCGGCGAACAAGGAGGCGGGGCCGATCGACATTTTCCCGGGCCGGACGCTGACGATCATCGCGGATGGCAAGGAATTGAAGTTTTCGGGGCTGGGGTCGTCGAACACGCGGAAAGAGAAGGGGAATGTGGCGTATGAAAATGCGCTGTATGAGGCGCAGCAGTCGGACATCGAGACAATTGCGACGTCGAAAAAAGTGACGGTGTTGATCCAGGGAAAAACGCTGTTGATCGAGCGTGATTTCGGGCCGGAGAATTTTGAGCGATTCCGGCAGTTCGCGGCGAAGATCGCGACGCCTGGGCGCGCGGCGAGCACGCCGACGGTCAAAGGTTCCTACTAGGATTCCCGGCGGCGGCGAAGCGGGCCTGAATTTTGGCGATGGCCCAGGCGGCGTGTTCGCGAATCAGGGGCTCCGGGTCATTCATGGCTCTCTCCAAGGCGGGGAGAGCTTTTTCATTGGCGGTGTTGCCGAGGGCGACGCAGACATTCCGGAGGAGGCCCCGGCGCTTGGTGCGGAGGATCGGCGTGCCGGCGAACCGGGCTCTGAAGGCGGCGTCGTCGAGATCCAGCAACGCGAGGAGGTCCATTTGGCCCAGGTCCGGGCGGGCGTGGCTTTTGAGGAGGCGGCCCTCTTGGGCGAAGCGGTTCCATGGGCAGGCGGCGAGGCAATCGTCACAGCCGTAAATGCGGTTGCCAATGGCCGGGCGGAGTTCGAGCGGGATGGAGCCTTTGAGTTCGATGGTGAGATAGGAGACGCAGCGGCGGGCGTCGAGTTGGAAGGGGGCGGTGATGGCGCCGGTGGGGCAGGAATCGATGCAGCGGACGCAATGGCCGCAGTGGTTTTTCTCGGGCGTGTCCGGATCGATTTGGGCCGTGGTGATGATTTCCGCGAGGAAGAACCAATTCCCGAGGCGGCGGTTGATGAGGTTGGTGTGCTTGCCTATAAACCCAAGGCCGGAACGCTGGGCGAGGTCGCGCTCAAGGAATGGGCCGGTGTCCACGTACCAGAGGGACCGGGCGCCGGGGGAGTTTGAATCGATGAATTGGGACAATTTGCGCAGGGGATCGGCCAGGACATCGTGGTAATCGCGATACCGGGCATAGCGGGCGATCACGCCGAACGGGGTCGGCGCGGGACCGGGGGAGGGGTTGGAATGATAACTGGCGGCGAGGGTCACGATGGATCGGGCGTGGGGAAGAACAAGGGATGGATCGACGCGTTTGGAGGCGTTGCGTTGGAGCCAAGCCATTTCGCCGTGGTCCTGGCGGGCGAGCCAGGCCTGGAAATGGTCGGCGGAGGCGGGGGGGGAGGCGGTGGTGACGCGGCAATCGTCGAAACCGAGGGTCTGGGCGAGGGATTTAAGGGCGAGGTTCAATGGGCCTCGGCGGGCTTGGCGCAGGCCAGGCGGAATTGGTGGGCGACATGCTGGGCGACCTCGCGGGGGGAGCGTTGCTCACAGTTGAGGAGAACGTCGGCCTGGCGATAGAAGGGTTCGCGTTGGGCCAGGAGTTCCCGAATCCGCTCCTGGGGATGGTCGCCGCGGAGAAGGGGTCGGTGGGTTTGGTGGCCAACTCGGGCAAAAATGGCGTCGGGGGAGGCCCAAAGGCAGACGACCAAGGCGTGTTTTTTGAGGCTTTCCATGTTGGCGGGATTGACGACGAGGCCGCCGCCGGTGGCGATGACGGCGCCACGCTCGTTTTCGAGGTCCTGGACCAGCTGGCGCTCGCAGGCGCGGAAATGGGCCTCGCCTTCGGAGGCGAAAATGTCGGCGATGCGTTTGCCGGCGCGCTGTTCGAGGAGGACGTCGGTGTCGAGCAGGCGCAGGTTCAGCATGGACGAAAGGATGGCGCCGATCGTCGATTTCCCTGTGCCCATAAAGCCGACGAGGGCGACATTGTGAAAATGGCGCATTTGGAGAGGTTAGGAGCTAACGGCGAAAAGACAAAACGCAAAATTGGGGGAGGGGCCGATTTTTGGGGAGCGGGAACGGATTTTTATGGCCTTGACGGAAGTTGGAGGGTGAAGATAGGATGCTTGTTCGGTCTGAACAACTGAGGTGAACTACTTTGAATAGCGAAATCTGCAAAAAAGCTCTTGAGAAAGTTGGCAATCCCAACGTTCTGGTGAATTTGATTTCAAGGCGCGTGCGCCAATTGACGGGCGCCGGAGGGGGCGGAGGGCGTCCGCTGATCGCGGAGACGGCCGGGCTCGGGGCGGCGGACATCGCGCTGCTGGAGTTGGTCGAAGGGAAAATGGATTTCACGCTGGCGGAGCCGGAGGCGAACATCGGCGACCACGCCGTGACGGCGGCGAAGAAGCGGAAGAAGTAAGGGCGGAGATTCCAGGCCCGGGGCGCGGCCCCGGGAGTCGCGATGGCGGAGATCGTCCATAATCCCAAGGCCCGGCGGGATTACCATATCCTGGACACGTACGAAGCGGGCATCGTGTTGCATGGCACGGAGGTGAAGGCGCTGCGGGCGGGAAAGGCGCAAATATCCGACTCGTTCGTGCGGGTGGAAAATGGGCAGGCATTCCTATACAACGCCCACATTGACGAGTATTCGTTCGGAAACCGGGAGAACCACCAGCCAAAGGCGCCCCGCAAGCTGCTCCTGCACGCGGCGGAGATCCGCAAATTGTACGAAGCGGCGGCGGTGAAGGGGAACGCGCTGGTGCCGCTGTCGTTTTATTGGAAGGCGAACAAGGTCAAGGTGCAGGTTGGAGTGGGGAAGGGGAAGGTGCAGTTCGACAAGCGGGAGACGATCAAGGAGCGGGAATCGGACCGGGAGTTGAAGCGGGTGACAATGCACCGGTTCAAGGGGAAATAAAAAAACCGCGGCGGCGGGAGGCCGACGCGGTTCCGCGGGTTGCAGGATTTATTGGTTGGAATCGCTCGGGCGGGGGCCACGAGGGCCGTCCGGTCCGCCTGGCCCACGGCCACCCCGGTTGCCCGGGCCGCGGCCTTCGCCGGGGCCACCCATGAATTCATCCGGCGTCAGGACGCCGTCGGCGTTTTTGTCGAGTTTGGCGAGGGAGGCCGCGGCGCCGGCGAGTTCCTGGGCGGAAAGGGCGCCATCCTTGTTGGTGTCCAGAGCGGCCATGAGGGGCGGGACGGGCCGCTGGGGCGCGTCGGCGGGAGGGGCGGGCCGTTCTGGGGCATCGGCCGGGCGGGGCGGGCGGAGCTCGTCGGCGGTGACGAGGCCGTCGCCGTTTTTGTCGAGGAGCGCAAGGACGGAGCCGGCGCCCGCGATTTCGGAGGCGTCAATTTTTCCGTCCTTGTTGAGGTCCAACGACGCGGCCAACGGGGGCGGACGCATGCCGCGCCCCGGGCCGCCGGGACCGCCCGGACCGCCGGGAGGGCGACCGGGGCGATTGTTGTTTGCGTCTTGCGCGAGGGTGGAAAGCGCGCCCGAGGCGAGCAGCGCGGAGATGATCAGGATGTTTTTCATACGCGCTGACCTTACGCGTTGGTCGATTAAGGAAGCGTTAAGCCAGAATTAATTCCGCGCCGGGATGGGGACATTTTTTCAGCCGGGGTATTTGCCGGAGATGAAATCCTCCATGCTGTCGAGGACGACGCGCTGGGTCTTGATGATCCAGTTGATGAGGTCGCCGATGGAGACGACGCCGACGACCTGTTCGCCATCCATGACGGGGAGGTGGCGGATGCGGTGCTGGGTCATGAGCTGCATGCACTCCTCGACCGAGGCGTCATCCTGGACGGAGATGACGGGGGAGAACATGATTTCGGAGACGGGGGTTTGCTTGGATTGCTTGCCCTTGAGGGCGATTTTGCGGGTGTAGTCGCGCTCGGAGACGATGCCGACGATGCGCTCGCCGGACATGACGAGGAGGGCGCCGATGTTGCGGGCGGCCATGGTGTCGATGGCCTCAAAGACGGTGGCCTCGGGGGAGATGGAGTGGAGGACGGTCCCTTTTTCGCGGAGAATGGCGCTGATGGTTCCAGAAATTTCCATAAGCTGGCTTGGGTTGGTGTGGGGGGGATTTTAATCCCCCCCAAAGGAAGGGGCCAGAGAAAATCGCCGAAAGTTTTTCAGCGGTCGCCGTCGAGCATGCGGCCGATGCCGCCCAGGACGGAGCCCTCTTCGCGGCCGCGTCCGCCGGCCCTGGGCGAGGCGGCGATGATGCGGTCGGCCATGCGGCTGAGGGGAAGGGACTGGAGCCAGATGCGGCCGGGGCCGCGGAGAGTGGCGAAGAAGAGGCCCTCGCCGCCGAAGAGGGCGGATTTGATTTTGCCGACGAACTGGATGTCGTAGTCGATGGAGGGCTGGAAGGCGACGATGCAGCCGGTGTCCACGCGGAGGGTTTCGCCGGGGCCGAGGTCGCGTTGGAGGAGGGTTCCACCCGCGTGGACAAAGGCCCAGCCGTCGCCCTGGAGGCGCTGCATGATGAAGCCCTCGCCGCCGAAGAGGCCGGCGCCGATTTT
>CAZSXX010000359.1:0-4670 GCA_964611245.1 uncultured Verrucomicrobiota bacterium | reverse complement strand
CATGTTCATCTGGTCCTTCGTCACCGTCACCGAAGGCTTGGCCAAGCACACCCCTGAAATGGCCGAGGCTTGCCAACGCTGGTTCAAAGCCGCCGGCACCCCGAAACTCGCCAAAACCCTCGCCCGCGAATATCCCGGCATCCGCAAAATCTCCATCGACTTCGCCCTGCTCGAACACGCCCAAAACGTCGTCGTGGCCCACGGCGATTTCGCCTGGGACGACCTCGGTTCCTGGACCGCCCTGGCCCGCCACCTCAAATCCGACGCCGAAGGCAACTGCGCCGTCGCCGATTTCATCCACGTGGACGCCGCCCGCAACATCGTCTTCGACGCCCGCACCAAAAACCGCGCCCCCATCGCCCTCGTCGGCGTCCGCGATTGCATCATCGTCCAAACCGACGATTCGACCCTCGTCGCCCACAAATCCGAGGCCCAAAAAATCAAGGACCTCGTGAAAAAAATGGGCGAAAACAAGAAGCACAAGCAGTTGATTTAGCCGTGACCTCCCCGCCACCGGAGCCGCAACCCCCGCGTTCGCGGCGGAACCCGAAATTTTTTGCAATTTTTCGCGGCGGTGTTTCAATGCTGCGGCTATGACGAAACCGCTGGCGCTTGTGTTTTATGAGCGATTGATGCCCGGCAGCCAGTTGGTGAACCGGCTGCAGGACATCGGCTACCGCGTTTCGACCGTCACCGACATTGGCGCTCTCATCGCCCAGGCGGAAAAGGAAATGCCAATGGTCCTGTTCATGGACCTGACCTCCCAGCGTGGGGACCCCAATGCCGTCATCAAGGAACTTCGCGCCGGCGGCGGCACCGGCCACATTCCCATCATCGCCTTCACCAACATGGCCAACCGCAAGGCCCAGGAAGCCGCGACCGACGCCGGCGCGAAGCTCGTCGCCGTCGACGAGGCCATCCTCCCCCAACTGCCGCATCTCCTCGACCAGGCCTTGGAGGTGGACTAAATTTCAGCCGCCCTCTCCGCTTCCTTTTTTTTAAGAATCTTATGGCCATACCCTCCGTCAAGCTCACCCGAGGCATTCACGTCCTCCACCTGTTCTACCGCATCGACCGGGTCCGCTGGGCCGGCATGGAAAGCGGCGCCTCCGCGGCGGCTCTGCAGAAACTCGACGCCCACTTCCAATCCAATTCCGCCGCCTCGAACCCGCGCATCACCTCCTTCGCCAACATCGGCGGAAAAGCGGATATGGTCTTCATGCTGACCGCGGCGGAACTCGGCCAACTCGGCCAGATGCACCGCGACCTGGAGGCTTGTTTTCCGCCAGGCGCACTGCAACCCGTCTTCTCCTATCTGAGCGTCACCGAGCTTCCCGATTACGTCACCAGTGAGGACGAAATGCGCCAGGGCTTGGTCAACGAAAAGCTGGAGCCTGGCACGGAGGAATTCGACGCCCGCCTGAAGGCGTTGAAGGAACGCCATGCCCAATACGAGCATTACCGCCTCTATCCCGAGTTGCCCGACTGGGAGGTGATGGGCTTTTATCCCATGAGCAAACGCCGCGTTGGGAATGACAATTGGTATTCCCTCGACTTCGCCAAACGCAAAGAATTAATGGCCGGCCACGCCCGCGTCGGCCGGAAGTACGGCGGGAGAATCTCCCAGCTCATCACCGGATCCACCGGCCTTGACGATTGGGAGTGGGGCGTCACGCTCATGGCCCACCAGGTCGACGCCTTGAAGGAAATCGTTTACGAAATGCGCTTTGATGAAGTGACCGCCCGCTTCGGCGATTTCGGGCCCTTCTACATCAACCTTAGGCTCTCCCCGGGAGACCTTTGGGCCCACCTCCGCCTCTAATCTCCCACGCAGCATTCCAGGCGGCGGCGGGCTCGTCACCGCGCCTTTCGCCCCGTAAACTGGGCGCATGAAAATCGCGGTGGTGGGGCCCGGGGCGGTGGGCAGTTTCTACGGCGCCAAACTTTGGCGTGATGGACACGAAGTCCATTTCTTGCTTCGCGCGGATTATGAAACCGTCCGCCGTCGGGGCGTGCGCGTCAAAAGTGTGGATGGCGACTTTCACGCCAATCCGAAGGCCGCCCGACGGCCGGAAGAAGTCGGCGTGTGTGACCTGGTCCTGGTCGCGCTCAAGACCACCGCGAATCACCTTTTTGGGGAGCTTCTGCCGCCCTTGGTGGGATCCTCGACCGCCGTGATGACCCTGCAAAATGGGCTCGGCTCGGAAGAGGCGCTGGCGGCCCTGTTTGGCCCCGGGCGGATTCTGGGCGGCCTCTGTTTCGTCTGCCTGAACCGGGTCGCCCCCGGAAAGATCGACCACATCGCGCATGGAAAAATTGTGATGGGCGAGTTCTCTGGCTGGCCCGAGCCCCGCACGCATGACATCGCCGGCGCCTTCCGCCATGCGGGGATTCCCTGCCTTGTGGCCGACAACCTCGCCCGCGCGCACTGGGAAAAACTCGTCTGGAACGTCCCGTTCAATGGCCTTGGCGTGGCGAGTTGCGCGGGCCTCACGGTGATGAACCACGCCGCGCCACCCGCCGCTCCGCTGCCCAGGCTCGGACCCTGCCTCACCACCAACCTCCTGCTCGCGGACCCGGCCTGGCTCGATTGGGTCCGCGGCTTGATGCGTGAAATCATCGACGCGGCCCGCGCGAAAAATTTGCCGCTTGATCATTCCGTCGCCGACGAGCAGGTGGAAAAAACCCGCGTCATGGCCGCCTACAAACCCTCCACCCTCGTCGATTTTGAACGCGGACAGCCCTTGGAAATGGAGACGTTGTTCCTTGAGCCCCTTCGCCAGGCCCAGGCCGCGGGCGCCGCCGCGCCCCGCCTCCAACGGCTTTGCGAGGTCCTTTTGGCGTTGGAAAATCCCATGCCGGAAAACTCCCCAACGGAACTGAAATGAAAGGGAGGCTTGGCGCCAAGGGGGTTTTTTGTGCAGTTTGAAGCCCGTGGCCCCGGTCCTTAGATTTATCGGCATGCTCAACGCGGCGGTCTGGTTGGGCGGCATGGTGTTTTTCACGGCCGTGGTCGGCCCGGCCTTTTTCACCCCCGAAATGAAAGCGCTCCTCACCGTCCCACGCGCCGGCGCGGCCGCCCAGCTCGTGGTCGAGCATTACTTGGCGCTCCAGCAATGGTGCGCGGGCATCGCGTTGGTCCACCTGGTCTCCGAGTGGCTTTACAACCAGGGCCGGACCTTCCCCAAGGGCTCGCTCGCCATCATCCTTTTCTGCCTCGCGGTCTCCCTCGCGGGCAGCCGCCTGCTCGCTCCGCAAATGAAGCAGTTGCACTTGGTCAAATATGCGGTGCAAACGACGCCCGAGCAGAAAGCCTCGGCGGCCCGGTCCTTTTCCATCCTTCATGGAACCTCCCAGATCACAAACCTGCTGGCGTTGGCCGGAGTTTTGTTCTATTTTTGGACCCTCTCGAACGGGACGCAGGGAACCAGGCCAGGCCTTGGCGCGCGTTTCCGGTCCTAGCGTTCGAGGAAAAAAGGGGAGTGACAGTGGACAATCCAAATGGAGGGGTTGACAAAACTCTCAAAGTAATGGTCCTTAAACGAATGGCGGAATGAAGCGCCTGTGGGATTAAGAAAAAGGGAAAAGTGTATGATATCGAATGAACGTCCATCGCCATATGGACAATACTCTCAGGGCGGACAGGGTCAGGGGTACGGGCACGGCCACGGCGGCCATTCCGGCTCCAAGCAGCCGGTGGTCGAGGACACCCTTCGCACGGACAAGGTGCAAATCGAGCGGAAGACCTTCGTTTTCACCTTGAAGGAGAATCCGCGCGGCCGCTTTTTGCGCATCACCGAGGATGTCAACGGCCGGCGTGACACCATCATCATCCCCGCCACGGGATTGGAGGATTTCAAGCGAATCATCGACGACATGACCCGCGCGTCGCTGGACACACCCCCCAAAATGGGGGACTTGGAGTAGCCAACAACTCGGATCCGCTCCACAAAACTCCCGGGCCGCCAAGGCTTGGGATTTTTTTTGCCTTTTTGGTTTGCTTCAGCGTCCAAAAAACCGCACTAGATGCGGCCCGAATTGAAATGAAGAAGAGCAAAGGTTTGTCCGAGCGCGATGTGCTCGAACTGTTGAAGATGATCCTCCCCAAGGCCACCAGCGACATCGATCTGGCCTCCAAGATCATCAACGCCATGGAGAAGGAAATGCAGCGCAAAAACGTGCACGCCGCCTTCGAGAAATTCTGCGAGAAATGCGAATTGCCCAGCATGGAGGCGACGAGCGTCATGGACGTGAAGAACCAACTGGCCGAAGCCTTCGGCAACGACGCCGTCAAAGTGACCCAGGACAAAAAGGAGCAGGCGCTCCTCGTCGAATTGGAAACGCCCGACGGCATCCTCAAAGGCGCGATCAAAGTCGGCCAATCCGGCGGCGCGGAATCGGACGAGCAGGAAATCACCCTCAAATTCGTCGCCTTCCCCGTCGCGCTTCCGAGCGATCCCGAACTGGTGTGGGCCCTCGCCAAGCGTGAGAACATGAATTCCGAGGAGGCCGCCGTGATGCTCGCCAAGGTCGAGGAGGAGTTTTGGGCCAGCAAAGCCGGGCAGAAGCTCCTGCGCGACCGCGTTGACAAAACGTTCGCCGAATTCGTCAGCCGCGTCCCAGCCAAAATGCTGACCGAAGTCGGCCTGAAGCGGAACTACAAGGACCCC
>CAZSXX010000358.1:0-4671 GCA_964611245.1 uncultured Verrucomicrobiota bacterium | reverse complement strand
TTATCGCGAAGCCCGCGCCGCCGCCGCCCTCAACCACACCAACATCATCCACATTTACACCTTCGACGAGCACGACGGGCAGCTTTACCTCGTCATGGAGCTCGCCGACCACGGCAGCCTCGACGGCCGCATCGAGGGCAAGGGCCGCGTCAGCGAACTCGAAGTCCTCGACGTCGGCATCGCCGTCGCCTCCGCCCTCAACAAGGCCCTCCAGCACAAGCTCCTTCACCGCGACATCAAGCCCGGCAACATCCTCTTCAACGCCGAGGGCGAGCCCAAGCTCGTCGATTTCGGCCTCGCCCAAAACACCGAGGCCGAGGACCAGGGCGATGGCGCCATTTGGGGCACCCCCTACTACATCGCCCCCGAAAAAATCAAGCGCGAGCGCGAGGACTTCCTCTCCGACATGTATTCCCTCGCCGGCACCCTCTACCACGCCCTCACCGGCCACGTCCCCTTCGAGGCCCCCACCATCGAGGCCGTCGTCGCCGCCCACATCCACACCCCGCTCACCCCCCCCAACCACGTTGTCCCCGACGTCACCCAGGCCACCAGCGACTGCATCGCCAAGGCCATGGCCAAACTCCCCGCCGACCGCTACGGCAGCTATGACGAATTCATCATGGCCATGACCGCCTCCCGCAGCCAATACCTCGTCAGCTACTTCAAAAACCAAGCCCACGAAGGCCCCGCCGCGGCCCACGGCCACACCAAGAGCTGGTGGCGCCGCTGATTCAGCCCCCCTTTCTTTCCGGGCCGAATTTCATTGCCAATCCCTCCGCCACCATGGCGAAATCATTCCGGCCTTTACCCTTGGAGCTTATGCTTGGAGAAATTAAAAACAAACACGGCGAAATCCTCGATTACACCTTTCACGCGTCCAACGTCGACAGCGACCTCGTCGTTGTCCTCGGCCACGGCGTCACCGGCAACAAGGACCGCCCATTCCTTGTCTCCCTCGCCGAGGACCTCGCCCAATCCGGCGTCAACGCCCTCCGCTTCTCCTTTTCCGGCAATGGCGCCTCCGGCGGCCGCTTCGCCGACAGCACGATCTCCAAGGAGGTCGATGACCTCGGCTCCATCCTCGACAACCTGGCCAACCATCGCATCGGCTATGTCGGCCACAGCATGGGCGCCGCCGTCGGCGTCCTCCGCGCCGCCGCCGATCCGCGCGTCACCTTCCTCGTCTCCCTCGCCGGCATGGTCAACACCCAGGCGTTCGCCGACCGCGAATTCGGCTCCGTCAAACCCGGCGAAGGCTTCATGTGGGACGACACCAACTGCCCCCTCTCCCAGGACTACATGGATGACCTCGCCAAAATCGGCTCCGTCGCCCCATTCGCCGCCCAAATCAACGTCCCATGGCTCCTCGTCCACGGCTCCGCCGACGACGTCGTCCCCATCACCGACTCCCGCGAAATGTTCACCGCCGCCAATTCCCCCAAACAGCTCGTCGAAATCCCGGGCGCCAACCACGTCTTTGCCCCCCCCAACACCCAGGAAATGATCGATCCCGTCAAAGCCTGGATCGCGGCCCGGAAAGGCTGACCGTGGCCAAACGCCTCCAGCGCCTCATGCTGCTCGCGGCCCTTGTTTTTGCGGGACTTTGGATATTCGTGTTTTTCGCCGGGCGCAACCCGCCCGCCGGCTTGGGCGTCAACAATGGCGGCCTCGCCGAGTGCCCGGACAACCCCAACTGCGTTTGCACCGATTGCGAAGGCCCGGGGAAAATGGACCCCTTCCAGTTCGAGGGGGATCCGGGGCCCGCCAAAGACGCCCTAAAAAAAGCCCTCGCCCAAAATGGTGTTGCCCTCGTTGAAGAAACCGATGCCTACCTGCGCGCCGTCGCCACCACCCCCATCATGCGCTTCCACGACGACTTGGAATTCCTGGTCGATGCGCCAAACCACCTCATCCATTTTCGGTCCGCCTCCCGGTTGGGCCATTCCGACCTCGGCAAGAACCGCGCCCGCGTCGAAAAAATCAGGGCCGCCTTCTCAGCTGCGCTGCGAAAAGGCCAATAAATCCAGCCGCTCTTGCGCCTGCCGCGACAGGCTCAGGAACAGCATGGACACCTGGTACCCCGCGTGCCGGTTCCCGTTGCAGTCCACCACAATCCCCGTGCAATGGACCTTTTCCCCCTCCGTCGAGAACAAATCCACCGTCATTTCCGTCCATTGCGGGATCGCTTGGTCGCACCGGAATTCGACCCCATTGGGGCGGATTCGGACCGATTCCGGCGCAAGGGTGAGGCGAGTCTGGCCGCCATGCACTTGCAAGGCTTGGAAGACTCCCGATGTGTCGAGTTTGCTAGTGCTCATATAGGCTGTTCAGAACTTACCACAGGCCTTTGCCCCGTCAACGAGTCGGCGCAACATTCCCTTCCCCCCTCATCCTTCCCCCTGTTTTCCCCCCCGCTCCACCCGCACCACCTCCATCGCCACCAGGCACACGTCGTCCGCGAATTCCCCCGGCCCATTCAGCCGCCTCAGCGCCTTCAATATCTCCTCGAACATCCGCTTCGGCGGCTCTCCCCTCCGCGCCTGCAATTGGTCCCTCAGCCATTCCGGGCTCAACTCCGCGTCCTCCGTGTCCACGTCATACGCCCCGTCCGTGAACAGCGCCACCAAGTCCCCCTCCGCGATCTCCCCCGCCGATGTCTGATACGCCGCGTCCGGGAACAGCCCCAGCGCCGGGTTCGACTTCCCATCCCCGCTCCGCAAAAACTCCGCCTTCCCCGTCGATCCCCGCAGCACAATCGGCTTTGGGTGCCCCGCGTTCGCGTACCGGATCTCCCTCGTCTCCAAATCCGCCACCAGGTAAAACGCCGTCGTGTACAGCGGTGACCCATTTTGGTTCAGGATCGCCCGCAAATCCCGGTTGATGTGCGTCAACAACTGCCCGGGCTCCGCCGCGAAGCGCGTCAACTCCTCCACCAGCGCCCGCATGATCGCCGTCACCAGCGCCGACCTCACCCCATGCCCCATCACGTCGCAGATGAACAGCCCCACCCGCGTGTCCGACAGCCGCAGGATGTTGAAGAAATCCCCGCCCACCGTCCCCGTCGGGATGTACACATGGTGGAACCGCAGCGCGCTCAGCTCCGGCGCCGCCCCCTTCGGGAAGCACGGATAGGCGCTCGGGATCATCGCCTCCTGGATGTCCCGCGCCATCCGCAAATCCTCCTCCATCTCCTGGTTTTTCGCCCTCAGCTCCTCCCGGCTCTGCGCCAGTTGCAGCGTCGTCTGCCTCACCTTCTCCTCCGCCCTCTTCTTCTCCGTGATGTCCCAGAAAATTCCCTGCAGCCCGATGATCTCCCCGCTCGCCGAGTACAGCGGCGTCTTCACCACCGCCACATAAATCTTCTCGCCCCCGGGCGGCTGGTTCTCCTCCGTCGCCTCGAACATCTTCCCCGTCTCAATGATGATGTGGTCGTCCCGCTGGTACTTCTCCGCCAGCTCCGCCGGGAAAAAATCAAAATCCGTCTTCCCCAGGATCTCCTCCAGCGGACGCCCCAGCGTCTGGCAAAACCGCGTGTTCGCGAACGTGAACCGCTCGTTCAAATCCTTCCGGAAGATGTTCTGCGGCAGGTTCTCCACCAGCGAATGGTACAGCGTCTCCGAATTCCGCAGCTTCTCCTCCGCCAGCTTCTTCACCGTGATGTCCTCCACCGTCCCCTCGAAATAGATCAGCGCCCCGCCCGCGTCCCGCACCGCCCGCACATTCTCCGAGATCCAGATCACCGTCCCGTCCTTCCGGTAAATCCGCGACTCGAAATTCGTCACCATTCCCCCCGCGTCCATCAACCGGATGAACTCATCCCTCCGCCCTGGCTCCACATACAGCTCCTGCGCGATGTTCGTCAGCTTCGCCTTCAGCTCCGCCGGCGAGTCATACCCATAAATCCTCGCCAGCGCCGTGTTCGCGTTCAGGTAGCACCCCTTCGGGCTCGTCTGGAATATCCCCTCCACCGTGTTCTCGAACAGGCTCCGGAACTTCTCCTCCGCCCGCTGGATCGCCCCCTGCGTCCTCTTCTTCTCCGCCGCGTACCGGATGCTCCGGGCCAGCAGCGCCCGCGTCAACTCCTCCCGCACAAGGTAATCCTGCGCCCCGGCCGACAGCGCCGTCAACGCCGCCTGCTCCCCCTCCAGGCTCGTCAGCAACAAAATCGGCGCGTCCGGCGCCGCGCCCCTCAGCCTCCCGATCTCCTGCCGCGCCCCGCCCTTTCCCACGTCCAGGATCACCGCGTCGAACGGCGTCTGCGGCATTTCCGCCAGCCCCTCCTCCACCGTCCCCACCCGCCGCGCCCGGAATGTCTCCCGCGCTCCCGCCGCCAGCAGCGGCTCCCAAAACGCCGCGGCGCCGGGGGACCCGTCGATCAGAAGCACATCGATTGTTTCACTCATTCCGCCGGACCTCGCAGCCCGCGCGCATGCCTGCGCCCGTCTGCCTCGCGATCCAATTGATGGATTACTCTCTCAGAGCCCCACCCCCCCCGCAAGCGCCAGATTCACCCCACTCGTTGCGGTGTCGTTCAATTCGTGCCAACGCCTATTTCGCCCGCACCGCCGCGTCCATCCTCCGCCGCCATTCCTGCATCCGCTCCACCTCCTCCACGCCCGCCTTTCCCGCGTGGAACTTCGACGGCTCCACCTCCCCATAGAGCTCCCG
>CAZSXX010000357.1:0-4674 GCA_964611245.1 uncultured Verrucomicrobiota bacterium | reverse complement strand
ATCGTCCAACAGCGCGCGCAGGAGGTCCGATTTTTGGTCCTCCGCCACGGGATAGATGACATGCTTCACGGTCTCCGCCGGGGAGCGTCGCGCGCCGATTTCGATGACTTCCGGGTTGCGCATGGCCCAACGGATGAGCGTCTCGATTTCCGGCGGGACAGTCGCGGAGAACAGGGCGGTCAACCGCTGCTTTGGGCAGCGCTCAACGATCCGTTTGACGTCCGGGAGGAAGCCCATGTCCAGCATCCGGTCCGCCTCGTCGAGGATCAAATATTCGACCCGGTCGAGCTGAATGGTCCTCTGCTGGAGATGGTCGAGGAGCCGCCCCGGGGTCGCGACGACGATGTCCACGCCGCGCTTGAGGGCCTCCATCTGCTTGCCGTAACCGACGCCGCCATAAACCACCGCCACATGCAGATTGGTGAACCGGCAGTAATCGCGGATCGCCGTCTCCACTTGCGCGGCCAATTCACGGGTTGGTTCCAAGATCAGGCAGCGCGGCGCGGTCCCGCGGCCGGCGCCCAGTTTGGAGATGATCGGGAGCGCGAACGCGGCGGTCTTGCCGGTGCCCGTTTGCGCGCTGCCAATGACGTCGCGACCGCTGAGGAGCAGCGGGATGGCCCGGAGCTGGATCGGCGTCGGCAAAGTGTAACCCATCGCCCGAATGCCCTCCATGACATCGCGCGAAAGCCCAAATGTATTAAAACCCATGGGGAACCCTATCCGCGGGCACGGCGGAAATAAAGTCCTTTCCGAAATGGACGACGCGAGGGCGGGCAATGGGCCACGCATTTTAGATGCGCCCTTCGGCCCGGGGCGCTACAACACCGGCGAGTAAACCGGGACCATTTTTATGCTGAGATATTTTGCCCTTTTGACCCTTGCGGGAATGTCCATCCTGGCCGCGGATGATTACAAGCTGGGGCCGGACTCCCAATACAAGGCGGACGTCCCGCATGGGCGGGTGGAAAAGTTCCAGTTCACCAACTCCACTGTGTTCCCGGGGACGGCCCGCGATGGCTGGGTCTACGTGCCCGCCCAATATGACGCCAGCAAGCCGGCGGCGCTGATGGTTTTTCAGGACGGGGGTGGGTATCAGAGCACGAACGGCAGTTGGCGGGCGCCGCTTGTGTTTGACAACCTGATCGCCGCCCGCGAAATGCCGGTGACCATCGCGGTTTTCATCAATCCGGGCACGCGCGAAGGGCAGAGCAACCGCAGTTTTGAGTATGATTCGCTTGGCGACGCTTATTCGAAATTTTTGATCAACGAACTCCTCCCCTACGTCACGAACAAATACAGCCTCGCGTTGAGCTCGGACCCGGAATTGCGCGCGATTTGCGGGGCAAGCTCCGGGGGGATCTGCGCGTTCACGGTGGCTTGGGAACGGCCGGACCAATTCCGCAAGGTGCTGTCCACCATTGGGAGCTTCACGAACATCCGCGGCGGGCACAATTATCCGGCGTGGATTCGGAAGACCGAACGCAAGCCCATCCGCGTGTTCCTGCAGGACGGATCGAATGACCTGAACAACCTGCATGGCAACTGGCCGCTGGCCAACCAGGAAATGGCGTCCGCCTTGGCGTTCGCCGGGTATGACCACAAATTCATTCTCGGCGATGGCGCCCACAACTCGAAGCATGGAGGCTCGATCCTGCCCGACGCGCTGCGCTGGCTCTGGCGGCCCATTGCGGCCCTGCCCGCCCCGATGACCAAGGACAATCTGGCCGGGGACGATGCGTTGGTGAAAATTCTCCCGCAGGAGGGCGGATGGGAATTGGTGGGCGAGGGTTACGGGTTCACCGACGCCGCGTGCTCGGATGCCGCCGGGAATTTTTATTTCAGCGACCTCGGCAAGGCCATCCTTTACAAGGTTGGCGCCACCGGCAGACCGGAGGTTTATCACGAAGGAAACCCGAAAATCAGCGGCATGAAGTTCGGGCCTGATGGCCGCCTTTACGCCGCCTCGCAAGGCGACGTCAATGGCCCCCGCGACCAAAAGAAGAAAATCGTCGCGCTGGATCCCGCCACCAAGAAGGTCACCGACATCGCGACGGATGTGACGCCCAATGACTTGGTGGTTTCCAAAGCAGGGTGGATTTATTTCACCGACACCCGAGCTGGGACGGTGGTCCGTTGCCCGATCACCGCCGAGAAGATGTCCCGGCCACAGGTGGCGGCGGGCGGAATTGTGAAGCCCAATGGGATCGGCCTTTCTCCGGACGGAAAATTCCTGATTGTCTCCGAATATGGCGGCACCAACGCGTGGAGTTTTGTGGTCAACGCGGATGGATCGCTGGCGGCTGGTGAACGCTACATGGAACTGCGCGCGCCCGTCGGCCGTCCGGACAGCGGCGGCGATGGAATGACGGTGGACGCGAGCGGCCGGCCGTTCATCACCAGCCATTTGGGCATCCAGGTTTTTGACGCAACCGGGCGGCTGGGCGGGATCATCGCCAAGCCTTCCGACAAGGGGAGCGTCAGTGTGGCCTTGGCGGGGTCCGACGGCTCGTGGTTGTATGCCTGCGCGGCGGACAAGGTTTTCCGGCGGAGGACCCTTACCAAGGGCGTTTACATGCCCGGCAAATGAACGGCGGCGAGGTCGGGTGAGGGCACCGCGCCCGGGAGGCTGTTTTGGTGGGGCGGCGAGCATGAAACGGCTTGGAATCAACCATGGACGGTACCACGGCGAGACGCTGGACGTGCGCGAGTACTTGCGTGGCTTCCATGAAGCGGCCCAAGCGCGTGGTTGGGTGGCGACGCGATTCGCGACGGTCGGCGAGTTCGCGCTGCACGGCTACCAGCGCGGCCCGGCCAGCGCGGCGCGGCGGATTTACCTGTCGACTGGCATTCACGGCGACGAACCGGCTGGGCCGGTCGCTTTGCGCCGGTTGGTAGAGGAGGACCGATGGCCGAAGGACGCCGAGATTTTCCTATGTCCCTGCGTCAACCCCACTGGGTTGGCCCAAAACACGCGGGAAAACCAGGGAGGGGTCGATTTGAACCGCGATTACCGGGATGCCCAATCGGAGGAGGTGCGCGCCCAGATTTCCTGGCTGCAAGGGCTTCCGGACCTCGATTTGACACTGATCCTCCATGAGGATTGGGAGGCGGACGGATTTTACATTTACGAGGTGAATCCGGATGGGCTGCCCGCGCCGGGAAAAAAAATTTTGGAGGCGGTCCGCGAAATTTGCCCGATCCAGCCGACGTCCCTCATCGACGGACTTTGGGAATGCGTGGAGGGGTTGATCCACCCCAATGTCCCGCCGGCTGACCGGCCGCTCTGGGCTGAAGCCGTTTTTCTGCTGGCCCATAAAACGCGACTCAGCCTGACCCTTGAAGCGCCTTCGGATTTTCCGCTTGAGCTTCGCGCCGCCGCGCATGTGAAGGGGGTGCTGGCGGCCCTTCAAGAACCATAAAAAAGGCGGCCTCACGAAGCAAGGCCACCCGTTCGTGTCGGGGAACCCAGTGGGAGCCCCTGTCACGCTGAAGACAGGTTACTCCCCATGCCATCGTCACGCATTCGGGCGGGGCCCCGATTTGCCAATCGGTTATTGCGCCCGGCCAAGGATGAAATCGCGCACGCTGCGGGCGGTCAGGTCGTCCTCCTTGCCGACGACCAGCATTTCCGAGATGTGGCTTTCTTTTGGGATGAAGACGAGCTTGGACGCGACGCCGGCGGCGGTGAGGGCGGAGTGAAACTGTTTGGCCTGGGGCGCGAGGGGAAAGTAGTCCCATTCGCAGTAGGTCACGAGGAAGGGCGCGGCGCCGGGGCGCACGTGGAACAGGGGGGATCCTTCCCGGCGGACTTCCTGGCTGAGGCCGAAGACGTTTTCTTTGCCTTCCGAGAGGTCGAAGACGCCGCTGAGGCAGATGGTTCCCTTGATGGCCGATGCGGGGAGGCCGACGGAGGCGAGGTGTTTCGGATTCAGCGTCAGGAGGGCCGCCAGGTGGCCGCCGGCTGAATGGCCGCCGATGTAAATTCGGTTGGTGTCGCCGCCAAATTCGGCGATGTGGCGGACGGTCCACGCGAACGCGGCCGCGACGTCGTCGATTTGGGCCGGGTGGGGGTTTTTGGGGGCGAGGCGGTAGCTGGGGATGACGGTGATGATGCCTTCGCTTGCGTAGCGATTGCCGACTGGCGGGTATTGGGAGCGGTCGCCGGAGGTCCAGGCGCCGCCGTGGACGAAGAAGAAGACGGGGCCGCCGCGCTGGCCTTTGGGCAGGTAGATGTCGAGCTTGTGCTTCGCTTCGTCCTCGGGCTTGCCGTCGGTGTAGATGATGCCGCTTTTGACGACGACGTTGGTGCGGGTTTCCATGGAGGGGAGCTGCATGAGGGTGAAGAGGTCCGGCTCTTTGAGGTAGATGGGATTGGAGTATATCCAGGGCCGCTCCTCGTCGTCGACGGCGAGCCACGCTTCGACGCGGTAGGCGCCTGGGGTCTTGGTCTCGAAGGTGACGAGCGCGCCGGTCTTTTCCTCCTTCATGGCGCCGTTGTGGAAGAGCTTGATGCGCGCGGGGATGGGGGTCTGCACGTAGAGGCGGGTGTTCCCCATCACTGTCACCGGGTCGCCAATGTTGAACACGCCGAGGTTGTTGACGGCGACGAAGCCGAAGCCTTTTGGGTCGCAGAGCCAGTCATGACTGACGTAGGCGTGGCCCTCGCGGAGG